>JBAVVA010000093.1:0-15559 GCA_049697055.1 Candidatus Aminicenantales bacterium
ATATTTGACCGGGACCAGGAGCAGGAGCCCATCGTCTTCAGGCGTCCCCTGCCGCGGCCGGAACAAGAGGAATGCTTCGACCGGATCTGCCGGAAGCTGGAGGAGGCGGGGTTCATCCACGACACCAACCGCCGGCAGCTGACCGACCGGATCTATGGCTTGTTCGGCCGGATGGCTTTGTCCGCCCAGGACAAGGCCTTGTTGTTGGCCGTTTTTTCCAAGGGGCTGCGTCGGCCGAAGAAAGACAGGAGGGAACATGAAGGAGCTTAAGGTCAGCTTTCCCGGAGGAGTCAAGGTGGACGTGGCTTTCAAGGGCCATCTGATCCGCACCGACCAGCCCGTATCCGACGGGGGCGAGGGGTCGGCGCCGTCACCTTTTGATCTGTTCCTGGCCTCCCTGGCTGCCTGCGCCGGCTATTACCTCTTGGCTTTCTGCCAGGCCCGGAGCCTGGCCACCCGGGGAGCGGGCCTGACCATGAGCTACGAGCGCAATCCTCAAACTAAGTTTGTCGACCGGATCGAGATTATGCTCCAGCTTCCGCCCGGCTTTCCCGAGCGCTACACGCCGGCTGTCATCAAGGCGGTGAACGCCTGCACGGTGAAGGCCCATCTCCTCCAGCCGCCCGCCTTCAGCATCGTCGCCCAGAAGACGGAATAGGGAGGGCGCCGGCCAAGCCCTATTGAGCCGAAGCCTGGGGAAGCCAAAGGTAATAGAAGCCGCTCTTCAGGCCGGCCAACAAGCGCGACCAGACCTGCTCTTCGGCCGTCGGCCGTCCGGCTGGGGAAAGGGAATAAATATTCGTTCGGGTCTTGGGATAATAGGTGTAGGCCACGACCTTGGCCCGGGGCAGGCCGGCCATTTTCAACACAGCGCTTAAGGCCGAGTCGAAATATCCGATCTCGTCGATGAGCTTTGCTTCCAGCGCTTGTCTGGCCGTGTAGACACGGCCGTCGGCCAGGCGGATCACCTCCTCCCGCGTCAGCCGGCCCGACCGGTTGGCGGTCACCACGTCGACAAAGGTCCGATAATCCTCGTCGATCATCCCCTGGAAGAGGGCCCGTTCTTGGTCTGTCATTCCGCGGAACAGGCTGCCCGCATCTTTGAGCGCGCCGGACTTGATGACGTTCACCCGCAAGCCTAAGTTGCCCAGCAATTCGCCCGTATCGGGAAAGAGGGCTATGACACCGATGCTGCCGGTGAGGGTCGTGGGAAGGGCGATGATCCGGTCGCAGGCACAGGCCACATAGTATCCTCCCGAGGCGGCCAGGCTCATCATCAAGGCCGTCACCGGAAGGCCGGTGCGTTTTTTAAAACGGAGGATCTCATGATGAAGCAGGTCGCTGGCGGTGACTTCGCCGCCCGGCGTGTCCAGGCGGAGGATGACGGCCCGGATATCCGGGTCTTGGGCGGCCCGCTCGAGCTTGGCGGTGAACGAGGAGAGAAGGTTTCTCTCCCGGCTCAGGGAGCCCGTATCGTTCCCGGAGACAAGAATGCCCTCGATGTCGAGGAGAAGGATCTTGTCCCGGGCTTCGGTCTTCTGCAGGACGACCTCCTGGAGAGTGTCCTCTCCCAGCAGGTCGAAATGGAGATGGACCGCGCAGCCGGACAGGATCAGAAGCAGCGGGACGGCCAACATCAAGGCCACGGCTTTTTTCATGTGTGTCCTCCCTGGAGATTTACTCTCAGTCCGGCACGACGATCTTGATGGCTTTGGGCATGACCTCCAGCTCGAGCCTGTCCTGGTAGGGGAGGTCCTCGCCGTTATATTGAACGGGCAGTTTCCGGCCTTGGATGATCATCCGCTTGGCTTTAAAATGCCGGAGACTCCGCTGCAGAAGCCCCAGATAGATGAACACGCCCAGGGAAACGTAGAGGGGCGCGCTCATCTCGTAGAAGGTGATGTCCAGGTAGCCGTCGTCGACGACAGCGTAGGGGGCGATCCTCCAGCCGTAGCCGAAGTATCGCGTCTTGGTGACGATGCAGTCGACCATCTTCAGCCGCATCGACTTATGGGCAAAGGGCTGGCCTCCGTCTTCCAGCCCGTCGTAAAGATCGACCTCCACCTCGTGCCGCGCGTGGAAAATGTTCGGCCAGATGGACAGGAAGTGGCCCAGGATTCCCGGGGCGAAGTTCTTGTGAGCGTAGTAGCCGCATTCGGCCGTCCCCCCGATGTTGATGAAGGACCCGATGCGTCCGTTGACCCGGATGACGTCGATGGGCTTCACCCGGCCCTCGGTCAGAAGGCGCAGGGCGTTTTTGGCGCGCTTGGGAATGCCCAGGGACCACTGGAAGGCGTTGCCGCTGCCCAGGGCGATGATGCCCAGGCGCACCCGGTCGCTGGTGCCGGCCTGGATGATGCCCTGGATGACGTCAGAGATGGTGCCGTCGCCGCCGATGATGACCAGGAAATCGTTGGTCTTGCTCAACTCGACGGCCCGGCGGATGCTCTCTTCTTTGCTCCGGGTTGGCCGGGCCGGCGGGCCCTTCAGCCGGCTCTGGAGATAATGGCGCAAACGAATGTCCCTCTGCCATTTATGGCTGGCCGACCGCGGGTTAATAATGCAGGGCGCGCTGCTCAGGAAATCAGAGTCTTGTATCATCGGGTTTGTTTGAAGGAAGTTCTTTTATAGCATGGGCCGGAAGGGCTGTCAAAACAAATAACGCCAATTGAAATTTTGCCTCGGTTAAGAATGGCAAATAAGTGGGGAGGAGTGTGGGCCCTATTCAGGGGGAAGGCCGTCTCCGTCCTGGCCGAGGGGGGGAGAGGCGGCCAGCCGTTTCTTTTGTCTTTTTTTGAACAATTGAAAGCAGAGAGGGGCCAGGGCCGCGGCCAGGAGCAGGCCGAAGATTCCGAAGATCACATAGTCGGGGAAGCTCAGGAGGTCGCCCAACAAGGCGATCAAGTAGATCCGCGGCAGGCGGGAGGTGAAAACGGCCAGGATATACTTCCACAAGGGGTAGCGGGCCAGGACAACCAGAAAGCGGAGGGGATAAAAGGGGATGGGCGTGAAGCCGCAGACCCAAAGGGTGAGGAAGGGCGCTTTGTTGAAAAGGCTCACCGATTTTTGGACGACCCGGCTTTCCAGCATCCGGCGGAAGAGGCGCAGGTCGGCCACATACTGGAAGACGGTGTAGTTGATGATCTCAGTCAGGACCAGCCCGGCCACGGAAACCAGGGCGATGAGGAGCGGCGGATAGAACTTGCTGAAGTAGAGGATCACCGGCTCATGGGGGACCGTGGAGATGATGAACTCGGCCGGGAAGGAATAGAGGAACAGAACCCACAGGCTCTTGCTCTGCTGGACGGACCTGGAGGACAGCCACCAGACGAGCAGGCCCAGGACAAGAACGACCTCCAAGATGAAGAGGAAAGTTCTCAGCCGGGGGTTGATCTGTTTCGAGCGCAAGGCTAGGTGCAGGCGCCGGTGGAGCCTGCGCCGCTCCTCTTCTTCAGCCCGACGGTCCGGGGATTCGGGCGATCCCCGCGGCTTCTCCTGAAGGCTCACTTGCGGGGAACCTTTTCCTGCTGGAACGGAACCTCCTTTTTCAGCTCCAGCGGTTCGGGCCAGGGCGGATCAAACCGGCCGTTGCCGTCCACATCCACGAAAATGGGGTTGGACAGGGCATAGGGCAGGGTGGCGTCCTTGGGTTGAGCCGTTTTGGACGGTTGCTGCACCACCGGGTAGAGGGTTCGCCGGCCGAGGACCTCCAGGGCGAGATAGGCGTCCCGCTCCAGATGAAGGCTGATCCGTTCGGAGAGCTTCTGGACCCGGGAGGCCGGGGTTTTGACCGGGAAGACTATCTTCCTTTCGCCGTTGATGATCAGCCGGACCTCGTCCACGGAGACCCAGGGGGCGCTGCGGACGTCCAGGGAAAGGTCCGCCCGGCCTGATTTGGCCTTGACCGTTTCACCCAGAGTTGCGCCGTTGACCCGAAATTCGAGGAGCGGGCCGTTGGAGGCGAAGGACTTTCCCCGCTTCAGTGAGTCAAACAGGACCGCCCAGTCCAGCTCGGCGGCCCGGGGGCCTGAGTAGAGAATATAGGTGCGGGAATAGCCGGGCTCGTCCCCGTCTGTGGAATGAGAATCCGAGGACCCGATCAATGGAAAAAATCGGCCGCGGTTGAGCAAATGAAGCCAGTCCTCAACGGCCACCCTGTTCGCGGAAAAATAAAAGGGACCGTTGAGAACTTCGAGGAGGTCGAAGTCCAGGCTGATTTTATCCAAGGCGAAAGCCGCCGCATCCTGGTCGAGCTCGAGGTTGTTGAAGTAGCCGATGGCGCCGGCCCGCGGATGGTTCAGGGAGAGAAGAGCCCCGGGGAATTTCTGGCGGGCCTCACGGAAGAGGGGAGCAGCAGTCTCTTGCCAGACGGGAATGGCGCCGTTGTTCTCTTCGGTGGCCTTGAAGATCACCGGGTAAGAGTTGAATTCAACGGCCGCTTGAGACGCGGTCACCTCTTCTCCCCAGGCCACAGCCAGGAAGCGGTCCAGGCCGTTCTTTTTGAGGTCCGGGCCATAATCGGTGATGCGGTTGTGGTCGGTGGAGATGGCCGCTTCCAAGCCCTCCCCCACGATCGACCTCAGCCTTTCGGTCACGTTGACCTTTCCGTCCGAATGCTTGGTATGGAGGTGAGGGTCGAGGGCGATAAGCCCGGGAGTGTCGAGGACGCGGTCCAGGCGGAAGATGAGCTCCTGGACGGAGTCCTGGAGGACCTCAATAACTTTCTGGTCCGAGGTGGACTCCGGCCCCCGGGAAGCGGAAGCCAGGTAGACACCGGCCGGCAGAACCACCTCCTGGCCCTGTTCGGGCGGGTAAGAGGAATTCTTGAAGGTTTCCCAGCCCTGCTCGGTCTGGCGGGGATTCTCCGGCTCGAAATAGGGCGTTCGGGTCGGCTGGAGTCCGATGAAGATGACTTTGGCGGGAACGTATCGGCCTTGGACGTCCTGTATCTTTACTTTCACCTTGCCCCGGGGCGGGTCGGTCAGGGCGCAGGTGTTCTCGCCCTCCGGGGTCACCACCAGCCTGCCCTCGACCACGGCCGGGAACAAATTGGCCGTAACGAGGTAAGGTCCCTCGGGCAGGGGAAGGGTCAGCTGTGGCGTGTCTATCAAGAAATCGCGGTAGAGGACCGCGGAGTTCAGAAAATCCTGAACCACGAGCTCGGCCAGCCGGCCCTTCTGTTCCGAGATTCTGAGGCGGGCCGGGAACGATTTCACCTGGAGGAGGTCGAGGACACGCCCCAGGAGCGCTCCGCCTTCCTCTTCGGCCAGCAGCCGATAGTCCACGGTGAAAGCCTGGCCGGGGGCCAGGGTCCCGGGCTGGGGGCCTTCTCCCTTGGCCGGCGGCGTCAGATCCACCCAGGCTAGGCTGTGGCCGCGCTTGTGGAAGAGGCGATAGCTGAGGCGGGGCAGTTTATCCCTGAGGAAAGGAGAAAAATTGTAGCGAGTGTCGGCGAAGGCGTTGAGGGCAAAGCTGAGGCCCTTGATCTCCGACCGGCCGGTGTTGGTTATGGTTGAGGTCAATTGGAAGCCTTTCCCATCCGGCGTGATGCGCAGGGCGGTCAGGATCGCTGCTTGGGCCTTTTCCGATACGAGGAACTCGGTGCTGAACTCCAGGATGACGGCTCCCTCCGGACCGGCCGGCTTGGCCGAGATGCTGCTGTAGGCGAGGTGGTAGGGCCTGTCGTCCAAGCGGATTACAGGCTGTCCGAAGTTGATCTCATTCTTGACCTCAGCGCCGGCCGGGATGAAGCTCAGGATGCTGCCGGGAGCAGTTGGTGAGGGACTGACAGAGGCGAACTTCATTTCCGGCTTGCGGCCCGGGCCCCCGATGAGCGCCAGAAAGGCGCCGTCCGAGACGATCCAGTCGCCCTTCTGCCACAGGGCCCGGAAGGCCTCGGGCACGTCCTCTGGGCTTTGGGCCTTCTTGAGCGTGACCTGACCGAAGAGCTGACCCGTCAGCAGGCCGAGAACCAGGAGGTATAGAAAGATATTCCTTTTGCTATTCATGAATACACTCCCTGTCTTTCTGCTCTCGTTAAATGATTTTACATTACCTGAAATTTGTAGTGAATGTAAATGAGAATATCGGGCGGAAGCATCTCCGTTAATGTGATTCAGTATCGGTGCCGGAATCCCCCCGGGCCCCTGGGGAACCAGTCCCGTCGGTTCCCCCCGTCAGGGACGGGACCCCCCTCCGCTATGGGGCCCTGGGGGGCGATTCCGACACCTCTTGGAAATAACATGTTTTGAGATGCAACCCTCTCCGGCCGACTTATTGATGGGGCAGCGCCTTTTGGCTACAATTATAGCGAGAAATTTTTTTTATTGAATATGCGCCCGCAAGATCCTACGACCTCACTCCTGCGCCGGGTCGAGACCGGAGGCCGGTCGTTCTGGCTCAAAGTGGAGACCTCCTCCCAGGCGGCGGACTATGCCAAGTATGAGGAACTCCGCAATGAGATCTGGGGCTTCCCCCAGGACAACCTGCCCGGCACCCGGAACATGATGTGCGAGAACTATCTCCACGAGGGAAGCAGCCTGTTCATCGCCGCTTATGCCCAGGACGAACGAGGCCGGCTGGTTGAAGACAAGGAGCACCTGGCCGGCTTTTCCTACGGGTTCGTCGGGCTGCGGGACAAGTCCATCGCCTTCAAATCGCTGGACAACCTGTGGTTCTATTCCCAGTACACCGGGGTCAAGGAGTCTTTCCGGTCCTTCGGCCTGGGCCTGCGGATCAAGGAATTCCAACGGGATATTCTGCGTGAAGTGTTGGGAGTCTTTACCGTAACCTGCACCTATGACCCTCTGAGCGGAGTGAACGCTTACCGCAACATTCATCATTTTGGGATGCAGGTACTGGACTATCGGCCGGCCACCTACGGAGAATACGGCGGGCATCTCAACCGGCCGGATATCCCCAGCGACCGTTTCTTCATGCTCTGGGACCTCAGGGCGCAGGGGCGGCGGCCCGCTTACCCGGACGGCGTTCTCTCTCGTCCCGATCACTATGTCCTGAGCACGGGCCGGCAGACCGTCGGGGGCCGGAGCGGGCTCGTCGAAGTGGAGGTCGTTCAAAGCGCCGCCCTGGCCGGACTCGGTCAGGCCGAAATCCTGCTGGTGCCCATCCCCGAAGATTTCTACCGTATGTTGAGGGAAACCGATGTTGAAGCGGAGTCCGTCAGGCGCATTCCCTTGGAGTGGCGGCTGCGGACCAGAGAAGCGTTCGGCGCGCTTCTGGCTCAGGGCTACCGGGTCGTGGATTTCCGCAAAGCCGGCCGCGGCCCGTCGTCGAGCGTTTATATCATGCAGAAATCGTCTTGACGAAGATTAAAATCGTCGTCATTTTAGATTTGGGGGAAATGGCCGGGGCGGTCGCTGCGACCATCAGGGAACGGCGTTAAAAACCTTCCCGGGAGCGAGACCGCCCCGGCCGTTTCCCCGAAGGAGCCAGCCGGGCTTGGCAGGCGCGGCGATTTCGATTACAATGACGGCCCCAACCAAGAACAGAGGAGACGAACTATGTCAAAACTCAATGCTCCGATCAGAGATTTTATAGAGGAAGCCCTCAAGCTCGAGATCAACGGCCAGGCCTTCTTCAATCGAGCCGCGGAAGTGACCCGCCAGGAACTGGGCAAGAAGATGTTCCTCCGCTTGGCCGGTGAAGAAGCCAGGCACCTGGAGGATTTCAGCCGGCTGTTCTCTTCAATCCTCCGCTCCGATGATTGGAAAAAGCTGGTGAACAGGGAACGGCTCAGGGGCTCATCTCCGGTCATTGAGGAATTAGCCGCCCGGATGAAACGTGCGGAAAGCAAGGGCGATATCGAAGCCCTGCGTATGGGCATGGAGCTCGAGCTCAAAGCCATTGATTTGTTCAAGGGCTGCGCCCAAAAGACGGAGGAATTGGCGGCCAAGGAAATTTTTCTCAAAATCAGCGAGGAAGAAAAGTTCCATTATGACCTTCTCCAGGCCCAGGTTGATTCCCTGACCGATACCGGTTTCTGGCTGGACAGCTCTGAATTTCAGATGGACGGAAAATTCTAGCTTTTCTTCCAGTCGTCCCCGTCAAATTCTAATTTAATTGTAAAATAAGTTTACAATTCGGCGCCATCTGTTATAATTATTGTGTTGATTTTTCAATTAATTAGGACCTTAGCGGGATTTTAGAAGATTGGCATAAAGCTTGCTCAAAAAATCATTCTGATAAGATGAAAAAGATTAGTTTCTCCCTCTTGGCCGTTTTTTTCGGGCTCAGCCTTTTGAGCACGCTGGCCGGCCTGCCCATGAGCGGCAAACTGCAGGAGGAAAAACCGAGGCCCGGCGGGACGCTGCACCTGAAGCCTTTCACCAACACTCTCAATATCAACCTCGACCCGGCCAAGGAAGCGGATGTTTTTCTGTTGGAGCAGCTCTATGACGGGCTCGTCCGTTTGGACAAGGACCTGAACGTCGCGCCCGCCTTGGCCGAATATTGGACCATTTCCCCGGACGGGAAAACCTCGACTTTTTACCTCAGGCGGGGAGTCCAGTTCCACAATGGACAAGAGCTGACCAGCGAGGACGTCAAATTCTCCTTGGAGCGGCTCCTCGACCCCAAAGTCTCTTCTCCCTATTCCTATGCTTTCATGAACCATGTCGTCGGCGCCAAGGAATTCTGGGATGGCCGTGCTCCGGCCGTCTCCGGCTTCAAGGCGGCGGATCGCTATGTCTTCGAGATCCAGTGGACGAAACCCTTTGTCTCCAGCCTCTACCTGCTGAGCCTGTACTACTGCAAAGTGGTGCCCCACGATCTGGTTCGGGCGCGGGGTGATGGGTTCTTCTGGAGGCCCGTGGGCAGCGGCCCCTTTAAGTTCACCTATTGGCTGCGGAGCAATCGTCTGGATGTGGTGGGCGTGCGCCTGGAAAGAAACCCGCGCTATTTCGGCGGCCCTCCCTACCTGGAAGCCGTGGAATACAGCCCTTTCTTCACCCTGGATCATTTTCGGAACAAAGAGATCGACATCATTCCTTTTCTCTCGGAAGGTCTGGCCGATTCCGACTGCCAAATCCAGAAGGAAGGTTCCCTGGATGGCATCTTTCTGGGCATGAGCTGTCAGCAGCCCCCCCTGGACAATCCCCTGGTCCGGCGAGCCGTTTCGCTCGTGGTCGACCGGCGCCGCATCGCCCAGGAGGCGACCTCCAGTGAATCCCTCCCCCAGCTCATCGATAATTTCATCCCGGCCCAGCTGCCCGGTTTCTGCCCGTCGGATAAATCTTGGAGCAATAATATCGAAGAGGCCAGACAACTTCTGCGGCGGGAGGGCTATCCGGGGGAAAAAGACCTGCCCCCCCTGGTCCTCTACGCCCGATTGCCCCGTCGGGACTCTTATTACAGAATTTTCGGGGAACTGCAAAAGCAGCTGGAGGACCTGGGCTTCCGCCTGTCCTTGCGCTATTTCCGGGAGGATAGGGAAATCCTAGAGCTGAAAAAGCCTTACCTGATCCTGGTTGAGTGGCGCATAGATTCGCCTGACGCCGATAACATCATCCGGCCTCTGTTCTATTCCCAATCACCCAAGAATCTGACCCGCTATTCGAACGCCCTGTTCGACCAATGGCTGGATAAGGCCGCGTCCCAGAGGAGCTGGTCCAAGCGGATTGACATCTTTCAGCAGGCTGAGGGCCTCTTATTCAAAGATATCCCGGCCGTGCCTCTCTTCTCCAACCTGCGCCGGATGGCCATCCAGCCGTATGTCCGGGGAGTGGAGGTTCCGCCCCTCGGTTTTTCTCACCTGGATACGACCAAGATCTGGATCAGCAAGGGAGACTGAGGGGATAAAAGTGCGGCTGACTCTTTATCAGCGATTTCTGACCTCCAACCTGCTCCTCCTTATCCTACTGGTGGGGGCCATCCTCCTGGTCATCGACAAAAGGGAATCGGACGCGGCCTTCCAAGAATCCCGGAGCCGGAGCATTCTCATTGCCCAAAACCTGGCCAACTTGAACCTGGACCCGCTGTTTTTCTACGACTTGGAGGCCATCAAGAAGAACATAGAGGATCGGATCGACAACTCTCTGCTGTATATCATTTTCTATGACCGCTTCTCCGCCCCCCTGGTGAGCAGCGGCTTGGTCAAACAGCATGAAGACATCTTCTGCTGCAGCCGGCTGATGCCTGATGCCGCGCCGGACAGCTACGCCTTTGCCTCGCGGACGCTGGAACGGAACGGCCGGCGGGTGCGCCTGTTGGAGGCCGAGGTTCCCATCTACGCCCGCGGCTCGGCCACCCGCTGGGGATCGATCAAGGTGGGGATATCGCTCGAGGATATGCATTCCCGAATCCGAAGGACCCGTCAGGTTCTCATTCTCATCGGCTTGGCCGGCCTTCTGTTCGGGGCGGCCGGCGCCGCGTTTCTGGCCCGTCGCATCTCCGGGCCCATTAAAGACCTGGCCAAGGGCACGGTCCGGATCTCGAAGGGGGATTTTTCTCGTCGGATCGTCCGGCATTCCAAGGACGAGATCGGCGAGTTGGCCTCCAGCTTCAACGCCATGAGCGAGAAGCTCCAGCAGACCCAGCGCGAGAAGGAGGAGGCCAACCGGAAGCTCATCCAAGCCGAGAAATTGGCCTCCATCGGCCGGATCGCGGCCACCATCGCCCATGAAATCCGCAACCCCCTCACTTCCGTCAAGCTGAACATTCAGAAGCTGGCTCAGGCCGAGCGGCTGGAGGAGACGGAGCGCGAACACCTGGCCCTATCCCAGGAGGGCATCAACCAGATCGAGAAGTTCGTCAAGGGCTTTCTCAACTACACCCGGGTGACGGAGTTGAGCCTCAACCGTTTTTCCGTGGAGCAGATCCTGGAGGAATCCCTGAAAATGCTGCGCGATGCATTCGGGAATAAACGGGTGAAGGTGGAGAGGAGCTATCAGCCCGGCCTGCCCGAGATCATGGCCGACGGCGACAAGCTGAGGGACGTCTTCACCAATATTCTGCGGAACGCGCTGGAAGCGGTCGAAGAGGGAGGCTGGGTCCGGGTGACTCTGTCCCGCCTCGAGGACAATGACCAAGGGCCTCTCCGGATCAGGGTCGAGGACAACGGCCCGGGCATCCCGGAGGAGCTATGGGAAACCGTCTTCGAGCCCTTCTTCACCACCAAGCCCACCGGCGTGGGCCTGGGCCTGGCCAACGCCCGCAAGATCCTGGAACAGCACCAGGGCACCATTCGGGTCGTCAGGACAGACGGCCGGAGGACCGCCCTGGAAATTCATCTGCCACTCGAGGGGGGAACATGAGATCCGTACTCATCATTGATGACGATTCGCTCATCCGCAAAACCCTGGCCTCTCATCTCAGCCGTCAGGGGTTTGAGGTTCATCAGGCGGAGACCGGGGAGGCCGGTCTCCTGGAAGTCAAGGAGTCCTCGCCGGACCTTGTTCTTCTGGACATCCGGCTGCCCGACATCAACGGGCTGGAGGTGCTGCGGCGCATCAAGCAGATTACCCCCAAGCCTTGCGTTCTGATCATGACGGCCTACGACGATATGAAGACGACGGTGGAGGCCGTCCAGCAGGGCGCCTTCGAGTATCTGGTCAAGCCGTTGGACTATGTGGCCCTGGACCTGACCATCAACAAAGCCTTTCAGGTCAAAAAGCTGGAGGATAAGGTCAGTTACCTGGTTGCGGAAAAACAGAAAGAGTATACCATCGACAATATCATCGGCCGCTCGGTCCCAATGCGGGAAGTCTTCAAACTCATCGGCTCGGTGGCGGCCTCCCGCACGAATGTCCTCATCCAGGGAGACAGCGGTACCGGCAAAGAGCTGGTGGCCAAGGCCATCCATTACAACAGCCCCTTTCGCGACGAGCCGTTCATCGTCATCAATTGTTCGGCTATTTCCGACACCCTGCTGGAGAGCGAGCTGTTCGGACATGTCAAGGGCGCTTTCACCGACGCCGTCTGCGAGACCAAAGGCAAATTCGAGATCGCCGGCAAGGGCACTCTCTTCCTGGACGAGGTCGGAGACGTGTCCGCCAACCTGCAGTCCAAGCTGTTGCGGGTCATCGAGACGCGTGACTTCATGAAGGTCGGGGGAGAGAAAGTGCTCAAGACCGAGGCCAGGATTATTGCCGCCACTAACCAAAACCTCAAGTCGCTCATCGATAAGGGCCGTTTCCGGGAAGACCTCTATTATCGCTTGAAAGTGGTGGAGATCGACCTTCCCCCCCTGCGGGACAGGCGCGAAGACATACCCGAATTGGTGGTCTACCTTCTAGAAAAGATCAACCGGGAGCTGAGGAAGACCGTCCGCAAGGTCCCCGACGAGGTGATGAAGATCTTAATGGAACTGCCCTGGAAGGGCAACGTCCGGGAACTGGAGAACGCCCTGACCAGGGCCGTTATCCTGGCCAAGGGCGACATCATCCTCAAGGAGAACCTGCCCCTGGAGACAGTGGATGAAAAAGTGATCCGACGCGAGCTGATTACCCTGAAGGACGTTGAGAAATCCTATATCCAGTATGTGCTGAACATGGCCAAGGGCAACAAAACGCGGACCTGCCAGATTCTTCAGATCAGCCGTCCGACCCTGGATAAAAAGATCAGGGAATACAAGCTTGAGGTGGCGTCTTCGGCAATCCTGTAAACTCTTTTTTCAATATCTGTAAAGCTATAGGGATGAAGACCTTAAGTTTGTGTCGCGGGCCGGGTTGACGCCCCTGGATGAGGCCCGATGGTGTTGGCACAATATTTGCAGAAGCTAGATTGGAAGGAAGAATAGAAATGTTGAGCAAGAAGATCATTGTGGTCGAGGATGAAGAATCCATCCGCAAGACCTTTAGTCTTATCCTGAATGAAAAGTACCGGGTCTATCTGGCCAAGGACGGACAGGAAGCGGTGCAACGATTCCATGCGGTCCGCGCGGACCTTCTCATTGTGGACCTCAAGCTCCCGGACATAAACGGTCTGGAGCTCGTCGCGCAGTTCAGGGAATTGGGCTACAGGGGCGAAGCGATCCTCATCTCCGCCTTCCCGGATCTGGTCAACATCGAACAGCTCACCCGCCATTCTGTCAGCCACTTCTTCGTCAAACCCCTGGACCTGGACGTCCTCTCCCGCTCCATCGACTTCCTCCTAACTCCCAAGGTTGACCCCGAAAAACGGGTGTGAGAGCGCGGCCCTCCCCTCGGCTCTGCCGGGTAGACCCGGTTTTCCATTGAGTTAAAAATTGAAGTCAGGGGGAGACGACGAGCGGCTAGGGGACCGTAAAGTCGGCCGATCTTTCTCCGAGTTCGCTGCCCTTATCGTCATAGGCCTTGACCGTCCAGATGTAGGTCCGGCCCGTGGTCAGCTTTTGGACGGCCTCCGGGCTGAGGGTGAAGCGCGTTCGGCAGGAGCGCTCACCCTGCGCCAGCAGCTCGAGATCGTCGTTGATCAGCTCGAAAGAATAAGAGGCCGCCTCGGGAACCGGGCTCCATTCGAAGACGGCCGGTTTCTCCTTCAGCAGGCCCTGGGGCGATAGGCCATCCTGCCCAGGGGGAAGAGTATCGCGGAAGGTATCCCTGCTCCCGGACCGGTTCAAGAGCAGGCTTGCTCCCAGAGCCAAGCTCAGGACCAGGCCGGCTATGGCCAGGTGGCGGAGGGAGAAGCGCCGGAAGAGAGGATGGCCAGCCGGACGGCCCGAAATCCGGCTGATTTCCTTATAGGCCACTTTTCGCAGATGCCTGGTTTCCTTTCTGTCCAGGGATGTGCCCGGTACCTGTTCAAGTTGAGGGGCCAGTTGAGACCTCAGCTTCTCGATCAGCTCTAATTTCTTGCGGCAGTATGGGCAGGAAGAAGCATGGGCCAGGAAAATCTCCTTGTCCAGGGAAGGCTCTTCTTCCAGGAAGGCCTCCCGCAGCCGCCTGCCCTGAGGACAGCCCCACCGCTTCGGGCTCTTGGCTCTGTCCTTCATCTTTCCCCCCTTTCCATCCGATTTTTATCTTCGGGCGGAGTAGGCCCGGTTGACTTCATGATCCTTTTAATATCGTTCAGACCTCGGTATAAAAGATGCCGGGTCTTGGGTTCGCTCCAGGAGAGAGAGGCGGCGATCTGGGCCAGCCCCGCGCCCTGCAGATACATCTTGACCACGGTTTTTCTTTTAGGCGGCAGAAGCTCCACTGTTTTTTCCAGGGCCATTTTTCCTTCAATCGAATGACCCCTGACCGCGGCTTCGGCAGCCGGATGATCCACTTCATCCTCCAATGAGCAAAAACCCTCTTTCGCTTCCAGAACATCCAGGGCGGTCGTAGAAACCGCCTTCCATAAGTAGGACCTTAGATTGTCTATTTTTTTCCCACGGGCTACCGCCCGCCAAAGCTTAAGCTTCACATCCTGTTCCACATCTTCCCGCTCTGAAGGGGTCAGGCTGGAGAATCGGGAAAGCAGGATGTTTCGGATGGACTTGGCCATTTCCTCCAGGAGGTGTTTGGTTTTGAGAATATTCTCCAGGTCTGACATGGTTATTGCGTCTAAAATCAACAATATAAAGAATAAGGCAAAAAATTTCAATCTGCCCGGCTGCGCCGAAAGCGCCGCTTTCCTTTTTAGCCGGAATAGAAATATTATGGGTGAAACAAAAAATGTTGGCGATACGGGAAAAAAGCGGTCGGTTGAGGGTCTACTAAATGGACAAACAGAAGGGAGGAGGGGGCATTTTCAGCGGGTGCGAAAGAAAGCCCCGCTCTTTTTACCCATCAAGTCGCGCTATAAATGGGAATGCAGACTTGGATTATTTTTCCTATTTATACTAAATTCAGTAACATAAACTAACCAATAAAAAAAATTTAATAATTTGTAAATAAACTTTATGGTTTTGTTTTTTATTCCCAGAAAATAAGCTGTTTTATTTGGCACAGAAGATGCATATTATGATGGCAGAGAAGTGAGGCTACGGCCTCCATACCCATACATTCCCTCCTTTCAGTGTGGAGGCGGATGACGGGACTTGATACCCCCTCCCGTCTTTCGCCTCCCTTTTTATTTGTTTATAATAATGCGCCGTACAAGCTAGAGAGGAATTTCATCAGAATTTTGTGGCTGAGCCTGGCTTGCCTGTTGGCCCTTGTCGCCTATTTTTTTTGGGAGAAAATATCCCTGGACGGCTGCCGCCGCCGGGTTCCCCTAAGGGTTGCCGTCACCGGCACCCGAGGGAAGTCCTCCGTCGCCAGGCTCATCGCTGCCGCGCTGAGAGGCTCAGGCCACAGGGTGGTGGCCAGGACTACGGGCTCGCGCCCGGCCGTGATTCTGCCAGACGGCAGCGAGCGAGAAATTGAAAGAAATGGCTCACCCTCGCTGCTCGAGGGCAAAGCCTTAATGCATCTGGCCCGGAAGCTCAAGGCCGATACGGTCGTGGCCGAGCTTATGAGCATCAACCCGGAATACCTGGCCGTCGAAGCAGGACGTATTTTCAAGCCCTCCATCCTGGCCCTGACCAATGTCCGTCTCGACCACCTTGATATCATGGGCCGGACAAGAGAAGAGATCGCCCGGAGCTTGGCCGCGGCCATTCCACCGGAGAGCACGGTCTTTATTCCGGCGGGGGAAT
>JBAVVA010000094.1:0-7824 GCA_049697055.1 Candidatus Aminicenantales bacterium
GAAAAACACCAGGACGAAAAAGCATTGGATGATATATCCGACTTGAGGGGGCAGAATCAAAACATTCCCCAGGCTGATATCCCAGAAATGATGGGCCCTGTTTAAGATAATAAAAACCAGGCTGCCCATATAAAAAAGGATATGGGCCCAGGAGGTGCGCCGGGCCAGGGCGCGCAGCGTATAGCCGACAAAAACGAGAAACAGGGGGAACAGGATCAAGCTCATCCGCGTCGTTTCCCAGGGGCTCCCGTGCCAGGGAGTGATGCTGATCAGACAGAAATAAGGCAGGGCTACGGCCAGAAGCATCCAGGCCCGGCGGCGGTCGAGCTTGATTCCCCAGAATATTCCGATCAGGGCGAAAAGAAAAATCGGAAAAAGCGAAAGCAGGCCGGAGCCGGTATCAAAAATATAGCCAAAGAAACCCGAGGGGAAAATGGCCGCCCGGGTGTAGCTCGTCCCCCATAGGCTGTACAGGCTCCAGGGCCAAGGGCTCCCGGTGATGGAATAAAAATAATACGCGTAGCCGAGCCCGCTGGCCGTCAGAGCCAGGCTGACGGCCAGAACCCTTTTCCAGTTGCGGCCAAGAATAATGTTCTGTAAAAGAAAAAGGACATACAGGCTGACGGCCAGGGGAATGAATCTCTGATGAAGCCAGGGCAAGTATCCGATTCCGGCGATGAGGGCCAGCGCGTTCAACCATTTCCGGCGGAAGGGAAAGAACAGGGCGTTGAGCCCAAGCAGGAGAAAGAGCGCGGCGGCCAGCTCGGGATAGACCTGGAACATAAGCTCCGGAATCTGAGTGAGGAAGATGAGGGCCAGGAGCAGAACGGCCGTAATGAGGCGGGAACGGAACATCTTCTGGAAGAATCGCGCCAGCAAACAATAAAAAGCCAGGGCCAAGAGCAAAATCCAGGCCCGGGTAAAAATCATCTTGGCCGGGAGGAACATCAAGGCCTGGGTATTGGGGATGTCCCGCTGGAAAACAGCCAGGTCAAGAAGAAAACTGGGCAGGATCAGAAAGGACAAGCCGGGCATATGGAGATGATAGATCCCGCCGTCCCGGCCGATGATGGAGAAATGGCCGAGCTCCCTCTTTCCGGAAGCGATGGCGGTTTGCAAGCGCCAAAAAACCTCGACCTCATCCCCGACAAAATCGTCGGTCAGGTCGAGGTCGCCGTCACTGGCCAAGGAGTAGGCCATTCTGAGGTACTTGGGCTCATCTCCCAGGAAAATCATTAAGCTCGAGTACCTCTGGTAAAAAGGGCTGATGGTTAGAATATGGACCAGGACTGAGCCGATCAGCACCGCCAGGCCGATCGTTTTGCCCTTTTCCCCCCGGCTGCTGGCTGCGGGAAAAACATGTTGACGGAAAAAATTTCGCAAACGGAAACCCAGATGGAGAGCTGCGTTCAGATAAAGGACGGCGGCCAAGACGACAACGACCAGAAGTGGATAGAGGGGGATAAAGACGATGTACTTCAGGAACTTCCCGTACACAAAGCGTCCGAAGGCCAAAGCTAAGAAGGGAGCCAGAGTCCAGACCTGCCGGGAGAAACCCTCCCCCAGGCTGCGCCCCTTTTTCCTGGCCCACCGCCATCCGGCGGCCAGCGAGAGGAGGGCCAGGCCGCACAAAAAAAACAAGGCGTAGCTCAGGCAGGGCCACAGGCTGGAAGCATTCGTATAGACCGTGATCTTGCCCGGCTCGATTTTTTTAAAAACGATCAACTGATGGTCAAACAGGAAAATGCCCAGGGAATAAGAAATTAAAAGGAGGAGGACAGCAGCGGCGGCAACAAGGGGGCGTCTAAATCCATAGGGGCGGTCCATAGCTCGGCGGTTTTTGAGTATTCCACACCCCCAAAGATAAAGTCAACCCGACCATTTCGATAATTTGGCTTGAAAACCGAGAAACCTTGTATTATAGTGCGTTTCTAAAATTTTTTACGGAAATGAAAAAATCCACCGGGACAGGGATTTTGGCTCTACTCACTCTCAGCCTGCCTGTCTGCTTAGCGGGAGCAGGCTGGCGGCCGAGTCCTCTTTTCCTGTCCAAACCTGAATTCAACGAGCGGGGCCAGCTGGTGGCTATCACCCAGCCGGAGGAAGGCCGCTTTTTTCTTCAAATCCTTGACCCGTCCACGAGCAAGCAGGAAACCCGTCCCCTCTCGCTCGGCCTGGGCGCCGGCCCGCCTGTAATCAAGAAAGACGTTCAAGGCCGTTTGTGGGCCGTCTGGACCGAGACGGAAGGGCCCCAGTCGAAGCTCGGCCTGGCCCGCCTCGGTGAAGACCTGAGCGCCCCTTCCTTGTTGGATTCTCCGGCCCAGCCCTCCCTTCCCTGGGATTGCTGTTTCGACAGCGGCGGCCGCTTGTGGCTGGCTTGGGTCGAGGAAAATCATTCCCGGCAGGATATCCTTGTCCGCGACCTGGCCTCGGACCAGACCTGGACAATTTCTTCGGGCATGAAGGAGGCGAATTGTCCGCGCCTGCTGTGGGATGCTCAGGGCTCCCTATGGGTTTTCTGGACGGCCGTCAGGTCGAAACAAGAGCAAATCTTTTCCAGCCGATTCAAAGGGACAGCCTGGTCCCCGGAGGCCCTGCTGTCCGGCGAGCCCGAACACCCCAGCATCACCCCCCGGGCCGCGGCCGACCCCTTCGGAAACGTCTGGCTGGCCTGGTCCGGCTATGACGGACAAGATTACGAAATCCTGGCCAGAATGTGGAACGGCCGGGAATGGTCGCCGGCCTTGGCCGTCACCGAGAATTCCGGAGCCAACGACGTTTTCCCCGGCCTGGAGCTGGCCTTCGGGGTGCTTCCCGTCATTACCTGGGTCCGCTATACGGGCCAGGACCGTCTGGCCATGATCCGTTGCGGAAAGCCGGGGGAGTGGTACGACGAATCCGAGCTGGGTTCCCTGGCCGGAGGACAGCCGTTCGTTCCCCTGGCTCTCAAGGACGATATGGCCGGCTTGGCCAAGCCGGACCGCACCTCCCTCCAGGGAGAATGGTTTTATCTTCCCTACCTGAGCCGGACGGCAGCGGGAAAAAACCTTCCCTTTTCGCGGCCGGTCATCCCCCGCCAAAGAGAAATTCTTCTTCACTCCGGGCCGATCTACAATCCGGCCCTTGACGAAAGCAAGTACATTGGATTCGGCGACAGCATCACCTACGGCGTCTGCGACGAGGATCGGATCGGTGACCCGGGGGACTACATCCCCGACAAGGCTTACCCTCCCCGGCTGGAAGCCTTGCTCACTCAAAACTTCGGCCCTCACCAAGTGATCAACGCCGGCATCCCGGGAGAGAGCACCTTCCAGGGCTTAGCCCGGATCGAGGCCCTGCTGGCCAAATACCTGGCCCGCTACATCCTGATCCTGGAGGGCACCAACGACATCATCTGGAATGACTATTCCCTGGAGACAACGTCATTCAACCTCCAGGAAATGATCCGCAAGAGCCTTGACTATGGACTGCTCCCCGCCCTGGCCACCAATATCCAGCGTTACGGCTGGTACGCCAACCGGCCCAGGCTGAACGCCCTTAACATCCGAATCCGCGAGCTGGCCGGCGAATGCCTCATCCCCCTCGAGGACCTCTTTCAGGATTTTGCCAATTACCCCGCGGAGGACGGCGGCGACACCTCCCTTTACTGCTGGGGCGAAGACCGGACCCACCCCAACGAAAAAGGCTATCAATTCATGGCCGAAAAGTGGTTCGACAGAATAAAACGCTTTCCCTTCCCCCCCGCCGACGCCCAGGTCCGCCGGGCCGACGATGACATCCTCTTCTTCCGCAGAGAGGGCAATCTCATCGAATGGAGGACCAACCCTAAGGTCAGCGATCCGAGCCAAATACAGGAATACCGAATATACCGGAAAAAGAACGCCGAAGAGCCCTCGGCCTTCCGGCTCTTGGTTGCCGTCACTGGGAAGAGCTTCTCCTTCGACTCCGATATCAATCTGGGTGAAAAGTACACCTATGTGGTCTCGACCGTCATGGCTGACGGAATCGAAGGCCCTTCCACATATCCTTTAATCCGATAAATCTAAATGGAGGTACTCTTGAAACTTACAACTCGACATTTCCAAGGCTTCTGTCTCTGGCTGGCTATCGCTGTTTTGCTGGCCGGAGCCGTGGGAGCCCAGGTACCGCCTCAGGCCGCCGCCCCGGCCCAGGCCCCCGTCTCCGTCATCAAGGAGATCACCTACCAGAAGGTTGAAATCGCCGACCAGCTCCAGGTCCTGATCAAAGTCGACGGCCCCTTCTCCATCGACATCACCGAGCTGGTGGGATCCAAAAGACTGATCATCGACTTCAACTCCGTATCGACGATCGAGGCCCAGCCTATTTATCAGGTCAACGATATGGGCCTCCTGAACATCCGCACCGGCCAGTATCAGCCGACCGTTGCCCGGGTCGTCTTTGACCTGGCCGACAAAATTCCCTCTCACAGCATCTCGCCCGGGAAAGACGGAGTGAAAGTCGTGTTCGGGAAGGATCTTTCGCCCACCCCTTAATCCGATAAATCATTATGGAGGTCATTGTGAAACTGACAAAGCAACATTTCCGAGGCATATGTTTCTGGCTGATGCTGAGCGCCGTCCTGGTCAGCGCCGTTCAAGCCCAGGAACCGCCTCAGCCCGCCGCCCCGGCCCAGGCGCCCGTCTCCGTCCTCAAGGACATCACCTATCAGAAGGTTGAAATCGCCGAGCAGCTGCAATTCATCATCAAAGTCGAAGGCCCCTTCCTCATTGAAACCTTTGAGCTCATGGCGCCCAGAAGGCTGGTCATCGACTTCAGCCCCGTATCCAAAATCGAAGCCCAGCCCCTTTACCAGGTCAACGACATGGGTGTTTTGAACGTCCGCACCGGCCAATTCCAGTCGAGCGCAGCCCGGGTGGTCTTCGATATGGATGTCCGAGCCCCTTCTCACAGCATCACCACCCTGCCCGATGGCATCAAAGTGACTTTCTGGCAGGAGGCCATCCCGCAGCCGGAAGTGACCCCTGAAGTCACACCGACCCTGAAGCCCGAAAAGCCCCAGATCCCGACGGTAAAGCGTCCTTCCTTTTTCCTGAGGGGCGGCCCGGGCTTGACCTTTTTCCTAAAACCCACTTTCAGCGTCCAGACAGAATACGCGCTTTACGGTGAGACCGCTACCATCACCGAAACGTTCGACCAAAAGCTTCGGCCTGTCTTCGACTTGTGGATGGGAAAAACCCTGAGCTCCAAATGGAGCGCCGGCTTGGGCGCCAGCCTGCAGCTGCTGGGCATTCTGCCCAGCCTGGAAGCCAGCCTGCCCCATCCCTTTCTCTATAATCAACCCCGCACCGTGTCCTATGAAGCGCTGCTTCAGTCTTCCACTATGTGGACCATCTATGCTTTCGGCCTGTATTCGCTCTACCAAACGGAAAAGATCGAAATCTCCATCGGCCCCATCATCGGTTTCTCTTTCGGAACGCTCTTTAGCCTAGAGGATTTACAGATCAGCGAAACCCCTCCCTATGCCAGCGAAAATGTGAGCATCGATTCGGTCACTTTCTTGGAGAATAAATTCTTCAAAATCGACCCCGCCTTGCTCGTCTCCGGCTCTTACGCCTTCAACCCCAACCTGTCCGTTTATCTCGGCCTCCGGCTCCATTATGTGGACGTCATGGTGGAAGATCTGGCCAGACTCTCCAGCCTATTCCGGCTGAACTTGCTGGCGGGGCTTCAGTACGGTTTCTGAGGATTATAGCGGAGATTCTTGGTCGCTGCCGCAGGCCGGCCCGGTCCGGCCCGTGGCAGCTTTTTTTTATCAAGCCTCATCCTTGGCCTCAACCCCTGGAAAAAACGGGGGGACTCCCGCTGTTCTTTTCCTGCTGCCCGGAGTGTGCTATCCTGGCAGCGTAGAGGAGGATCATGAATAACCGCAGCGGAGCGGCCCTCGTCCTGGCGGCCCTGGCTCTTCTCTCGGCTCAGTCGGCTCCCCAAGCGCAGGCGGCCGACCGCCAGGGAACGCTGGAAGTGTTTTTGGGCAGGTACGACATCCAGGAACCCCTGTTCAAAAAAGTTTATCAGCCGGGGAGCGCGGTGCAGGGGATCATCCTCTCTTCCGCTCTTTTTTTCGACATCGATTTCTATCTGGAACTCAAGGCCATCTACAAAACCGGCCAATTGACCTACAGCAAAGAAAAAACCAAATTGCTGCTCGTGCCGGTATCCCTGGGGCTGCGCTATGGGCTGCCCCTGGGTATTGTTGAGCCCTACGCCGGCGGCGGCCTGGACTTCTTTCTTTTTTATGAATCTAACCCAATCGGCTCCTTGTTCAATTATGTCCAGGGCAGCCATCTTCTGGGCGGTGTTTATTTGAGGTTTGCCAAGAGTTTTCCCCTACTGCTCAACTTCAGGATCAAATCCACCTGGGCCCAAGCCCAGGTGAACGGGCGGAAGGTCGAACTGGGCGGGCTGGAATACGGCGGCGGTCTCGTCATCGCCTTCTAATGCCGGGCAAAAACGTCCTTCTCCTCAACCCCCCGGGCGACAAGCTTTATATCCGAGACTACTACTGCAGCTTCTCCTCCAAGGCCAATTATTACTGGCCGCCCCAGGATTTGATCGTCCTCAGCGGCCTGCTGGACAGTTCTTGCCGGGTCTCCGTCCTGGACGCCATCATCGACAAGGTCAGCCCGGAGGATTGTCTGCGCCGCATCCTGGAGGGCGACTTCCAGGCAATCTTGTTCACTACCGGCACGGCCACCCTCCAGGCCGACCTGGACCTGGTGGACAGGATCAAGGCCGTCCGGCCGGACACAGTGGTCATTGCCAGCGCCGGTATCCTGAAGTTCATGGGGGAAAAGCTTCTTCGGGACTATTCCTGCCTGGACGCCTGTCTGACAGATTTCACCGAGCCGGACCTCGTCGATTATCTGGCCGGCCGGACCGGAACCCCGTTGCGCGGGCTGATCCACCGCCGCGGCCCAGAGCTGGTCGGACCGGCCCCCAGCCCCGGCCGCACTTTTGAGATCCCGGTTCCCCGTCACGACCTTTTTCCCTTCCGCAAGTACCGCATCCCTATCGCCCGCCGTCTGCCCTTCACCGTGGTGGTCACCTCCCTGGGCTGTCCCTACCGCTGCGGGTTCTGCACCGCCGGCGCCTACGGCTACAAGTCCCGGCCGGTATCGAACGTCATCCCCGAGCTCAAGGCCTTGAGCCGCCTGGGGGTCAGGGAGATCCTCTTCCAGGACCCGACCCTGTCCATCCGCACTGACCGGGTGGTGGAGCTCTGCCGGAACATGATCGAGGCCGGGCTGGGGTTCAGCTGGAGCTGCAACGCCGACGTCCATTCGCTCAACGAAGAGAAAATCTCCTGGATGAAAAAGGCCGGCTGCCATACGGTCTCGATCGGCATCGAGAGCGGAGACGATGCCATTTTGAAAAAATACTCCAAACCCATCACCACGGCGGAGATCAAAGAGACCATCCGCCTGCTGAACAAGTATGGCCTCCGCATCCTGGGCTATTTCATTCTGGGCCTGCCGGGCGAAACCCGGGAGATGGCCCTCCGGACCATCGACCTGGCCAAGAAGCTGAATATCGATATCGCCTCCTTCGCCATCGCCACGCCCGATATCGGCACCAGACTCCGGGAGGAAGCCGTAGCCAAGGGTTGGATCCCAGCCGACCTGGACTCCTGGGACAGCACCGATTATCCGCTCATCGCCTCGGGGGACATGACCCCGGAAGAAATATGGCGGATGCGCCGGAAGGCGGTGCGGACCTTCTATCTCCGGCCGTCCTATATTCTCCGCAAGCTGGGACAAGTCCGCTCCTGGACCGACCTGAGGA
>JBAVVA010000095.1:0-2918 GCA_049697055.1 Candidatus Aminicenantales bacterium
ATGACCTTGACGATCCTTTTATCGTGGGCTTGGGCGGCGGCGTAGGCCTCTTTGACCAGGGTGATGCGGTCATCCAGGGGAGCGTCCACAAAGGGTTTTTCCAAAAGATAGACCTGCTTGTCGGGCCGGCTCTCCTTGAGGTCCGGGGGTCGCACCTTGCGGCCCGAAGCGGCGATGGCCGCCGCGGTCAAGGCCGCCTGGGTCATGCTCTCCGGAGTGAGGCTGCTGGTATAGCCGAACCCGGTCTGCTTGCCCTTGAGGACGCGGATGCCGACGCCCCGGACGACGTTCTCCGAGGATTGCCGGATAATGTCGTCCTCCATGACCACATTCATGATCACCTTGTACTCGAAAAAAAGGTCGGAGAAATCGCCGCCCTTGGACAGGGCGGCCTCCAGCACCTTGGCCATGACTTCCTTGGAGGCGCCGAACTTGTCGGCGAACAGGCCGGCCCCGGCCGCGGGCAGTGTCCCGGCCAGGAGCCGGTCATGGAACAGGCCGGTGGCTATGAACGCTCCCGCGCCCGTTCCGGCGAGCTTGAGGAACTCGCGCCTTTCGATCTTTCCCATGCGTCTGACTCCTTTCTTCTGCGGAGTGTAAAGTTTCTATTCAGGCCCCGCACTTTCCGAAAAGGACGGATAACTGAAAAAGAATGATTAGAATGATAAGAAGGAAGCTAAGCGCATGTCAAGCGGACTTGGCCTTAGCCTCTCCTGGAGGACTCAGCGGCGAAGGGGGCGACGATCTCCTGAAATTGACACTGCTCCGCGGCCGATGATATATATATTTATATTAAGCGATGGGGAGGTAAAACAATGCGAAAACCGACATTCGTAGCCTTGCTTTTGGCTTTGGTCATGGTTCCGGAGCTGGCAACGGCCGCAGCGCAGACAAGAACGTCGGAGGGCGTGCTCTCTCCTCAAGCGCGGGATGCCATGTCCATCACGGTGACCTCTCCCGCGGCCGGAGAAAAGCTGACCCGGGCTGGGATTTGCTCAATTAAATGGACTTTTAAGGGCAACCTGGGCACATCGGTCAACATTTTTCTGATGCAGGGGACAACCACGGTGAAAACGCTGGCCCTCAACCTGCCGATCGCCAACGGTCAATTCACCTGGCAAATCGATAAGGACATAACGTTGGGCGATAATTTTTATATCGTGGTGCAGAGCCAAGAACATCCCAAAATTATGGGGAAGAGCAACATCTTCTCCGTTTTCCAACCCGGCCTTTCAGCCGGGGCTACCCATGGGCCGGTATCGCCCTATACCCCCCCTCAGGTCACAGTGACCCACCCTGAACAGGGAGCCACCTGGGCGGCCGGCGATCCGCAGTCTATTGAGTGGCAATATTCCGGCGATCCGCCGGGGCAGGCCAAAGTACTGCTGATGAAAAACAATCAGGTTATAAAAACAATTAGTGCCGGACAAAGCTGGGGGCAATGGGGCAAGGGGTATATCATCCCTTACTATATGCCCTCCGACGTCCCGCCCGACAGCGGCTACGTTATTAAAGTCGTCAGCACGACCGATGACAAATACCGCGGCACCAGCGGGCAGTTCACCATCACGCCCTATGCCCGCCTCATCGTCACCCAGCCGGCCAACAACGCGCCCCTGGGCAATTGGCCGGTCGGCAGCGCCCACACCCTGACCTGGACCTATACGGCCACTTGCGGAACGCAGGTCAAGATTGAATTGCACGGCGGGGTCAACGACGGCTGGAAGATTTACCCCTTAGTCGCCTCCTGGCCGATCGGGGCCAATGGCAGCGGGTCCTTCCCGTGGACCGTCCCGGCCAGCGGCACAAACGGCATCACCTGGATACCGGGCAGCCAATACCAGATCACCGTTACCGGTCTCCAAAATCAAAAGTGCTGGGATTGGACTGGCAAGTTTACCGTCAGCCAATAGAGTAGGACTAGCCTTACCCCGAAAAAAATTGCTGCAACAGCCTTTAGGTATTCTTACTCCCGGACCTGCTTGAAGGCCTCATCCGCGGCGGCCAGCAGCGTCTGAGTGGAGATCTTCGAGCCGACGGCCTGCTCCATCCACAGCTGGGGAATGATCCGGCCCTGGCGGCACATCCTCTCCATCTCCTGGCCCAGGTTCTTGCCCTCCAGATACTGGGCGATCTGGAATTCGATGATGTGGCCCAGCGGGTAGTCGGGTAGATACAGCGATGCGTCGATCATGTGCGAATAGATGGCCAGGATGGGCTGGTCCCTGACGCCGATGACGTCGGCATAGTATTTGTTCCAGATGTCCTTGGCGATGGAGATGACCGCCTCCTTGAGTTGGGCCGGGGTGGCCTCCGGGTGCTGGTAGAGCCAGTTCCAGACGTGCATGTCCACCAGCGAAACGCCCATGATTTCATAAGAATCCCACAAGCTCTTGAGGGCCTTGAGGTGTTTGGCCTGGGGAACCTCGCCCTTGACTCCCAGGAGGTCCAGGTCGTGGTCCTGGAAGACAAAAGCGAAGGCCTCGGTAAAGGCGGTGTTGGGAACCCCTCGCAGCAGGTAATGGTCCACCTTCTGCAGGGTCAGGGTCTGCTCCACGGTGTGGCCGAACTCATGGACGGCGATGTTGTAGCCCTTATAGTTCATTCCCTGGGCCGCGATGCGGGTTCTCAGCCGCGCCTTGTCCGACCGCATCTCCGCTCCGGCGGCATGGCCCGCTCCGCGGGAGGGGTCCACCTGAATCCGGGGGGTGAGGAAGTCAACCTGCTCCTTAGAAAATCCCAGCTTCGTCAGAATGTTGCCCAGGTCGGCCTGGAAAGCTTCCGGGGTGGGATATTTCCGGGAAATGATCTTGTCCAGCTCTTCCTCAGGAATGGCTCCCCCGGCCTTGAACCCGTTGTACCAGATATCGAACGGCTGGAGCGGCCGGCCCAGCCTCCGGCTGATGAGCTTGGCCACT
>JBAVVA010000096.1:0-13672 GCA_049697055.1 Candidatus Aminicenantales bacterium
GGCGTGGGCCGGTACTGGAGGTAGGCCTGCCGGACCGGGTCGGGAATAGGAACAAACTCATCGAGAGTCGCCTCCTGGGCGATGAAGCCCTTGGGGAAGACGGGGGCCAGGTCCTCGGGGCCGAGCGGCTTTTTGGTGCCCGGATGGAGGGCCGGGCTGGGGAGCTCGGGCAGGTCGGCCTTAAGGTTGTAAAAAGATGTCGGAATAAGATCTTGATTTCTTGAGGAAAAGCGTTGCATAACAAACCTCCTTCGATAAATGGTTCTGGGGAAAAGTTGGCTCTTGGGAAAAATAGCAGACGGGGACGGACTATAGGGCGGGGGAACCCGCCCAGCACCAGCGAAGGAGGCAGGAAAGATCCCGATCGATGGCCGGGTCTTCCTGTGTGAACATCGGCCGTATCCTATCCATATCGGTGGAAGAAGTCAAGACTTCGCTGCGAGCATCTTTTTATCTGTGATTAAGATTAAACAAAGAAGGGGGCCTATCACGGCGCATCCCCGCCCCTCCTTGCGCGAAGCCCACCCACCCGCCACCATGCGCTGCGGACGGGCGGGGACGCGCCGTGATGCCACTTCTCATGTTCTATAAGACTAATGATGCTCTGCATCGCACTTGGCATTTGCTTCCGGTTGTGATAAAAATATTCTCACTGATTGCCCAACGCGTGAGAGTTTCTCGCGGCAGGGAAGGAGCCGGATATGAAAAGAACGGAGAGAAAGCATCTCAAGGAAGACGAGTTCGCCTCGGGGCTTCAGCAGTTCTTTAATTTCTTCACCCATAACAAGAACATTTTCTTTATCGGCCTGGGCCTTGTTGCCCTTGGAGTTCTCATCTTCCTGGGTGTCCGTTTTCTCCAAGGCCAGGGCCTGGACAAGCAGGGCCAGGTCGAGTCCCGAATCCTCGAGCTTTACAACGGGTTGGATAAGGAACCCGGCAATGCGGCCAAGCTGGAGGAGATAGCTTCCCGGGGCCAGTCCGGCCGTATGGCCTTTTTGTTGCTGGGCAACTATTGGGTCAGCCAGGGTAATCCGGAGAAGGCCGAGGCTTTGTTGGCCAAGGTCAAAGATAACCCAAAAGACCTGGTTTATTATCAGGCCCAGGACCTGTTGGGACAGATCTACTTCCAGCGCAAGGACTACGATAAGGCCATTGAAATATACAAAGCCATCCAGGCCGATGAGCCCAAAGATTATCCGCTGGACGAGGTGATTTTCCGCCAGGCCGAAGCGCTGGAGAAAAAGGGGCAGAAGACCGAGGCCCTGACGCTTTACAAGAAGGTCCAGGACGAATACATGGAGGGGGCCTTCGCCTACCAGGCCTCCCAAAAAGTCCGGCAGCTGGAAAGCAAGTCCTAGGCTGCATTTCCTTCGGTATGATCCACACATTTAAGAAGGAGGAGGGGGTCTCTGCACGGCGCATCCCCTAATCCAGCTAGATTTGACGGCTCTTTCTTCTTCAGGTATTATGTCTCAGCCTCTGGTGGGGCTGTAGCTCAGCTGGGAGAGTGCTTGACTGGCAGTCAAGAGGTCGCCGGTTCGATCCCGGTCAGCTCCACCATTTTGAAAAAGGAGGCCCTATGCCCGCCAAATCCAAGAGACCCTACCTGCCCTTCGGCGACCTGCAGACGGCGCCCTGGTACGGCAAGAACATCCTATCGGTCAAGCAGTTTAGCCGCTCCGACCTGGAATACTGCTTCAGCGTAGCCCATGAGATGCGCATCATGGTCGAGCGGGTGGGCACCTTCGACCTGCTCAAGGGAAAAATCCTGGCCAACCTCTTTTACGAGCCTTCCACCCGGACCTCCTCGTCGTTCATGGCGGCCATGCAGCGGCTGGGCGGCGCAGTCATCCCCATCAGCGAGGTGCGGTATTCGTCCGTGGCCAAGGGCGAGAGCCTGCCTGATACGGTCCGGACGCTGGGCTGCTACGCCGATTTGATCGTCATCCGCCATCCCGAGGTCGGTTCGGCGGCGCTGGCGGCGCAGCACGCCCAGAAGCCGGTCATCAACGCCGGGGACGGCGTGGGCGAACACCCCACCCAGGCCCTGCTCGACACCTTCACCATCCGGGAGGAGCTGGGCCGGCTCGATAACATGACCGTGACCATGCTGGGCGACCTGAAATACGGCCGCACGGTGCACTCGCTGGCCCGCCTGCTCACCCAGTTCAACGGCATCAAACTACACTATGTTTCCCCCGAAGCCCTGCGCATGCCCCAGGACGTCAAGGAGGAGGTGGCGGCCAAAGGCATCCTCCAGGCGGAGCACACCGGGCTCGACCGGGTGTTGTCCGAAACCGACGTGCTATATGTCACCCGCGTCCAGAAAGAGCGCTTCACCGACTCCGCCGCCTACGACAAGGTCAAGGACGCTTTCGTCATCACACCGGGTGTGATGAGGGCCGCCAAAAAAGAGATGATCGTCATGCATCCCCTGCCGCGCGTCACCGAGATCTCCATGGAGTTCGACTCCGACCCGCGGGCCGCTTATTTCCGCCAGATGGAGTATGGGCTGTACGTCCGCATGGCAGTCCTAGCCATGGTGCTGGGCAAGGCCTAGCATGGACGGCAATATCCCCACACTCTTTGTCCAGGGCCGGACCCTGCCCGAAGCCTGGGAGCGGGCCGTGCTTGAGTGCTGGAACAAGGGAGCGGCCGTTAAAACCGAGTATGACCGGCCGGGCGACCCGCCCAGCAGGGACTGCACCATGATGTGGGTTGCCGAGGATCCATTTGCCGAGCCGCGGCTCCACCGCGCCTTTCCCGGCGGGCTGGAGGACCTGGAAGTTTATCGCCAGGAGGTTATCGAAGGGATTCACGACCACTGGATCGCTCCCCAAGAAGGCAAATGGACCTACACTTATCATAAGCGCCTTTTCGCCTATGATATAGAAGGGGAGACCATCGATCAGGTTGATTTCATCGTTAAGAAGCTGGCCCAGGCCGGCCATTCCCGCCGGGCCCAGGCCATTACCTGGAACGTTAAGCTTGACCCGCCGACCAATGACCCGCCCTGCCTGCAGAGGGTCTGGTGCCGCCTGCTGGAAGATGACCGGGGCGCGCTGGTCCTGAACATGAATACGCATTGGCGCTCGCGGGATGCTTACAAGGCCGCTTTCATGAACGTTTTTGCCCTGACCGACCTGCAGAGAACGATCGCCGAGAAGATCGGGGCCGCCGTCCGCCAGCCCGTCCGGGTCGGGCGCTATACGGACATCACCGACAGCTTCCATATCTACGGTTCGTACTTTAAAGAATTCCAGGGCTTTCTCAAGCTTGTGGAGAAACGCTCGTTTGAGGAGAGAACCTGGCCCAGCTCCTACGCCGAGCCGATGTTCGCCGAGGCCCGGGAGAAACTGGAGCGGGAGAAGCGGGGGAAATAGTCCAAATCCTCATAGCCGGATGTTCTGTCCTATTAGTTGAGGTTTCACAGCAGGCGTTCTTGATTGACAATTCCCTCCTCCTTAACTATATTTGCGCCGAGGATACGCAGCATGAAACTCCGCTTTTTCCCGAAAGACCAGAAGTTCTTCGGGCTTTTCCGACAGGATGCGGCTAACCTCAAGACCGGCATCCTGGCCCTCCAGGAGCTGGTCAATAACTACGAGGACGTTGAAAAAAAATACCAGCGGATCAAGGACATCGAGCACCAGGGAGACATGATCACCCACCAGATTTTTACCAAGCTCCGGGAGACCTTCATCACCCCCCTCGACCGGGAGGACATCCACGGCCTGGCCAGCGGCCTGGACGACGTCCTGGACTGCATCGAGGGAGTCGCCAGCCGGATGAATTATTTCAAGATCTCCCAGCCGACGCCGGAGATGAAAAAGCTTGTGGATATTATCAGCCGGGCCGTCCATCAGATTTCCGAGGCCATCGATAACCTCGAATCCCTGGGCCGCGTGGACGCCTTCTGCAGGCAGGTCAATATTCTGGAATATGAGGCCGACGTCGTCTGCCAGGACGCCATCGCCGACCTCTTTGAGAAGACGGAAAAAGTCGAGCAGCTTAAGGACCTTATCAAGCTCAAAGAAATCTACGGCCGGCTGGAGATCGCCGCCGACCGCTGCGAGGACGTGGCCAACGTCATCGAGGGCATCATCGTCAAGTCCAGCTGAGTGACATGCCCGCGGCGAGCATTATCTTTGTCGGCTTCGTCATCCTGGTTGCCCTAGCCTTCGACTTCACCAACGGCATGCACGACGCCGCCAATTCCATCGCCACCATCGTCTCGACCCAGGTCCTGACCCCCCGGCAGGCCGTGATCTGGGCCGCCTTCTTCAATTTCGTCGCCTTCCTCATCTTCGGGACGGCCGTGGCTCAGACCATCGGCTCGGGGATGATCAAGCTCTCCGTCGTCACGCCCTTTGTCATCTTCGCCGGGCTCCTGGGGGCCATCGGCTGGAACCTCCTGACCTGGCTGCTGGGCCTCCCCACCAGCTCCTCCCACTCCCTCATCGGCGGCTATGCCGGGGCCGCCCTGGTCAAGGCCGGCTCGGGCGTCATCATCGCCCACGGCTGGGTCAAGACAGTCGTCTTCATTTTCCTGGCGCCGGTCCTGGGCATGGCCCTCGGCATCCTCTTCATCTGGGTGACGGTCCGCCTGGTCCACAAGCAGCATCCCGCCCGGATCAATAAATTATTCCGGAGGCTCCAGCTTATCTCAGCCTGCCTGTACAGCCTCGGCCACGGCGGCAATGACGCCAAGAAGACCATGGGCATTATCGCCAGCCTGATCTTTTCAGCCGGCTGGGTGAAAAACTTCCATATCTCTCTGTGGATCGTCCTCAGCGCCCACGCGGCCATTGCTCTGGGCACGTTCACCGGCGGCTGGCGGATCGTCAAGACCATGGGCCAGAAGATCACCAAGCTCCGGCCCATCGACGGATTCTGCGCCGAGACGGCCAGTGCCATGAGCATCTTCCTGGCCACCCATCTGGGCGTCCCCGTCAGCACGACCCATGTCATCACCGGCGCCATCTCGGGCGTGGGCGCCACCAAGAGGCTGTCCGCCGTTCGCTGGGGGATTACCTTAAGGATCGTTTGGGCCTGGATATTCACCATCCCCGGCGCGGCCCTGATCGCGGGGACGTTCTATTTTCTTTTCCACCTTATCAGCAAGAACCCGGTCTGAATCGACGGCCAGAGGCCATCCTTATTTAGACCCGCACCTGATGAGGCCGCCGTTTTAGGAGACTTTGGTTTCGAGCTGAATTCCTCAATCGCGCAGGAAGTGCAGGGTCTTCGGCTCGCGCTCCAAATGGTAGACGATAAAGGCTTGCAGGGATTTTTTTACGGAGCGAAGCTCTTCGGCGGTGAAGGGGACGGTTCCGGCCTGAGGCGGAGGGTTCTTTTTGGCCCAGTCCACGAAGCGGGGGAGCTCGGGCCCCGTCTCATCCTTTTTGAACTCGGAACAGTCGGCGCAGTAGAGGCCGTCCCGGCTGGGGGCGAGCCAGGCCTGACCCAGGATCGCCTTCCGGCAGCGGCGGCAGCGGCTCAGGTCGGGCAGATAGCCGTTGATCTGCAGGAACCAGGCCTCAAAGTAGCGGGCCAGGACATCCCGAGCCCCACCCGCCTTGAGCGCCTGGAGGGTGGCCAGCAAGAGGCGATAAACCAGGTCTTCCCGAGCCCGAGCGGGGAAAAATTCCTCGATGAGCTCGGCAAAGTAGGCCAAGGTGAAGGCCGTATCCGGCTCCTTTTGAATATCGAAGAACGATTCGACCAAGTCGCAGGAAGAAATGGTCACCAGGTCCCTGCGCTCTTTCTCATAATAAAAAACCTGGACGAAGGTCATCGGCTCGAGCATACTCCCGAAGCGGTTGCCGAACTTGCGGGCGCCCTTGGCCATTCCCCGCAGCAAGCCTTTGTCCCGGGAAAAGAAGGTGACGATTTTGTCCTGGTCGGCGTAAGCCATGCTCTTCAGGATGACGGCTTCCGTCTGGTCCAGGGACATGGGGGCCTGCTCCCGCTTCCCGCCCTAATTGATCAGGGCGATCTTTAAGGCGGCCATCCGCTCTTTGAGGACCTGGGGGTCGAGGCCCAGCCGGGCGGCGGTTCGGGGCACGTCCCATTGGTTACGGATGAGGGCTTGGTGGAGATAGCGCTTCTCAAAGAGTTCCTTGGCTTGGTTCAAGGGCGGCCAGTTGCTGAGCTCGGGCGACTGTTCCATCTCCCGGGCCTCGACCAGGAGCGAGAGGTGGCTTTCCTTAATCTCCCGGTCCTCGACCATGATGACGAACCGTTCCACCACGTTCATCAGCTCGCTGACGTTGCCCGGCCAGCCGTAGTTGAGGAAAGCCTGCAGGGCTTCCCGGCTCATGGACTTGGGCTTGCGGCCGTACTCGGCGGCGAAGGCGGCCAGGAAATGGTCGATCAAGGCCGGGATGTCCTGGGGCCTTTCCCGCAGCGGGGGGATGGCCAGGGGGATGACGTTCAACTTGAAATAAAGGTCCTCCCGGAATTTGTTCTGGCCGATGAGCTCCTTAAGGCTTTTAGTGGTGGCGGCGATGAGGCGGACGTCGACCTTCACGGGTTCCGCGGACCCGGGCGGGAGGAAAGCTTGGTCCTCGATGATGCGCACCAGCTTGGCCTGGCTGGTCAGGCTCATGTCTCCAATCTCGTCGAAGAAAATCGTGCCTCCGTCGGCCAGCTGCAGCTTGCCCTTCCGTTCCCGGACGGCTTGGGGCGAGCCGCCCTTGGCCGTGCCGAAGAGGTCCACCTCCAGAAGGTCGGGCGGCACTGCGGCGCAGTTGATCTCGATGAAGCGTTTGTCGCGGCGCTGGCTGTGCTGATGGATAAGGCGGGCGATGAGCTCCTTGCCCGTGCCGTTTTCGCCGGTGATGAGGATGCGGCCGGCGGTGGGGGCGGCCTTCTCCATATCCTGGCGCAGCCGCAGTATGGCCGGGCTGGTCCCCACCAGATGATACTTGAGCTTGAACCGCTCCCGGAGCTGAAGGTTCTCCTCCTCCAGCCGGAACTGCTTCAAGGCGTTCTTGACGGTCAGGATGACCTTCTCCAGGGTCAGGGGCTTTTCCAGAAAGTCGAAGGCTCCCAGCTTGACGGCCTGGACGGCCGTCTCTACCGTGCCGTGGCCGGAGATCATCACCACCTGGGGATGGTCCTCCAGGTTTTTGATGTTCCGCAGCACGTCCAGGCCGCTCATCCCGGGCAGCCAGATGTCGAGCAGGACCAGGTCGAAGTTCTGCTGGTCGAGCTGCTGGAGGCCCTCCTCGCCGGCCTCCACGGCCAGGGCCTGGTAGCCTTCGTCTTCCAGGATGCCTTTCAGCGCGGAGCAGATGGCGGCTTCGTCGTCGATGATCAGGATCTTTTCTCGGCTCATGCGGGAATCTCGATGATGAATCGAGCGCCGGTGGGCCGGTTGCTCTGGACGTCAATCGTACCGTCGTGCTCGCGGACGATCTGGTCCACGATGGCCAGCCCCAGGCCGGTGCCTTTTTTCTTGGTGGAGAAATAGGGCAGGAACAGCTTGTCCTTGTCTTCTTTGGATATGCCCGGTCCGCTGTCCGCCAGCTCGATCCTCAGCCGTCGCGAGGCCGGGTCGAAGGAAGTGGCGATGGTGATGCGGCCGGACTTGTTCATGGCATCGATGGCGTTGTCCAGCAGGTTGATGAAAACCCTCTTCATCTGTTCCGGGTCGAGGGGAATGGGCGAGGGGATATTCGACCCCAGCTGCAGCTCGAATTCGACATCGGTGAAAATGCCCTGGAAGAGGGCCAGAACCTGGTGCAGGAGCTGGTGCAGTTCGACCGGCTGGAGCTGGACCTTGGGCAGGCGGGCGAAGTCGGAGAACTCGTCCACCAGGGATTTGATCGTCTTGGCCTCCTGGATGATGACCTGGGCGCCCTCTTCGATGATGTGGCTGGAGCCTGTGTCCTTCCGGGAAAGGTTCTTGATGATTCGTTCGGCGGAGAGTTGGATAGGCGTCAGGGGGTTCTTGATCTCGTGGGCCACCCGCTGGGCGACTTCTTTCCAGGCGGCGATCTTCTGGGACTTGATGAGCTGGGTCAGGTCGTCCAGGACGACGATGGCCCCGTCGAAGCTGCCGTCGCTGCGGACGAGCGGCGTCAGGGTCAAGGCCAGAGTCTTCTGCTGGCCGTTTTCGAGCAGGGTGATCTCCCGGGTGGACAGCTTATAGCGGTTTTTCATCTCCCAGTCGATGCTCTGCCGAAGGTCGGTGAAGCGCTCCTGGTCCAGGACCTGCCGGTAGGAGCTGCCCAGGGGGCTGCCGTCCACAAGCTGGAGCATCTCCCGGGCGCTGGGGTTGATGGAGGTAATGCGGCCGTCGAGGTCCAGGGCGATGACGCCGGTGGTGATGGTGTCCAGGATGGTCTCGATGGACTGCTTGCCGGCCCCCAGTTCGGCCGTCTTCTGGGCGATCGACCTCTGGCTGTCGCGGAGGTCGGAGATCATCTGGTTGAAGGACTCGATGAGGATGCCCAGCTCGTCGGAGGCCGGGTCCTCGACCCGGGTGTCCAGGTTGCCCCGCGATACCTCCCGCGTCGCCTGGGCCAGCTTCTCGATGGGCACGGTGATGCCCCTGGCCAGGTGGAAACCCAGCCAGGAGGCGGCGAAGACGATGATCAGAGTGAGGAACAGCAGGGTGATGAGGTAGAAGGCCTTGACCGGGTTCTTTTGCTGCTTGAGCTGGCGGTAGCGCTGGACGAAGGAGCTGATATTGTTGATCTTCTGGGCATAGTTCTGGGCAAGGAATTTTCCGGTGGTCACCAGCACCGGGCCGACTTCGGGCAGGTCGAGGGCCACCCCCCGGCGGATCATCTCGCCATTGCCCATGGGGTCGATGCTCTGCAGGGTCTCGCCCAGGTAGGCCCGTTTGACGAGGTCCGGCTGCACATCCCGATAATCCTGGAGGGGCAGGTCGGGGTTGAGGTAAGCGAACAATTCCTCCTCGCCCAGGAAGAGGCCGATCTCGTCCAAACGGTATTCCTTGAGCTTATCCCGGATGAAGTCCCGAAGCAGAGGCCGGTTTTCGGGGTTGACCAGGCGCCGGGCTTTGAGGTCCTGGCCCAGCTGCTGGGCATAATGCAGGGTCAGTTCCTCGGCGCTCTGGTAAAAAGCATCGCTCACGTTTTTGGTGTCCTCCAGGACTCCGTCCAGGGGCGTGCGGAACCAGGTTTCGATGTTGCGGCTGATGAGGTCGCTGGCGAAGAAGAACAGGAGCAGGGTGGGGATAAGGGACAGGGCGATGAAGAACAGGACCAGCTTTGTCTTGAAGCGGGCGCCTAGGACCCTCTGCTTCCTCTCCATGTACAGGCGGATGAGGTTGCGGCCCAGGACGAAAAACAGCACTAAGAAGAGGAGAACAACGATGATCTGCAGGGTGGACAGGAGCACGCCCGGCAGGGATCCGGAAGCGAACCCGCGGGATTCGCGGATGACCAGCTCGATGGCGAAGAACAGGACGATGAGCAGGACGATGACGGCGCCGATGATCCGCGAACCTTTTTTTTTCTTGTCGGTCAGGCGGTCCATGGGCAGATGGGCTGTTGGCTCTGATTATTCAGCCAGGTAATCCTTATAATTGGCTTTGCTGATCTCGAAGGTCCCGGGCGTGGCCGACGAGCCGAGGGGCTTGCCTTTGCGGCCGTTGATGGACAGGGCCACCGCACCCGGCTTGCCCAGACGCACCTCAAACTTATCCTGGGCGCTGAAGGTCTTCTGCTCTCCCGGCTGATGCAAGCCCTCCTCAATGAGCTGGCCGTCGGCCAGGACTCTGACCCAAACTTCTTCCTGGAAGGAGAGATGGAGGGAGAGGTTTTTGGCTTCCGCCGGCGGCTGGGGTTGGACTAAGACGCCGGGCTGAATTTCGGCTTTGGCCGCCGCCGGAGGAGTGACCCGGGCTGAGGAGGACGAATGTTTGCGTTTTGGAGAGGCGGACTGGTCCCAGGGCTTGGTGTAGAGCAGGGCTGCGGCCAGGAGAAGGGGAAGCAAGATGAACAGAGAGAGCTTTTTCCAGCGGGCCGGCGTTATATCCGTGGTGCGGCGCTTCTTGGCAGGGTGTACCGCCGGGGTCTGATGATGGCCGGCCTGGAGATAGAGGTTGAGGGCCTGGTTCTCGTCCAGGCCGATGCACTTGGCATAGGCCCGGATGCTGCCTTTGATGAAAAACTCTCCGGGCAGGATATCCAGGCGGTCCTCCTCCAGGGCGATGAGGTAGTTGATGTTGATCTTGGTGATCCGGGCGATGTCCTGCAGCGTCACGCGCCGCGCTTCGCGCTCGCGCTTGAGCTCTTGTCCCAATGTATTCATTCTGCGAGAATTGTAGAATAGAGTCGGGGGAGTGTCAACCGGACAGGCTTTATAAGGTGACATATTGATTGACTTCGGAAGGGCGGCCCGGCGGGCGCTTTTTTCTTCTTGACGATATTTAAATCTTCAGGAACCGGGACAGCGAGCTCAAGCTGCCCAGGAAGCCCATGAGCGCCCCCCCGGCCAGCAGGCTCAATGACTGCCCGATCGAAAGAAAGCGGAAGTTCACGATCTCCTGCAGCGTTCCCAGCGATTGGCCCAGATAGAAAGGAAAAACGCGAATGACGCCGTAGATCAGGGCCAGCGAGAGGAGGCTGCCCAGGAGGCCCAGGGCCACGCCCTCTATCAGGAAGGGCACCCGGATAAAGAGGTTGGTGGCGCCCACCAGGCGCAGGATTTCGATCTCATTTTTGCGGGCGAACACATTGAGGCGGATGACGTTGGAGATGATGAAAAAGGAGGCCAGGACCAGAATCCCGCCCAGGAAAAACCCCACCGCCCGGGCCAGCCGGCTCAGGGACCTCATGCGCTCCACCCAGTCGCGGTTGAATTGGATGTCCTCCACTCCCTTGACCCGGCGCATGGAATCCATGAAGCGCAGGATATCGGCGGATTCGGCGGTCTTGTCCTTGAGCACGGCCTCCACCGAGGCGGGGAAGGGGTTGAGGCCCAGGCCGGAGACAACCTCCTGGAGTTGAGGAAACCTCTTCCGGAAGCGCTGCAAGGCCTCCGCAGGGGGGACGTACAGCACGTGGTCCACGTGGGGCGAGGATTGGATGGCCTGGATGACGGAGGCCGTGTCCGCGGCCGACAGCCCTTTCTCCAGGAAAAAGACCACGGCCAGGTTCCTCGACAGTTGCTGGGCCAGGAATTGAAGGTTGTTGGACAAGGACAGGAAGATGCCGATGATCAAAAAAGACAGGCAGATGATGGTCACCGAAAAGAAGTTGCGGACCCGGTACTGCCACAGGCTGTTGGCCGCCTCGCCCAGGAAATATCTTAGCTGTCGAATGTCAGTCCGCCTCTTTTCCGATCAGCTTGCCGGAATGGAGGAAGACCACCCGCTCGGCGAAGCGGCGGATGATCTCCTTATCGTGAGTGCAGATGATGACCGTGGCGCCGTGCCGGTTGATCTCCTTGAACAGGCCGATGATCTCATGGGCCAGCTCGGTGTCCAGGTTTCCGGTGGGCTCGTCGGCCAGGATGAGTCTGGGGTTGTTGACCACGGCCCGGGCGATGGCCACCCGCTGCTGTTCGCCGTAGGACAGGCTGGAGGGGAATTCCCAGATCTTGTGATGCAAGTTGACCATGCGCAAGGCATTGAACACCCGCCGCCGCATCTCCTTGCGCGGCAGGCCCGCCACCTGGAGGGGCACGCCCACGTTGTCAAAGACGCGCCGGTGGAAAATCAGCCGGAAGTCCTGGAAGACGATGCCCATCTGGCGCCGGAGCTGGTAGATGCGGGAGCCGGGGATACGCAGGATGTTCTTGCCGGCGATGATGATCTGGCCGTGAGTGGGGAAAAGCTCACGGAAGATGGTTTTGAGCAAAGTGGTTTTGCCCGAGCCGCTGGGCCCGGAAATAAAACAGAATTCGCCCTTCTTGATATGGAGGGTGATGTCGGAAAGGGCCCAGCTCGGCTTCTGGTACTGCTTCCAGACATGGTACAGCTCAATCATCTCAGCCATGGTGGAGGCTCACTCCCGTCCCTAGAGTATAGCAGAATTAGGCGGGAGCATCGAGGCAGGAGAACGGAAGGCGGCCGGCCGCGGCGGCTAGCGGGCAAAAAGATACATGAACCAGCCGAAGGCGATGGCGCCACCGACCATGATGAGAAAGAGGGTGACCCCGTACTTGACTTGGGCCTTTTTCTTGTCCCGGCGGATGAGGGCCAGGACGATACTGACCAGAAGAGCATAAAGGACCATGGACAGAAGGTGGCTCTGGAGAATCATTTCTTTTTCCCCCGGCCGATGTCATAGGCATCGAGAGCGACCAAGTAGTTGAGCAGTCCGGCGCCGGCCAGGTAGGCCGTCCCGAACTCGTAGGTCACGTTCTTCAGCTCGCCGATGCCGATGGGCAGGAAACGCGAGAGGAGATAAACCAAGCCGTTGCCGATATCGGCGAAAAAGGCCAGGATGGTGAGAGGGTTTTCAAGCTGGAAGGGAAAAATCCGCCCGCTCATAACCAGGCCCAGGGCGGTCATGCCCGTCAGGCATAACAGGAAAATGAGCCCGCGTCCGATTTTTTTCTGGAGGAGGTGCCCCAGTCCGGGAACAGCCCAGCCGATGAAGAAATAGAGGAGACCTTTTCCGTTCATGGGACAGCCAGTTTAAAATAATCCGCGGTCCAAATCAAGAAATATTTAAGCTAGAATACCCCCGTGCCCGAACTCCCGGAAATCGAAACCATACGACGCGGCTTGGCCCGGCGCATCACCGGCCGGCGGATTTCCGGCTACCGCCTGCTGGGGGCTCATCTGCTGCAGGGCTGCCGGCCGGACGGGCTGCGGCGGCTGCGGGGGCGCCGGGTGCTGGAGCTCGGCCGCCGGGGCAAATATCTGATCATCACCCTGGAAGATGGAATGAGCCTGGTCTTTCATTTCAAGATGACCGGGCAGTTCCTGTTGGACAAATCCGGCCGGCCGCCCGACAGGCACACCCATCTTATCCTCCGCTTCGGCCGATGGAGCCAAGATCTCCGCTTCAGGGATGTGAGGAAGTTCGGCCGGCTGCGCCTGATTCGAAGAGAAGGGGGCGGGCCGGACGATCCATTCCGCGATCTTGGCCCCGAGCCTCTGGAAGTCAGCCTGGGCGAATTCGAACGGCTTGTCCGCCGACGCCCAGGCCGCCTGAAGAGCCTGCTTCTCGACCAAAATTTTTTAGCCGGAATCGGCAATATCTATGCCGATGAGATCTTGTTCGAGGCGGGGCTTCATCCCTTGACCTCAGCCTCCCGCTTGAGCCCGGCCAGGGTCCGGCGCTTATGGTTGGCGGTGCGCCGAGTCCTTGGCCGGGCCGTAGCCCGGGGCGGCTCGTCCATCCGGGACTATATCGATGCCGAAGGCCGGGCCGGGCATTATCAGCTCGAACACAAGGTCTACGGCCGCGACTCCCTCCCTTGCCGGCGGTGCGGCCGGCCCGTGCGCCGAATCGTCATCGGCGGCCGCAGCACCCACTTCTGCCCCCGCTGCCAAAAATAGCTCTCTCCCCGGGCGCTATCATGGCCAATAGCTCCGAATCAATGAAGCAAATAAGGGCCTGGGGGAAGGGCTCGGCACCTGGCCGCGGTTTTTAACGCCGCGGAATCTCCGGGTTTCTCAGTCGGCTGCGCGATTCGCTCCCTCCGGGAGCTGTACGCAGCCGGCCGGCAAGGATATGCC
>JBAVVA010000097.1:0-4293 GCA_049697055.1 Candidatus Aminicenantales bacterium
TTCAAGGGGAGGTTCAAAACGGAAAGCAATTCTTTTCCCGCCGCGCCACCCCAGCACCGCATTTGCGCATTCCGTAAAAAGAATTGCAAACCATCTTGAGAAGAATAATAAATAAAATGCTAAAATAGATCCATTCTGTTTTAGGGAGATTCCGAGAAATGGACGAAGACAAACGCAGACAGTTCTTGGACCCTTATCATCAGCGGAAAGAGCATACCGAAGACCGATCGTTCTGGCTCTCTTTCCTTTTCTCTTTAATCGCCGTCTTTGGCCTCAGCTTCAGCCTGACCTGCCTCTATCTCGGCATGCGCGGCATCATGCGCCTGGGCGGGTTTGTGGCCGCCGGCGGCCCCTACATGATCGCTCACCCGGCCCCGCGGTATGTCTGGATCATCCCGGTTTCCATCTGGCTGGGGCTCATCTGTATGTTCATCCAGGGCTTTCAGGTCAGAAAGTCGGGCGGGCTGAACCTTGTGCCCTTAGCCTGGCCGGCGCTCTTTATCTCCCTGGGGTGGAACTTCCTGGAATTCGGCTTTCATCCCCCCGTCGGAGAAGGTTTGGCCTGGGGCTGGCTGGTCTGCGGAGTTGTGTTCTGGGCGATGGGGTTTGTCCCTTTGTTCATCCTCATTATTTATTATAAACAAAAGATTCGGGAAAGAAGGCTGCAAGCCATGCTCAGAGTGGGCCCGTCCCCTGACCAGGACGGCAGGGATAAATGGAAGCACCGAATGATTCTTCTCTTCCAGCTCATCCTTTTGGCGGCGGGAATCTACGCTGCCGTAATTTTTTTGAGTCCACAGACCAGAGCCCGGGAGTCTCCTCCGGCCGCGACCGCCACCCAGCCCGCGGCAAAGCCAAGGACCGTTGCGGAACCTGTGGCTGCGCCTGTTCCCCAAGCGTCCGGCCCAGAGAAAACTTCATCGATCCCCATAAAACTTACGATTGCCGCCCAGAGAAAACAACTTGAGGTTGTTGGAGAAGGGGCGGGAACTTGCCGGCTCGCTTACGAAGGGAGGGCTTATGGCCGGCTGAGCGATCTCCCCTCCGAAGCCCGTCGCTTGTTTACGGAATGCTGAAGAGTCTCCTATTCGATCGCTGGTGTTCAGGGGAATAGCCTCAGCATGAAAATACTCCTGGTAAAAGCGCCCTACCAATACCCCCACAAAAAAGCTTTGCGTACGGAATCGTTAGGCCAGCTCTATATAGCCGCGGTCCTTCGTGAAAGGGGCTTTGAAGTTTCAATTTACGACCCCACCATGGGCCAGCCCCTGAAAACGGCGGATGGTTATTATTATGGAGTCCCTTTAGAAAAATTGGCAACGATTTTCCAGGCCACTCGCCCTGATGTGATTGGCCTTACATGTCATAATGCCTACAGTCTCTCGGGTACCGAGCTTGTGGCCCGCACGGCAAAATCTTGTTTATCAAAAAATATCATGACCATTGCCGGAGGAGTCTATCCTTCTGTTTACAAAGGCAGGATTTTAGCCGAATGCCCCTCTATCGATTATGCCTTTCAAGGAGAGTCAGAAACAGCTTTAGCAGACTTCTTAGGCGGCAGGAGTCTGCGGCCTGGTGAGCTGCTTTCTGTTGATGGTTTAATTTTTAGATCAAAAAATGAAATCAAGGTGAACGACAAAAGGCATTTCATACATGATTTAGATCAGCTACCTTACCCTGCCCGAGACTTGGTAAACATCAGAGCATACATGAATATGAAATCAACCCTCTACGGGCTGGGCACCAAGCCAACTTTGTCAATTCTGACGAGTCGCTCTTGTCCAAATCAATGCAGATTCTGCAACATGTGGTTGATCCATGGCGATACATGGCGGCCGCGCTCACCCCAGAATGTCATTGGAGAATTCGAGCTGATGGTAAAAAAATATAGCGCCAAACACATATTTGTGATGGATGATAATTTTACCTATGACCCAGAGAGAGCAAAAACAATTTGCGAGGAAATTATCAGAAGAAGATTGAGGTTTAAGTGGAACACGCCTCACGGAATCTCGGTTAGAAAGATGGATTTCGAATTAGCCAGATTAATGAAAAAAGCAGGTTGTATTAATGTGTGCGTCGGCATTGAAAGTGGAAGTGAATGGGTAAGAAATGAGCTCATGGGTAAAGGTATATCCAATCAACAAATAACACATGCCGTGACTTGCTTTAAAAAAGCCGGTTTGCCCGTCTGTGGCTTGATGCTATTGGGATATCCTGGTGAAACAGAAGACCATTTTAAAGAATCAATGGCCTTTGTTAGCAGTCTTCCGCTAAGCCTTATCACGGCTAGTTTTGTATTTCCATTTCCGGGCACCCGCTTATACGATCAGTTGCGTGAAGAGGGAATAATTGCCCATGATTTCAACCCGCCTTTGGACGATTATCTAGAGCCAGTTTTTTTGCCCCCTGGATTGCAGAGAAATAGATTGAAACAGAGGTATCAGAGGCTGTTAATGGGATTCTATTTGTCGCATATAGGCCAAATTGCCAAAGAGATGGTTCTGGGAAGGGCGAAATGGATAACGGGCAAGGGGATCCGGCGGCTGCTGGGTTCATAGGAAATTACTTCTTGGCGGCCGAGAGCTCCGCCTTCACCCGTTGAGGGGTCAGGGGCAGGCGGGTGACCCGGGCTCCCACGGCGTCAAAGACAGCGTTGGCCACCACGGCGCCCGCGTTGCAGATGGCCGGCTCTCCCCCGCCCTGGGCCGCCAGGCCGGGGTTGTCGATGAGGACCGTCTCGATCTCAGGCAGCCAGGAAAAATGGGTGAACTCGTAGGTGTCGAAGTTGAGGTCGAGAATCTTTCCTCCCTGGAAATGGAGCTCCTCCGAAAGGGCATAGCCCAGCCCCATGGTCAGGCCGCCTTCGATCTGGGCGCGCGCCCCGTCGGGGTTGATGACCTGTCCCATGTCCTGGACGCAGACCAGGCGCTCGGCGCGGACCTTTCCGCTTTTTTTGTCCACCTGGACCTGAGCCATGGCCACCACATAGGTCCCCAAATAGTTGACCAGCGAGACGCCCTGGCCGCGGCCGCTGGGCGCCGGGGAAGGCTTCCAGCCGAAGGTCTCGGCGGCTTTTCGCAGCGCCCGGATCATGCGCTCGTCCTTCAGGTTCAGCAGGCGGAATTCGACCGGGTCGAGCCGCGCCCGAGCGGCCATAACGTCCATGTGCGATTCGCGGGCAAACGTGTTCGTGTTGCTGCCCGGCGCCCGCCAAGCTCCCACAGCAAATGGGTGGGCGCCCTCGGCGGCCCTGGTCCAGCCGCCCCGCGCCATTATCTTGAAATGCGGGATGTCATAGAAGGGCTGGGAAGTCCGCTCTCCGCCGAAAAAGACCGAATAATCCCAGAGCGCAACCCGGTTTGAGCCGTCCAGCCCGGAGACGATCTTGACCACCGCGGCGGGCTGGAAAGAGTCGTAGAAGAATTCTTCTTCCCTAGTCCAGGCCACCTGGACGGGCCGGCCGGCAAGCTTGGATAAGCGAGCGGCCTCGACCGCCTGCAGGTTTCTGTTTTTCCCGCCGAAACCGCCGCCCACAAAGGGCGCGATGACCCTGACGTTCCGGAGGAGAATTCCCAAGGCCCGGGACACTTCCTCCTGGATACCGAAGGGCCGCTGGGTGGAGGCCCAGACTGTGGCCGTATCGCCTTCGACCTTGGCCGTGGCCGTATGGGGCTCCAGGGGCGCATGGGCGACGTAGGGCGTCCGGTAGGTTTCCTCGAAAAGTGAGGCGGAAAGCTTTTTCCCTTCCTCCAGGCTGCCCTTCTCCTCAACCACATCCCCGGGAGGAGCAAGCTGGACGAGATGGTCGTAGATATTCTCGTTATTCAGAACAGCCTGAGGAACATCATGTTCAGCCTTGGCCTTGGCTAAGGCCGCCTGAGCCCCGTCAAAAGATTCATGGAGGACGGCGATGAGGTCCTTGTCTCGAATGACCGTCACCTCTTTCATCTTCTCGACTTCGGCCAAGTCTACGCTCTTCAAGGAAGCGCCGTGGGCGGGAGGGCGCAGGATACGGGCGTATAGCATCCCTGGCAGCCGGATGTCGCCCGCGTATTCAGCCTTGCCCGTGACCTTGAGCGCGGCGTCCTTGCGGCCGGCCGGCCGGCCAGAAATTTTGTAGGCCGAATACGGCTTGACGGGCGGTTTGAAGGCCAGCGCCCGCTCGATCCTTTGGCCCTGGGTCAGGCTGCCGAAGGTTACCTTGCTGTCCGGCCGGGCGATCTCATAGACCGTCCCGTCTTTGACGCCGAGCTCGGCAACGGGCTTGCTCAGCCGCTCCGAGGCCAGCTC
>JBAVVA010000098.1:0-50709 GCA_049697055.1 Candidatus Aminicenantales bacterium
GGCATGTCCATGTCCTACAATGTAAGACATGAAAAGCATGAGTTGTACCATCCGTTTGGATCCGGAGCTGGGGCGCCTGCTGGCCAGGGCCAGCCGTAGATCAGGCAAAAGCCGGAGCGAAATCGCCCGGGAAGCCCTCCGCCGGCAGCTTCGTCTGGCGCAGTTTGAGGAGCTTAGAAAAAGAATCATGCCCTTTGCCGAAACGGGAGGCTACCTGACAGACGAGGATATCTTCTCCGAGATTTCATGAGGATATTCCTCGATACCAATATTCTCGTCAGCGCCGTCGCCACCAGGGGGCTATGCGCCGATGCCCTGAGAGAGGTTCTGACCTTCCACGAAATTATCATCTCTGAGAAGCTCCTGTCTGAGCTTAGAGAATCCCTGGCCCGCAAGCTTGGGGTTCCCAAGTCCCTTGTTGAAGAATTTGTTGAAATACTGGTTCAGGATGCCCATTTTGCCGATCCAAACGCGTTGCCCGGCGTCAATATCCGTGACCGGGATGACCTGACTATACTTTCTGCAGCTTTAAACGGAAAGGCCGATCTTTTTATCACCGGAGATAAAGAATTGCTCACATTGCGCAGTGTCGGACCGATGGATATTGTCAATCCCAGAAAATTTTGGGAGGTATTAAGAGCTAGGGGAAGAAGTCGAAAACCGAGATAGCATCTCCAAACGTGTGATACGTGGGGAGGGGTGGCACGGCGGAGGGGCATCCCCACCTCCTTGGAGGGGGAAGCGCTTCGCCTTCCCTCTTCCAACGGTCGCTCCGCTCCCTGCCTCCCCTTCTCGGACTTCGTCCTGCGACCAAGGGGTCATACCCCCTACCCCACGTCCGGCACTGCCGGACGAACGCGCGCAGCCTGGCATAGGTGGAGACACCTATGGAGGTAATATGATGATTGAATTGACAGGAAGAAAATAGGTCGATTATCATAGCCAGGGAGTCTTCTGGAACGAGAGCTTTTATGAAGAGATATTTTTTCCCTGGTTTTGTCTGGGCCCTGCTTCTTGCCCTCGGTCCGATGGCCGCGGCTCAAGATGACGACCAGACGTTGCGTCTGGCCATCGGGGATCCTCGATACAAGGACAAGACGCTCGACATCCGGCCGGGCCAGATCTTCTCGGCGGCCTCAGGGCGCGCCCTTTCTTTCACGGCCATGGCTGAGGACCTGGGCCGGGCCCGGTTCGTTTATATCGGCGAAACCCACGACAGCCTGCCCAACCACGACCTCCAGCTCCGCATCCTGCAAGCTCTGCAGGAAAGGGACCCGGGCCTGGCCATCGGCCTGGAGATGTTCCCGGTGACTTCTCAGGAAGTGCTCAACAAATGGAGCTTGGGGCTGCTGACCGAAGATGAATTTCTTCGCCAGGCACGCTGGTATGTGGTCTGGAATTATCATTGGGGCTTCTACCGCAAGATTTTCGCCCTGGCCAAGGAGAAATCCATCCCTCTCCGGGCTCTCAACGTCGAACGGGACATCATCACCAAGGTCCGGATGAGGGGCTGGGACGGCCTGGCCGATGAGGAAAAATCCCTCGTCCCCCGGCCCGATCTTTCTAACCAGGACCACCGGGCCTTGATGAAAGCCGTTTTTTCCGCCGAGGAGTTGCCCCCCCAGATGAAAGGGGCCGGGTTCGAGGCCATATTCGAAGGGCTGTACCGAGCCCAGTCCGCCTGGGATGAGGTCATGGCTTCGAACAGCCTCAAGGCTTCGGAAGAAGGGAAGAGGCGAGTGGTCGTTTTGGCCGGCTCCGGGCATCTTCTCTACAACCTGGGGATCAACCGCCGGGTCTTTGAGAAGAACCGGCTGCCGTTCCGAACGGTCGTCTGTGTCACCGTGCCGAAAGGCCGGGCCGGCCTCACCGTCTCCAGGTCGCTGGCCGATTACATTTGCGGGTTGAGCGAAGAGGAGCGTCCTGCTTATCCCTCCCTCGGGCTGCGGTTGCGGACGGTGGCAGGCCTGGCCAACCTTGTTATAGAATTCAAGCCTGTCGAGGGAGCGGCCATGGGACAGGATTTTGAAAAAGGCGATGTCATCCTGGCTGTGAACGGAAAAGCCTACTCCGACGTCAATGAACTGCGCCTGGACCTGGCCGTGTTCACCTGGGGCCAGGAGGTAAAGTTTAAGCTCCTGCGCGCCGGCGAAGGCCGCGAGGTGGTGCTGAGGATCATTCCGCCTCCGGCCAAGGCCGGTCCCGCCGGTCGGCCCCCGGAGGATCAAGCGGGCTTGAAATAGAAGAAGTCGGAAATAGAAGTAAAGGGAGGGTTATCTCATGAAAAAGATTAGATTGATGACAATGATTTCAGCGGGGCTGGCCTCGGGCCTCCTCATCCTGAACGCCGCGGCTTTCGCTTCCACGGAGGCTCTCCTGACGCCGGCCGAGGACTGCCGTTATACCGAATACTCCCAGCCTGAGGAGGTGGCCCGATTTTTGAGCTATCTGGATGCGATCTCCAAGGAGACCGTGGTTCAGGTCGTCGGCCGGACCAGGGAGGTCGGGGAGTTCCCGGCTCGAGACCTCTATCTCTGCATCCTGACCGAGTCGGGTGTGTCCACGCCCGACAAACTGGACCGAACCAAGCCTACCCTGATGATCACCGCCTCCCAGCACGGCAACGAGCAGTCGGCTAAAGAGGCTGCTCTGGAGTTCGTTCGCGACCTGGCCCTGGGCGAGCTCAGGCCTTTGCTCAAACAGGCCAATATCCTGGTCATGCCCCAGTGTAACCCCTACGGCAATTGGTTCGACCGCCGCCAGAACGAGCAAAACCTGGACCTGAACCGTGACCACACCAAGCTGGAGTCGGAGGAAGCAGCGGCCATGCACCGTGTCTTCCGGGCCTGGATGCCAGAAGTTACTCTGGACATGCATGAGAAGGGCGACGATTATTACCGGGTGTCCCTGGGCTGCGTCTCCAACATCAACATCTCCGCCGCGCTCCAGAACTTCTCGCGGGAGACCATCCTCCGCGAGGTGGACAAGGCCCTGGACAGGAAGAACATCACTTTCTGCGAATATGTGGTGACCGATGATATCGAATTCAACGTCTCCACTGGGGTCAACTACCCGGCCGCCATGCTGAACGGCCGCGAGACGAGGATGCGTTTCAGCACCGTGGAGCTGAACGACGGCCGCAGCGGCCCGGGCATTTACGAGACGCTGTCCTTCATCATGGAGTGCGCCTCCCGCCATGATTTGCCCACCCTCCGGGAGAGGACGCGTTGGCAGTCGAGCGGGCTGAGGGCCTGGGCCGAGTCCGTGATCCGGCATGGCCAGGAAATCCTGACCATGGTCAACCGGCTGCGGGCGGAGCTCCTGGCCAAAGCCCGGGTTTACAGCCCGGATGATGTGGCCCATCTGCGAATGGAATATGTTCGCGAGCCAAAACAGCCCAAGCTGGTGCGCCAAAGGTTCCAAGCGGCCTCCAGCCCCGTGCGGGGGATCCTGAGGGTGGATAAAAAGGCGGGGGATGCCGTTGCCGCCAATGATCTGATGCCCTATCCCTGGCCCTCTCAGCTCAAGGTTGTGGAGGAGGTCGTCCTGAACTGGTTCCCCGGCGTCGAATCCCAGCTGGCCGTGAGGCGGCCTCTGGGCTATATCATTCCCGGTGATAAAGCCGCCGTGGTCGAGACGCTGCTCCGGCACAGGATTGCTGTAGACCTCTTCGTCAAGGACGCTCCACTGTCCGTAGAAGCCTATGAGGTGAAATCCATCGAGCCGGCCGAATTTGATTGGCTGCCGCCCAAGACGATCGAGGTGGAGAAAAAAGTGATGCCCATCGTCGTCCGCAAAGGCGATTTTTTTGTGTCCTGCGGCCAGCCGGCGGCCAATTTGATTCCCTGCCTGCTGGAGCCTCAATCTCAGTTCGGGTTCATCTGTTTTCAGAAACTCAAGCTCCAGCCCAAGGCCGAGGATATCTTTTCCATCACCCGCTATGTTGAGAGTCAATCGCTGCCCGTGATTCCTTACCGGGATTTCCTGGACTGACTCTCCCCGGAGGTTGGGGGGTTCCGCAACCCCTAATGGGGATATGGGCATCATGTTCTCCCCAGAGGAGGCCGAATAATGAAGCGTTTTGACCCCTTCCTATTTCTGGCTCTTTCTCTTTTGCTTTTTTTCATCTTCTCCCCGGCGGCGGGCCAGGATATGTTCACTGAGAACTTGTTGAAAAACTTTACCTACCGCAGCCTGGGGCCCTACCGCGCCGGCTCCTGGGTCACCTCCATCGCCGTCCCCGAAAAACCGCTCAAGGAGCATCTCTATACATTCTATATCGGCACGAGGAACGGCGGCGTATGGAAGACGGTCAATAACGGGACTACTTTCGAGCCCGTGTTTGACGGCCAGAGCCGGCTGTCCATCGGCGACGTGGCCGTAGCGCCTTCAAACAGTCAGGTCATTTGGGTGGGGACGGGTGAGTCCTATTGCACCCGGAGCTCGCACAGCGGAGACGGCGTTTATAAATCCGTGGACGGCGGGAAGACCTGGACTCCTATGGGCCTCCCGGATTCCCATCATATCGCCCGGATCATTGTCCATCCCCGGAACCCGGAGGTCGTCTATGTGGCGGCCATGGGCCACCTGTTCACGCCTAATGCCGAGCGCGGCGTATTTAAAACCATTGACGGCGGCCGGACCTGGAAGAAGGTCCTTTATATCAACGATAAAATCGGCGTCATCGACTTGGTCCAGGACCGCCGCCGGCCGGAAATCCTTTACGCGGCTGCTTACGACAAGGTGCGGCTGCCCTGGCACTATGAGGCCGGCGGGCCGGAGAGCGCCGTCTATAAGACGGAGAACGCCGGGAAGTCATGGCGGCGTCTCAGCGGGGGGCTTCCCACGGGCCGGATCGGACGCATCGGCCTCGACCTTTACCGGAAAAACCCGGATATCCTGTATGCCATTGTGGAGAACGCCAACCCCAGGCCGGCCACTATGCAGGAGCAGGAACAGGATAGGCGTCGCGGACTTGAGCCGCGTCCGCGCACGGTGGGGAATGAGGTTTATCGGACGGACGATGGCGGCCGGGCCTGGAGGAAAGTGAACGCCGGCAGCGAAGCCGCCCTGGATAAAGCGCCCTATTCCTTCAACCAGCTTCGCCTGGACCAGAACGACCCCGGCACGGTCTATATCACCGGACAGTCCCTGGCCAGCACCAACGATGCGGGCCAGACATGGAAAGGCCTGGCCTGGCCGTCGGACGGAGTTTTTCAGAAGGCTTTCGGCGACTGGCGCACTCTATGGGTGGACCCTCAGAATTCAGACCGGCTCATCTTCGGCAGCGATGGCGGCATTTACATCTCCTATGACCGCGGCCTGACCTGCCACCACTGCGATAACCTTCCCCTGGGCGAGTTTTACGCCCTGGGCCTGGACATGGAGGACCCCTACAACATCTACGGCGGCCTGCAGGACCACGATTCCTGGAAAGCGCCGTCTATCGGTTGGGCGGGTGCCATCAGCCTCTCCGAGTGGGTCACCGTGGGGAGCGGGGACGGCATGTATAACCAGGTCGATCCCCTAGACGGCCGCTGGGTTTACAACAACAGGGAATTCGGGGCGATGTGGCGGCTTGACCAGAAACTCGGCCTGCAGACTGAAATCCGGCCGCGGCGGACGCCGGGGCAGGAACCCCTGCGCTTCAACTGGACGCCGCCCATCCTTCTCTCGCCCCACGACCCGGCTGTGGTTTATGTCGGCGCCCAGGTCCTCTTCCGTTCATCCGACAGAGGCGACCACTGGACGGAGATCAGCCCGGACCTGACCACCAATGATAAATCCAAGCAGGCCGGAGCTGGCAACATCACCTACTGCACCATCACCACTCTCGCCGAGTCGGCGCTTCAGCCCGGCGTCATTTGGGTGGGGACGGACGACGGCAAGGTCCAAGTGACCATTGACGGCGGGATTACCTGGAAAGACCGGACCCCCAACATCTCCGCCGCGGGCGGACCGGAGAATTTTTGGGTGAGCCGGGTCTTTGCTTCTCCCCATGAGGCGGGCACGGCTTTCGCGGCCAAGACCGGCCTGCGCTTCGACGATTTCCGAGCTCTTCTCTTTAAAACGACGGACTATGGAGAGACCTGGACGTCTCTGTCCGGCGGCCTTCCCGAAAAATGTGTCAACGTTGTTGTCCAGGACCGCCGGAATCCCGGCCTGCTGTTTGTAGGGACGGAGCAGGGGGTGTACGTGTCACTCGACGGAGGGAAGAAGTGGGTTCCCTTTAAGAACAATATGCCCTGGGTCAAGGTGACCGACCTGGCCATCCATCCCCGCCAGAACGACCTAGTGGTGGCCACCTTCGGCCGGGGCCTGTATATCACGGACATCGCGCCCCTCCAGGAAATGAATGAGGCCATGCTCCAGCAGGATGTTTTTATCTTTGAAATCAAACCTGCCGTGCAGAGGATCTACGGCGGCCTGGGCAACTATCAACTCCTGGGCGACGACCATCTCCTCACCCCGAACGAGCCCAACGCCGTGGTGGTCAATTATTATCTAAAGGAAAAGGCTAAAAGCAAGGTCAAGATCACGGTGTCTGATGCTGCGGGCCAGACCCTGGCCGAGCTCGACGGCCGGGGCGAAGCCGGGGTGAATACCGTGCTTTGGGATATGAGGCCGCCTAAGCCCGCTGGTCAAGCCCCCCGCTTCGAGGATGATTCGAGAAGCCCGATGGTGGACCCCGGCCAATACTTAGTGAGGCTCGATATTGACGGCAGGACTTTTACAAAAAAAGCCGTGATCGTCAAACGGATGGGCTGGTCCCTCGGCCCCTTCCCGACGGTTATAAAAGAATAGCAATCTCGTCGAGGAACCAGCTCAGCCTCACTTCCTTTTATCCGGGTAGGCCGGGTGCTGGGGCACATTGACCGGCTCTTTCTCTATTTTCTCCTGGAGATACTTGAGGGCCGCCTCGAGCTGGGCGTCTTTTCCCTGGAAGGTGGCGCGGGGCAGGTTGTCCACCACGATATCAGGGTCGACGCCGTGGCCCTCGATGAGCCATTCGCCCTCCGGGCCATAGACGCCCGTCTCCGCCGCTGAGGCGATTCCCCGGTCGACCAGGATGTTGTTCATGCTCAACCAGATCTCGCCACCCCAGGTCCGCATGCCGATGACCTTGCCCAGGCCTAGCCTGCGGAAGCCTTCGCTGAAAGCCTCGCCGTCCGAGGCCGTATATTCGTCGCACAGGACGACCAGGTGCCCGCGGAAAGCGTATTGCATGTTCCAGGTCGGCCTGCCCACCCGGCCCTGCCAGTAGAACCAGGCCCGCCGCAGGAGTTTTTCCAGAATCCAGGAATCGATGTTGCCGCCGCGGTTGTGCCGGACGTCGATGATCAGCCCTTGGCGGTCGAAGACCGGATAAAAGTTCTTGGCCCACTCGGTGTAGTTGTCGCCGCCCATAGCCCGCAGGTGAACGTAGCCGATGCCGCCTTTTCCCGCCTTCTCCACTTCAAGGCGGCGAGTGTATTCCCATTCGGCATAGCGGAGGTCGGATTCGGCCCCGGTGGTCAGGGGATAGACGATGGCCTTGAAGGCCTCACCGCCCGCGGCCGGCTTGACCTCGAGCAGAACCTGCTGGCCGGCCGTGTTCCGCAGGAGGAGCGACGGGTCGGCCAGGCCGAGCGTCGGCGCGCCGTTTATGGCCATGATCAGGTCGCCCTCCTGGATGTTCAGCATGGGCTTGCCCAGCGGGGAACATCGCTCGGGATACTCGGGGTCCGACCGGTATATGTGCTCGACCCGGTAGCCGCCCTTGGCCTCATCGCGGGCCAGCCTGGCCCCCAGCGAACCCAGGGCGACACTGTCGGCGCCTTGACGGATATCGCCGCCCCGGACAAAGGTGTGAAGAGCAGACAGCTCGCCGACGAGATGGGCCAGGAGGTCATTGAGTTCGGACCGGTCGCTGACCCTGTCCACAAAGGGCCGGTGCCGCTGGAGAAGGCCCTGGTAGTCGACGTTGTGGAGGTTCCGGTCGTAGAAATAGTCCCGCTCCATACGCCAGGCGTCAATGAACATCTGGCGCCACTCCTGCCTGGGGTCGATAGAGAAGGTCCAGCGGGACATCTCGACTTTCTTCTCGCCCAGGGCTGGGGGAGCCGAGGCTGCGGCGTCGATGACGTAGAGGTCGCTGTCTTTCTGGACGAGAATCTTTTTTCCGTCGGCCGAAAGCTCGAAGTTCCGAATGTCCTCCAGGACCGTCTTGGCCTGGACGTTCCGGTTCTTGACCTCGACGGCCTGAAGCTTGTTCCGGCCCGCGGCAGCGCCCTCCCGGTCGATGATGAAAAGCATTTTTTCGGAGACGGCGAGTTGAGAATAGACGCCGGCCGGGAGGGGGACCTCAAAGACACGATCCTGGATGCCGGCCAGCTCGATCACCACCTTGGCCGAGGCTGCCTTCGGCCCTTTTGACTCGGCGGGCTTTTCTGCCTTGGCCGGCGCTCCAGCCGGAGCATTGGCCTCCTTGGCTTCTTTCTGCGCCTTGTCTTCCTTAGTGAGCTCATTGGAAGGGGCGAAGGGGAAGGTCTCCTTGGCGGTCAAGGCCAGGGCATAGATTTTAGTCGTCTTGTCAAAGTAGGGTTCCGGCTGGCGGGGTCCCCAGGGGCTGCCCACGGCGCTCCGGAAATATCGGTCGGACAGAAAATAGAGCCACTTCCCGTCCGGGCTCCAGGCCGGGTTGTAGGAGTCGACGCGGTTGTCGGTCAGCTCGCTGATTTGGCCCGTTGCGGCGTTGAGGAGCATGACCTGCTGGAAAAAGTTATCGGCCGCCTGGACGAAAGCAAGCCACTGGCTGTCGACGGACCAGGCCAGGTCGTCGAACATCCCGTTCGGGGATTCGGCCACCCGGCTCAGGGTTTTCTTGTCGAGGCTGTAGACCCAGAGCTGGTTGTCTTTATCGGCGAAGGCGATGGAGCGGCCGTCGGGCGAGGGAATTCCGTCGAAGCGGATGACTTTGGCGCCCGAGGTGAGCTCCTCCTCCGGCCCCAGCCCGTCGGCCGGGGTGCGGTGGAACTCCCACTCGCCGGTCTGGTCGGAGAGGATCATCAGGCTTTTTCCGTCCCCCAGAAAGCGGGCGGCCCGGCTGCGGACGCCGTCCTGGCGGCTGACCCGGACCCACCGTCCGTCCTCTACGGGAGCGACGAAGACGTTGCCGCGGGAAATGAGGACCAGCCGGTCACCCGAGGGCGAGAGATGGACGGAGGTCAGGTAGTCCAACGGCTTGCTGACCCATTTCTCCCGCATTTGGTCAAAGTCCGAGGGGAGGGTGATGTCGATGGGACGATCCTGGCCGCCGCTGATGTCGTAGAGGCGAAGGTCGGCCACCAGCTGATAGGCAATCTTGCCGTTGTGGAGGGATGGCGAGCTCACGTCAAAACCCTTGTGGAAGGTGTGCTGCCTAAGAGCCCCGCCCCCGGCGTCCATGGACCACAGGTTCATGGTGCCGTCGCGGTCGCTGACAAAATAGACCCGGCCCTGCCAGAACATGGGGTTTTTGCTCGTCCCGGGATAGTCGGCGGTCAAGGAGGAAGCCTCCGGGTCTCCGGCTGTGTACCTCCACAGGTTTTGGGCAGTCCCGCCTTTATATCGTTTGGTGTAGCTTCCTTGGAAGGGGAGACGGGTAAAGTAGAGCGTCCGGCCGGCCGGGTCGAAGGACCCGTCCGCAGCCTGGCTGAGAGGGAGAATGTTTTCGGCATTTGTCTTAGGGTCGAGGACCACCAGCTGGGTGTTGGGGAGCGTCGAGTACTTCTGGGTGGCGTAAATGATTTTCCCGTCCGGCGTCCAGCCCACGACGGCCGAGGTCTGGCCGGAGAACGTGCGGCGGACCGGGAGTCCGCCGGCCAGGGGCATGGCGTACACCTCGGTCGGTCCCTCATACTGAGCGGAGAAAGCGACAGTTGTCCCGTCGGGGGATATGGCCGGGTTGGTCTCGAGCCCGGCGTGGGTCGTCAGGCGAACGGCCATCCCTCCCTTGATATCGACCGACCAGAGGTCTCCCTCCGAGGTGAAGACAACGGTGTCCCCATGAATGGCCGGGAAGCGATAGTATCCATTCCGGCCGGCGGAAAAGCCGGGGAGGACCATCCAGGCTAGGCCCAGGATGATAGCCGCGATGCCGAAGATTTTTTTCATTATGAGCGCTCCTTTCTCAGGTTTCGGACGATAAGCCCCTATTGTAAGAATCATAAGAGGTATTTATCAAGAGGCCACCGCCCCCTCAGATCACTTATCAGGAAGTTTTGACGGCCGCTGAGACCTCGGCCGAATATTTCTCATAAAGCTCTCTCATGCGGGAGGGGGAGGTCCGGATGATTTCCGGCTACTCGGGCACCACGGTCGGTTTCCGGGTCGCCCTTCCCTGTGCTCAAGCCGTCCTTGACAGGTTTTGAGGTCGGATTTATACTTCCTCACGATGGTTGGATGGGAGAATCGAGGCGATTCGGCGCCCCTAGGCAGGCACAGCCGAAAAGCAAATTCCCATGGACTTGTGGGGCTGGCGCTGCTGGCGGCCGCGATCCTCTGGCCGGCCATCGCCGTGGCGCAACCGCCCAACGACCACTTCGCCAGCGCGCATCAGATCCCGACGCTTCCCTTCACCGACACGCTCTACATCGGCAACACGACGACCGAAGGCGGCGAGCCGACGATGTTCCTCTGCGGCACGCAGCAGGTCACGCTTCAAAGGACAGTCTGGTATTCGTTCACCCCTACGTCCAATACGTCGCTGGTCGTCGATACGGCGGGCAGCAACTTCGACTCCGTGGTTGCCGCCTACACCGGCAGCCTGTACAGCGGCACTCTGACGCGCGTCGCGTGCAGCGGCGCAGTCAACGGCTCACCGCAGGCACGGCTGACGTTCAGCGCCATGGCGGGACAGACCTACGCCATCCAGGTCGCGGACACGGGCCTCGGATCCGGCACGCTGCAGATTCTATTCAGCGCGTCTCCATCCAACGACGACTTCTCGGCCGCAACGGTGGTGCCCCTTCCGTTGCCGCAACAGTTCAACGCTGACGTTGCGCAAGCGGGCACCGAGTCTGGCGAACCGGTCAATTGCGCTGGCACGACGATCGGCCAGACCGTCTGGTATTCGTTCAGGCCAACGGCGGCAGGCGCGTTCGTCGTCGATCCGTCCGGCGCCGCGGTTGCCGTGTACTTGGGAGCGAGCCTCGGCGCACTGTCGCAGATCGCCTGCGACGCGCTAGGCAAGCCGGTCACTATCACAGCCGCCGCGGGCACGACCTATCAGATCCAAATCGGCGTCACCTACGGAACCGGCGCGCCGGTCACGGTCACGTTCCGTGAGCCGCCGCCACCGCCGGCGCCGTTCAACGATTCGCTGATCAACGCGCGGCCGGTGCTGACCTGGCCCGCCTCGTTCACCGAGGTGACTGACGGCGCGACGACCGAGTACGGCGAGCGCCTCGACTGCGGCGGCGTCACGTTCGGCCGGACTGTCTGGTACAGGCTTAACGCGCGCTCGGACTTCCAGCTCACCATCGACACGACGGGCAGCGATTTCGATACGGTCGTCGCGGTCTACACGTACAGCGGGCCCACGCTCCAGCAGGTGGCCTGCAACGACAATTCCGGCGGCGGCAGCCAGTCGCGTCTCACGGTGTCGCTTGCGCGCGGGGGGGTGTACTTCATTCAGATCGGCGGCGCCGGCACGGCGTCGGGCAACCTCTCCGTGAGCTTTACGCCGGAGCCGCCGCCCAACGACGCATTCGCCGCGGCGATGAGAGTAAATGCCGTGCCGACCCTGTTGTCGTCGCTGACGACAAGCGCTTCTACCGAGGCGGGCGAACCGACGACGTTTTCCTGCGCGGGCACGGGCGTCCAAGTCGAGAAGACGATCTGGTACAACTTCACCGCGCGCCGCACAGGGCCGATCGCGGTCAGCGCCTCATCGCTCGATGTGGACACGATCGTCGCGGTCTACAGGGGCAGCACGCTGGCGACGCTCGGCCGGAGTCGGATCGCGTGCTACCCGTCCGCGGTCACCTTCGCTGCCCGGGCCGGCGCGTCGTATCGCATTCAGGTCGGCGGCACCGGCAGGCCCTACAGGCTGGGGGGAGACATCTTTGTCTCCTTCAATCCGGCGCGGCCGGCCAACGACGACATCGCGGCGGCGAAGGTCATCCTGGCCAATTCGGAAACGATCGACACGACGTACGCGACCCTGGAACGGGCGGAGCCGAAGCCAAGCTGTGCGACTTCGGCCGGCAAAACGGTTTGGTATACGCTGCCCTACCAGGGAATCCTGGGCGACGTCACGTACGACACGCGCCGCAGCAGCTTTAAGACGTTCGTCGCGGTCTATCGCGGCAAGCCTGGAGCGCTGACGGAAGTTGCGTGCAATGCCTCGGCGGCGGCGACGACGCCTGGGGTCGTGTCGTTCGAGCCGGGCAGCAGCTACGCCGGCAACGCATGGTACGTGCAGGTTGGCGGCGAGAACGGCGCGTCGGGAAGGCTCGTGGTCGATTTCCGCTTCGGGCCCGCGCACGACCATTTCGACCTCGCGCTCCCCGTCACCACGATTCCCTCGCAGTACAAATACGAAGTCAGCGGAACGGGTGAAGAGCCGGGCGAGCCGACGCCGACGTGCGGCTTCTCATCACCGGGGAAGACGCTCTGGTATGCGTACTCGTCCCCCACCACGCGGCCGGTCACCGTCATCAGCAATGCCCGCGTGCTCGCCGCTTACCGCGGGACCGCCCTGGGCGCTCTCACGCAGGTCGCCTGCAGCAGTAATCCGACCTACACCGGGCTGACCTTCACGGCCCAAGCCGGCACGCAGTACTACGTCCAGGCGAGCGCCGGGATCTCGTTCGGGTACATCACGGTCTCATTCGAGGTGCCGCAGCCGCCCGCCAACGACGATTTCGCGTCCGCGCTCGCCGTCACCACGCTGCCGGCGACGTTCTCATTGCAGACCGGCGGCGCGACGACCGAAACGGGAGAACCGTCGCCGGGATGCGCCTCGATCATCAACACGGTGTGGTACTCCTACGCGCCCGGCGTGACGAAGCCGGTGACGGTAACGACGAGCGGAAGCGGCTTCGATACCGTGGTCGGCGTCTACACCGGCGCTGCGCTCGCCTCGCTGACGCCGGTCGCCTGCAACGACAACAGCGGCGGCACGCCGCAGGCGAGCGCCTCGTTCACCGCCCAGGCGAGCACGACGTACTGGATCCAGGTGGGCAGCGTGGCGGGCAATCCGCTCGGCGAGTCCGGGCCGCTGTCGCTCGCTATCGTCGTCACGCCGCCGGCCAACGACGATTTCGCGTCCGCGCTGGCGCTGCCCATCGCCGGAAGCGACACGGTTGACACGAGCGGCGCCACGCTCGAACTGCACGAACCGACGAGCGCTGCGGGCTGCGGAACGGCCGGCAACACCGTCTGGTATCGGCTGAATGTGGCGCAGTCGTTCGAGGTCACCATAGACACGCTCGGCAGCAATTTCGACACGATCGTGACCGTGTATCGCGGACCGTCCATCAATCAGATTCTGCCGATCGCGTGCAGCCACAACTTCGCGGGCACCGGCCGGGCGCGGCTGTCATTCATCGCCGAGCCGAATACCGGCGGATGGCCGATCGGCAGCGAGTTCTGGATCCAGGTCGGGGGCGCGGGCGGCGCGTCGGGATCCGCCGTTGTAACCGTCAACCTCGGTCCGGCAAACGACGCCTTCGCGCTTGCACTGCCGGTCTCGCTCCCGGCCAGTCGTTTGTCCGACATCACGTTCGCCACGACGGAAACGGGCGAGCCGAACCCGAGTTGTCACTCGCCCAACCCGCTGGGAAAAACCGTCTGGTACACCTTCACGCCGACGGCTGCGGCGACCGTGCACGTGTCAACCGTCTACAGCAACTTCTACACGACGGTCATCGGTGTGTACACGGGCAATTCGCTCACGGGCCTGACGGAGATCGCCTGCGACGCGAGCCAGGCCAAAGAAGTGACGTTCCAGGTCCAGCCCGGCGTCACGTACCGCATCCAGATCGGCGGGACGGTCCCGACCGGGCTCGTGCGCATGGACCTCTATCAGTAGGAATAGAACGTGAGGCAGGCGCAGCCGAAAAGCAAATTCCTATGGACTTTATTGCCTATCGTAAGCGAAGAAATTCATTTAGCAGGGCATCCCATTGCCTATTTATTGAGGAGGAACACACATGAGAAATAAAATGCAAATGCTAGGATTGGCGATTTTCGGTATACTGTTTTCGGCTGCTTTGGTCAAGGCCGGCCAAGATGTGGCAGGCAGCAAAGATCCTTCGCTCTTCACCCGTATGCCCGGATGGTATATCAACCAATATGAGGAGAATGAATTCGGCTCTTACGAGTTTACCGGGACCAATGGGCAAAAAACGACTATGGAAGGCCATAAACTGATCGTATCCTATACCTGGTCCGGAGCCGGCAAAAAGCCTTCGTCCCTGCAGGTGGTCAGAAACTACCAAAACGCGATCAAGAAAATCAGCGGCACGGTTCTGTACGAAAGAGGTGATGATTTTACGACCATGAAATTGGTGAAAGACGGACGCGAAACCTGGGCTGAGCTTGCCTCGGAAGTGGATGCGGGATGGGGAGGGTTTATCCTGACCATTATTGAGACAGGCGGCATGGTCCAAAATGTTACTGCCGATGCAGCGGCCATGAAATTGGGCATTAAAACCGAGGGACATATCGCCATTTATGGAATCAATTTTGACACCAACAAATCCGAGATCAAACCCGAATCGGACGCAGCCATTGCCGAGATCGCCAAATTGCTCAAACAGGATGCCGCACTGAAGCTGCATGTAGTGGGGCACACGGATAATGTCGGGGGGCTGGATGCAAACATGAAGCTTTCGCAAGCGCGGGCTGAAGCGGTTAAAGCCACGCTCGTGAGCAAACACGGGATTGCGGCCAGCCGCTTGAGCACGTTTGGCGCTGGGCCGTATTGTCCGGTAAGCACCAATCTAACTGAAGAAGGCCGGACTAAAAACCGACGCGTAGAGCTGGTGCAACAATAGTAAGATTTAAAAAACAGGGACAATTCGAAGAGGAAACCCTCGTCCGCCGCCGCGGGGAGTTGACGTTCAATTCTTCTTTTCGGTTAGCTCCAAGTAGATCACTTCCACCAGGCTGGGCCAACGCCGGCCGCTAGGGGCCGCGGTGTCCTCAATATTGAAAGCCTTTTTGACCTCGTCCAGGCTTTTCTTCTCGGCGATGAGCGCCTTCACCTTGTCCAATCTTTCCTGGATATAGGCCAATCCCTTCTCCAGCTCGGCTTTGCCCACCGGTTCGTTGTGGCCGGGAACGTAGAGGTCGGCGTCCAGGGCCAGCAGCGCTTTCAGGGTTTTAACCGCGCCCAGGACGCTTCCATTCTTTTGGCGATGGATGAGCGGGTCGCGGCCTAGGAACAGCAGGTCTCCGATGAAGGCCACTTTATCCTCAGGAATATAGACGACTGCGTCGCCGTCGGTATGAGCCGGGCCGAAATAGAAAAGCTCGAGGCGCTTCCCCCCTGAGAAAAAAGTCATGGTTTCGGTGAAGGTGATGTTGGGCAGGTAGGCTTGCTGGCGCGGGTCCTGGAAGGCAACGGCCATATGTCTGCGGGTATTTTCCTGAGCGACGATATCCAGCCCGGCCGGGAATCCGGTCAGGCCGTTGACATGGTCGCCGTCGCTATGGGTGAGGAGGACGGTGGTCAGGGGAACCGGAGCGAGCTTTTTCGCTTCTTCCAGCATTTTCTTGGCCGATTCATCGGTCATTTTAGCGTCGATGATAAAGGCCTCTTTTTCCGTCCAGAACAGGCCGCAATTGGCGCCGCTGCCGCCCCCAATTTCATAGATGTTTCCCCGAATATGGGTCAGGGTAAGGGGAGGGGGTTCCGGCCGGGCCTGGGCCGGCTGGCCTTGCGGCTGCTGGGCCAGGGCCGCTCCAAATACAAAACAGGCGGCAAGGATAATTCCGTAAAGAGGCCGTTGGGATTTCATAGACATGTCACTCTCCTTCAAAAAATACGCCGCCCGCGAGCTTTTCCTCCAAAAGATCAACCCGCGGAGTTCGGCGTCGCGGATTTGAACTCAAGCGAGCTTGATTATTTTTTTGGGATTTTTGGCTCGAGGCTTGGATTTTTTCGAGGGTTTGGCTTTCGTTTCGAGCGCGCGCTGGACCATCAGCCCGATATCGGCCGGGCTCTTGGCCACATGCACTCCCGCGGATTTGAGGGCCGCCATTTTTTCGGCGGCCGTGCCCTTGCCCCCGGCGATGATGGCCCCGGCATGTCCCATTCGGCGCCCGGGAGGGGCGGTTTGGCCGGCAATGAACCCGACCACGGGCTTGGGAAATTCTTTCTTGATGAAGGCGGCCGCCTCTTCCTCGGCCGTTCCGCCGATCTCACCGATCAGGATGACGGCGTCCGTCTCGTCGTCCTCGCGGAATAATTTAAGCAACTCAATATATTTCAGGCCGACGATGGGGTCGCCGCCGATGCCGATGGCTGTGGACTGCCCGAAGCCGAGCTGGCTGACCTGGTCCACCGCCTCGTAGGTCAGGGTGCCGGAGCGGGAGATGATGCCCACCCGGCCCGGCCGGTGGATAGCGCCCGGCATGATGCCGATCTTGCATTTGCCGGGAGAGATGACGCCGGGCGTGTTCGGCCCGATGAGCCGGGTCGTCTTGTCCCGGAGATAGGCCTTGACCTTGATCATATCGAAGGTGGGGATGCCCTCGGTGATGCAGACCACCAGGCCCAGGCCGGCTTCGGCGCACTCCATGATGGCGTCGGCGGCGGCATAGGGCGGGACAAAAATGGCCCCGGCGTTGGCCCCCGTCTCCTTCACCGCGTCGGTCACCGTGTTGAAAACCGGGACGCCCAGGTGGGTCTGGCCGCCCTTGCCGGGCGTCATGCCGGCCACCACCCTGGTGCCGTATTCTTGCATTTTCTGGGTATGAAAGGTGCCCTCTCCGCCGGTGATGCCCAGCACGACCAGCCGCGTCTTTTTATCGATCAGGATGCTCATAGTCCTCTCTCCTCACTTGACCAGCGCGACGACCTTCTCCGCCGCTTCCTTCATGGTGTCGGCCGAGCGGAAGGACATACCCGAGGCGGCCAGGATCTTCTTGCCCTCCTCCATGTTGGTGCCCTTGAGCCGGACGACCAGGGGGATCTTGAGCCCGACCTCTTTGGCCGCTTTGACGATGCCGCTGGCCACCAGGTCGCAGCGGACGATGCCGCCGAAGATGTTGATCAAGGCGGCCTTGACGTCCTTGTCCGCCACCAGGATCTTGAAGGCGTTGGTCACCGCCTCCTCCGACACGCCGCCGCCCACGTCCAGGAAGTTGGCCGGCATGCCGCCCGAAAGCATGATGATGTCCATGGTGGCCATGGCCAGGCCGGCGCCGTTGACCATGCAGCCCACCGTGCCGTCCAGCTTGATGTAGTTGAGGTTGTATTTGGAGGCCTCCACCTCAAGGGGCGACTCCTCGTTGAGGTCCCTCATGGCGGCTATGTCGGGGTGGCGGCCCAGGGCGTTGTCGTCGAAGTTCATCTTGGCGTCGAGGGCCAGGACGCCGCCCTGCTTTGTCACCAGGAGCGGGTTGATCTCGGCCAGGGAAGCGTCCGACCCTTCGAAGGCGCGGTACAGGCCGGAGATGAACTTGACTCCCTGTTTGAAAGCCTCTCCGCTGAGCCCGAGCCGGAAAGCAAGCTGACGGGCCTGGAAGGAGGCCAGCCCGACGGCCGGGTTGATGTACTCCTTGAAGATGAGCTCGGGATGTTCGGCCGCCACTTTCTCGATCTCCACCCCGCCTTCCGGGGAGGCCATGACCACGGCCGCCTCACGGGCCCGGTCGATGACCAGGCCCAGGTAGAGCTCCCGGGCGATGTCGAGCGCTTCCTCGACCAGGAGGCGCTTGACGACCTTGCCCTCGGGCCCGGTTTGATGGGTGATGAGGGTCATGCCGATCATCTGAGAAGCCGTTTCTTTGGCTTCCTGCGGGGAGTTGACCAGCTTGATGCCGCCGCCTTTGCCCCGGCCGCCGGCATGGATCTGGGCCTTGAGGACGACCCGAGGGCCGATCTTTTGGGCGATCTCGGCCGCCTTGTCCGGTGTTTCAGCCACTTCCCCCCGCGGGATCTGAACCCCGTACTTGGCCAGGATCTGTTTGGCCTGATACTCGTGGATTTTCATGATTCTTTTTTCCTTATCTAGAGACAGATAGGCTTGGGCTCTCTCCGGGCTGAACCAAAGATCAAGGAGAAGACCTTCCTCTCCGCTGCCGGCCCGGCCCTGGCCCTCTATCCGCCGGGCAGAATGTCACTTCAGCCGGTACTTGGCTTTACCGTCCTCGTACAGGTCGCCGCCGTACATGTCGTTGATGACGATGCAGGGGAAATCCTTGACCTTGATGCGGCGGATGGCTTCCGGCCCCAGCTCGGGATAGGCCAGGATCTCATCCTTCTCGATGCTCTTGGAGATGAGCGCTCCGGCGCCGCCGACGGCAGCCAGGTAGACGGCCTTGTACTTCTTCAGGGCCTCTTTGACCTCCTTGCTCCGCTCGCCCTTGCCTATGGAGCCTTTAAGCCCCAGGCTGTGAAGAGTGGGCGCGTAGGAGTCCATGCGGTAGCTGGTGGTCGGGCCGGCCGAGCCGATTGGTTTTCCCGGACGGGCCGGCGTGGGGCCGACGTAGTAGATAAGCTGGCCCTTGATGTCCACCGGCAGCTCCTGGCCCCCTTTGAGCAGGTCGATCAGCTTCTTGTGGGCCGAATCGCGGCCGGTCAGGAGGTAGCCGGTGATGAAGACCTTGTCGCCCGCCCGCAGCTTGGCCACGACTTCGTCGGTGACCGGAGTGGTGATCCTATGTTCGGCCATGGGTCGGACCTCTCTTTCTCAGCTGGCCACCAAGCTCAGAGCTTGGTCTCCTCGGTCGTTTTCTTCACCGACTCGATGGTCTTGGCCAGCATGGCTTTCTCGTCATCAGCCAGCTTGATGGGGATGATCTTCTCCAGGCCCTTGGCTGAGATCAAGCAGGGCACGCCGATGAACAGGTTGTTGATGCCGTATTCTCCCTGACACAGCGCGGCGCAGGGCAGGATACGGCGTTTGTTCTTGAGATAGGACTCGGCGATGGCCAGAGCGCTCCAGGCCGGGCTGAAGAAGGCCGACCCCTTGCCGAAGAGCTTGACGATCTCGGTGCCCGCTTCGCGCGTGCGGGTGACCAGCTTGTCGATCTGCTCCTTGGTGGCGATCTCGGCCAGGGGCACGCCGCCCACCGTGGTCAGGCGGGGCAGGGGAACCATGTCCGGGCCGTGGCCGCCCAGGACGGTGCCAGCCACATCGGCCACCGACAGGTTCAGCTCCATGGCGATGAAAGCCCGCCAGCGGGCGGTGTCCAGAGTCCCGGCCATACCCACCACCTGGTGCTTGGGGAAGCCGGTCAATTTGTAGAAGGCATAGACCATGGCGTCCAGGGGATTGGTCAGGATGATGCAGAAGGCCTGGGGGGCATGCTTCTTCACGCCCTCGGCCACGGCGGTGATGATCTTGAGGTTGACGTTGAGCAAGTCCTCCCGGGTCATGCCCGCCTCGCGGGGTTTGCCGGCCGTGACGATGACCACATCGGCTCCCTCGATGTCCTTGTAGTCATTGGTCCCCGTGATGCTGGCGTCGTAATTGCCGTGGGGAGCCATCTCCATCAAGTCCAGGGCCTTGCCCTTGACCGGGTTGATATACTCCGGAATATCCAGGATGACGATGTCCACGAGCTCCTTTTGAGCTACGAGCATGGCCAGGATCTGTCCGATCTGGCCGCCGCCGATAACGGCGATCTTTTTCCTCATGAATACGCCTCCTCGCTAGATTTTGTATCTATGAAAATGGCTAGATACGGCACTTTAAAGATAGGGTCAGGATAATGAATCCCGGCCCCGGCGTCAAGATTGGAACTGCCTCAGCCCCCTATCCCGCGATAAACCCCTTCCACTTCTCTTCGAGCTTGGGGTCGCGCAGGGTGTCCATCAGGTAGTCGGTGAAGGCGGTTCCCGTGGCGCCCGTCGGCCGGCCGGTGATGACCAGCTTCTTCTCGTATTGGCCGCAGACGTCCAGGGCCATCTCCAGGGCCTTGGATTTGGCCGGGTAGCCGATGTGATTGAGGAGCATGGCCGCCGCCCGGATCATGGAAGCCGGGTCGGCATACTGGGCCCGTCCTTCCTTGACCATGCGGGGGGCCGAGCCGTGGATGGCCTCGAACATGGCGTACTGCTTGCCGATGTTGGCCGATCCGGCCGTGCCCACGCCGCCCTGGAACTCGGCCGCCTCATCGGTCAGGATGTCGCCGTAGAGGTTGGGCAGGACCAGGACCTGGAAGTCGCGGCGGCGCTTCTCGTCCACCAGCTTGGCGGTCATGATGTCGATGTACCAGTCGTCGGCTTCGATACCCGGGTACTCCTTGGCGATGCGGTAGAAGTTTTCCAGGAAGCGCCCGTCGGTCGTTTTGATCACGTTGGCCTTGGTGACACAGGTCACCCGACGGCGGCCGGCTTTTTTGGCGTGCTCGAAGCCCAGCCGGCAGATGCGGTCGGCCCCCGGCGCGCTGATGAGGCGGAAGTCGATGGCGATGTCCTTGTCCACCTCGATCCCGTAGGGGCCCAGGGCGTACAAGTCCTCGGTGTTCTCTCGGAAGAAGATCCAGTCGATGCCCTGCTTGGGGATCCGGACGGGTCGGACGTTGGCGAAGAGGTCGAGCTCCTTGCGCACGGCCACGTTGCAGCTTTCGATGTTGGGCCAGGGGTCGCCCTTGCGGGGAGTGGTGGTGGGGCCTTTGAGGGTGACGTGGTACTTCTTGATCTCGGCCAAGACGTTGTCCGGGATGGCTTTGTTGTGCTTGGCCCGGTTTTCGATGGTGAGGCCCTCGATATCGTTAATGGCGACTTTCCCGGCCTTGACCTCGTCCATGAGCAGGTACTCCAGCACGCGGCGGGACTCCTTGGCGATAGCGGGGCCGATGCCGTCGCCGGCCAGGACGCCGATCTTGATGGGCTTGAGCCGGCTGTAGTCGATCCAGTCGGGAGCGCTTTTGACCCGTTCCATGCGTTGCATCTGGACTTCGAGAAGCTTGCCGAAATGTTCCTTGGCCCTGTCAATGGCGGCTTTGTCCATGTAATGTCTCCCTGTGTTGAAATAGAGATAAGGACGAATGATTCTATCCTCTTTAAGATAAAAAAATCAATTAGAATTATGATGTTTGACATTATAACAGGCCGAAGTTAGGATAGCCTAAAGGTCAAGGCACCCATGCTGGGTCAAACAATTTCACATTATAAAATTATTGAAAAGCTCGGCCAGGGGGGAATGGGCACGGTTTTTAGGGCGGAGGACATTAAGCTCCACCGGTCCGTAGCTCTAAAATTCCTGCTCCCGGAGTTGACCCGGGACCTGGAGGCTAAGGAACGCTTTGAGCGCGAAGCCCAGGCCGCGGCCGCCCTCAACCATCCCCACATCGTCACCATCTACGAGATCAACGAGCACGAGGGGCATACTTTCATCGCCATGGAATATGTGGACGGGGAGTCGATCAAGCAGAAGATTGATCGAGAGCCGCTGCTGATGGAGGAGGCCCTTAGGCTTTCCCTTCAGGTATGCGCCGGGCTGGAGCGGGCCCACGCGGAGGGCATCATCCATCGGGACATCAAACCCAGCAACGTCTTGGTCACAACGGACGGCCGGGCCAAGATCGTGGACTTCGGGTTGGCCAAGCTGTGGGGTGCGCCGCAGTTGACCCGGGAAACCGTTCGAATGGGAACAGTCCACTATATGTCACCCGAACAGGCCCAGGGCGAGAACGTGGACGCCCGGACGGACCTTTGGTCGCTGGGGGCGATGATTTATGAGATGATTTCCGGCCGCTTGCCCTTCGCCGGCGAGAACCCGCAGTCCGTTCTTTACGCCGTCGTCCATAAAGAACCCGCCTTCTTGGACATGGCTTCCCGAGCTTTTCCAGACGACATCAAGCCCATCCTCCGCAAGCTTCTGGCTAAAAACCCGAACGATCGCTACTGGCGAGCTCAAGACTTGACCTCCGACCTCAAGCGCCTCCAATCAACAACCCTGGGCAGAACCCAGACGATCGGCTTTTCCTCTCCGGGTCCGGCCGGCCGGCCGCAGCCCTCCATCGCCGTCCTCCCCTTCAAAGATATGAGCGGCGACCAGGACAGTGTCTATTTTGGCGAAGGGCTGGCCGAGGAGTTGATCAACGCCCTGACCCAACTCAGAGGCCTTCGAGTCGCGGCCCGGACATCCTCATTCTGCTGCCGGGCCAAAGACATGGATATCCATGATATCGGCCGAATGCTCAACGTGGACAAGGTCCTGGAGGGGAGCGTCCGCCGGGCGGGGAAAAGCCTCAGGGTGACGGCCCAGCTCATCAACGTCGAGGACGGTTTCCATCTCTGGTCCGAGCGATTTGACCGGAAGATGGAGGATGTCTTTGCCATCCAGGATGAGATTACGGGCGCGATCGTTGATAAACTCAAGGTCCGGCTCCTGGAGGGCGAAAAAGAAAAATTGGCCAAACGGCATACGGAAAACAAGAAAGCCTATGATCTTTTCCTCCGCGGCCGCTACTACTGGAACCGGCGCTACAAGGGAGACATGATCAAGGCCGTGGACTTTTATTCGCGGGCTATCGCCGCCGACCCAAACTATGCGCTGGCCTATGTCGGGATCGCCGACGTATTCAACATCTTCGGCCAATGGGCCTACATCCATCCTCGGGAAGCCTACACCCGGAGCAAGGCCATGCTTCAGAAGGCCCTGGAACTCGACGACACTTTGGCGGAAGCTTATGCCTCGCTGTCGTTCATCACTGGCTCCTATGAATGGGATTGCCCGATGATGGAAAAATACGCCCGGCACGGCTTGGCGCTGAATCCCCAATACGCCTACGGCCATATCTGGTTTGCCGTCTGGTTGATGGTCATGATGAAAAACGAGGAGGGGTTGACGGAAGCGCAACGGGGCATCGACTGTGACCCCCTTTTCCCCTTGGCCCAGGCTCTTTACGGAATGTTCCTGGTCACCGCGGGCTCCCCCGAACAAGGGCGAGAACAACTCCTCAAAGCCCTGGCCATTGGGCCCGACCAACCGATGACCTACCTATTCCTGGGGATGGGCTACCTGATAAAGCCGGCCGTGCCGGAGAAGGGCATCGAATACCTGGAGAAGGCCGTGGCCTTCGGGCTGACCTTTGCCTTGGGCTGGCTCGGGGCGGGCTATGCCATGGCCGGACGAAAAAACGAGGCCTTGAAAGTCCAGGATCAATTGGAGAAAATGGAGCGCGAGAATTTTCTGCCGCCTATCAATAAAGTCTTTATCTATTTGAAGCCCGGGCTAAAAACGTTCCGTTTTTTAAAGAAAAAATATGTAGCCCCCTTGCTTAAATTCTTAGTCGCCATCGCCTTGAACGAGGAGGAAAAAGCCCTGGCCTACTTGGAACAGTCTGCCGCAAACAGGGACTACTTCTTCCCGGCCGTGGCCACGGGAATGGCCGCTCTTGATATTCCGGCGTTGGTTCAACTGAAGTCTCATCCGCGTTTTCAAGCGCTACAAAAAAAAATCAAATTTGAGTGAGTCGCCTATGGCCGAGAAAAGCATTTCCATCATCGGCGCCGGGATTTCGGGTCTTGCGGCCGGTTGCTACGGCCGAATGAACGGCTACCGGACAACCATTTTCGAGCAGGACGCGCGGCCGGGCGGCCTGAGCACGTGTTGGACGCGTCAGGGATATCGCATCAACGGCGGATTGGCTTTCCTGGGCGGGTCCGGCCCGGGCGTCGGTGCTCACCAGGTTTGGCGGGAACTGGGCGTTGTCCCTCAGGTCCGCATGACCGATTACGAGCACCTCATCATCGTCGAGGGAGAGGCAGGGAAGACCTTTTATTTTTATTCCGACCTCGACCGGCTTGAGCGGCACATGCTGGAGCTTGCTCCGGAAGATCGGAACCCCATTGGCGATTTCATTCGAGGTGCGCGGATTTTGGCGAAATACGGCCTGCCTACGGAGAAAGCGCCGGAGCTTCTCACGGCCGCGGACAAAATACGAATCATGGTCAAGAAATTCCCCTTGCTCCGGAGCGTGAAGAAGTGGGGAGGTGTGACCCATAAGGCATTCGCTGGCCGATTCAAGAATCCGTTTTTGCGCGAAGCTTTCTATTTATCCAAAGCCCTTTTTTCCGATGACCTGCCGGCAGTCATGTTCCAGATGTTGGCCGCCTGGAGCCACCTCAAGTCGGCGGGCTATCCTGAGGGTGGAGGGCTCGGCTTGGCCCAGGCTATCGAACGCCGCTACCTGGAGCTGGGCGGGGAGGTCCGCTATAACGCTCGGGTGAAGAGAATCATGACCGAGCAGGGCCGCGCCGTGGGCCTCCGCTTAGAAGACGGCTCGGAGTACCGCAGCGCGCATGTCGTCTGCGCTTCTGACCTGCATGCTGCACTCTTCGATTTGCTCGAGGGCCGCTATCTCGACGGAAAAACAAGCGACTATTTCGAAAAACTGCCCGTCGGCCCGGCTGTCCTTCTCATTAGCCTGGGGGTGAGGCGAACGTTTGAGGATCTGCCGAAAAGCGCCCTGGGAATCATCTATCGTTTGAAGAAGCCCATAGTGATTGCCGGGCAGAAGGTCGAAACCCTAAGACCCATGATCTACAACTTCGACCCGTATGCAGCTCCGGCCGGGAGGACCTTCCTGAGGGTCTGTCTTCCTGTGGCTTATGACTACTGGCTGGCCCTGCGGAACTCTCCCGACGTCTATCGGGCTGAAAAAGAGAAGGCCGCCGCGGCCGTCATCGAAGCCCTCGAGCAGCGCTTCCCCGGCATTTCATCACAGGTGGAGATGTCCGACGTGGCCACGCCCTTGACCTTCGAGCGCTACGCCGGAAACTGGCGGGCCAGCATCATCGGCTGGGACGGCTCGACGAAGACATTCATGCTGCCCATCAAGAAGACGCTCCCGGGGCTGCGGAATTTCTGGCTGGCCGGCCAGTGGGTTGAGCCCGGCGGCGGCATCCCCGCGGTGGCCGTTTCCGGACGCAACGTCATCCAGCTCATTTGTCATTACGATAAGAAGCCCTTCCAAAAAGCGACAGCGATCTAGTTTTCTATTATTTTGACGCGAAAGTAGAGGATAGCCCTCATCTGTTATTTTGATAAAAGGGGCTCTATGACGAATAGTGTGGTTAGTCCCTTACGAACGCGGAGGGCCTGGGGAAGGAGCGAGGCGCCATGAGCGGTTTAGCCCGGAGATTCCGCGGCGTTAAGAACCGCGGCCGGGCGCCGAGCCCTTCCGCAGGCCCTTATCTTCTCCTTACCACACTTTTCGAAGTAGAGCCGGCCTCCTGTTGACAGGAGTTCAAGAGCAGTGATACTTTTTATGGCCAGGAGGGTCGAATCATGAGATTGAAAATCAGCCTAACCATTTTTTTATCAGCGAGCCTGGCGGCCTGCATGTTGCTGCCCTATTCAGGCATCACCTACTATTCGGGCGCGCCAACCTTCAGCCCGACTTCTTCTGACCAGGTAGAGCTGCTCCGTGACGCGCCTTACAAAGCGAATGTTCAGCTCGGAGAAGTATGGGTTAGGCCGGAAGCGAGCTGGAGCCCGGCCTATGTCGAAACCCAATTAAAACAGAAGGCCGCTTCCTTGGGAGCCAACGCCGTGGTCATCATCTTTGATCAATATTTCTCGAATGGGCGGGTGGTAGCCGGCTTTGGACAGGGCCCTCGTGTCTCTCCTCCCAACGGCGTCACGGGCGTCGCTATCCGGTATCAATAAAAAAATAAAAAAAATCTATCCCATTTCCTTTTTTTAAAATAGGGGCGGAAGTCGGAAATCGCTTAGGCCTCACTTTCCTTTCCCTATCCCTTTTGACAAGCAAGGGCATCTTTATTAGTATGACGGAGAAATCATCTTAGGGAGACCCATCATGCTGGAATCATACTTCAAGCACGAGGAAGAGCGTAAAGCGCTGGGCATCCCGCCCCTGCCGTTAAATCCCGAGCAAACCGCCGAGGTCTGCCAGAATCTAGAGAATCCTCCCCAGGATAAAAAAGAGGTCCTTCTGCATCTTATCCGAAGCCGCGTTTCGCCGGGTGTGGACCCCGCGGCCGAGGTCAAGGCCGCTTGGCTGGCCAAAGTGGCCAGGGGAGAGGCGAAGTCGCCCGCCATCTCCAGGGAAGAGGCCATCCGTCTGCTGGGGACGATGCTGGGCGGGTTTAATGTCGGGCCCCTGGTCGCCTTGCTCGAAGATAAGGCCCTAGCCCCCAAAGCGGCCGAAGCCCTCAAGTCCATCATCCTGGTCTACGGCGCTTTCGACACAGTCATGTCTTTGGCCAAGACGAACGCGGCGGCCAAGGCAGTCCTCGAGTCCTGGGCGGCGGGGGAGTGGTTTCTGTCCAGGCCGGCCCTGGCCGAATCCCTCACCCTGAAAGTCTTCAAGGTGGACGGCGAGATCAACACCGATGATTTCTCGCCGGCCAAACATGCCTCCACCCGGCCCGACATCCCTCTCCATGCCCTGTCCATGGGCGAGACGCGCTTCGCCGGCGGGTGGAAGACCATCGCCCAATTCCGGGCCGAAGGCCTTAAGGTCATGTTCGTGGGCGATGTGGTGGGAACGGGGTCTTCGCGGAAGTCGGCCACCAACTCCCTGCTGTGGCATATCGGCCAGGATATCCCCTTTGTCCCCAACAAGCGCCGCGGGGGCGTTGTTCTGGGCGGGCTGATCGCTCCGATTTTTTTCAACACGGTCGAGGATTCCGGGGGCCTGCCCTTGATGGGAGACGTCCAGAATCTCAAGACAGGCGACGTCGTCACCCTCGACGCCAAGAACAAGCGGATCAAGGACGAATCCGGCATAACGCTGTGTTCCCTCGAGTTCAAACCGGCTACCATCAAGGATGAGTTCCGGGCCGGCGGCCGCCTCAACCTCATCATCGGACGGGCTTTGACCGGCAAGGCTCGCGCCGCGCTCGGCCGGCCTGAGGCGGATTTCTTCGCCAAGCTGGAGAACCCGGTGCCTAAGCCGGGGCAGGGGTTCAGCCAAGCACAAAAGATCGTCGGCCGGGCTTGCGGGGCGGCGGGCATTCTTCCCGGGTCGGCCTGCGAGCCCAAGATTACCACGGTCGGCTCCCAGGACACGACCGGCCCCATGACCGCCGACGAGCTCAAGGAGCTGGCCTGCCTCGAATTTCAGGCCGAGCTATTCATGCAGTCTTTCTGCCACACGGCGGCCTATCCCAAGCCGGCCGACGTCAAGATGCACAAGTCCCTTCCCCAATTCATCACCGCCCGCAAGGGCGTAGCCCTTAAACCCGGCGACGGCGTCATCCATTCCTGGCTGAACCGGCTCATCCTGCCCGACACCATGGGCACCGGAGGCGATTCGCACACCCGCTTCCCCATGGGGCTGAGCTTTCCGGCCGGCTCCGGGCTGGTGGCCTTTGCCGGCGCCCTGGGCTTCATGCCCCTGGACATGCCCGAGTCGGTGCTGGTGCGTTTCAAGGGAAAGCGCCAGCCCGGGATCACCATCCGCGACCTGGTCAACGCCATTCCTTATTTCGCCATCAAGAGGGGTTTGCTGACCGTGGCCAAGAAGGGCAAGAAGAATATCTTCAACGGCCGGATCCTGGAAATGGAAGGCCTGCCCGATCTGGCCGTGGATCAGGCTTATGAGCTAACGGATGCCTCGGCCGAGCGTTCGGCCGCGGCCGGCGTCATAGCCTTGAGCGTCGATCCGGTGGCCAAGTATCTTCGCAGCAACATGGCCTTGATGAACAAGATGATCGAATCCGGATACCGGGACGCCGAAACGCTCCGGCGCCGGATGGCCGCCTGCCAGAAATGGCTGGACAAACCCTCGCTCCTCGAGCCTGACAAGAACGCTGAATATGCGGCCGTGATCGAGATCGACTTGGCCGAAATCAAGGAGCCCATTCTGGCCTGCCCCAACGACCCGGACGATGTGAAGCTCTTGTCCGAGGTGGCCGGGGATAAGATCGACGAGGTCTTCATCGGCTCGTGTATGGTCAACATCGGGCATTTCCGGGCGGCCGGAAAAATTTTCGACAAGGCCGGCTATCCCCCCACGCGCATCTGGCTCACCCCGCCGACGAAGATGGATGAGATCCAGCTCAAGAAGGAAGGCTACTACAGCATCTATTCCCAGGTCGGAGCGCGGACCGAAATCCCCGGCTGCTCCCTGTGCATGGGCAACCAGGCCCGGGTCCGGCCCGGCGCGACGATCCTCTCAACCTCCACCCGTAACTTCGACGACCGGATGGGCGACGGGGCGCGGGTCTATCTGGGGTCGGCCGTCCTGGCGGCCGTGGCGGCGCTCAAGGGCTGGCTGCCGGAGGTGAACGAGTACTTCGCGGTGATGAAGGAAAAGGTCGAGCCGGCCAGCGCCGATATCCACCGCTATCTGTATTTTGATGAGATGAAAGATTTTTCCTTGAGCTACGCATAAGGAGAGAAGATGATCTCTTTAGCCGGAAGAAAGGCGCTCATCACCGGCGGGTCGAGGGGGATTGGCCGGGCTACGGCCATCCTGCTAGCCAAGGCCGGAGCGGACGTGGCCATCAATTTTGTCCACAGGCCGGACGCGGCGGAAGAAGTCAGGACGGCCGTAGAAGCCCTGGGGCGTGAATGTCTGGTGGTGAAAGCGGATCTATCCCTCGAAGAAGAAGCCCGGAAACTGGTCGTGGCCGTTGTCGAGAAATGGAGACGGCTCGACATCCTGGTCAACAATGCCGGAATCTGGACCTACGGGGAGATGGGCGTCATCGACGCCGCTGTCTGGGAGGAGACGATGCGGGTCAACCTCAACAGCGTCTTCTATGTGACCAACGCCGTCATCCCCCTGATGAAAGCCCAGCAGTGGGGGAGGATCATCAACGTCTCCTCCACGGCCGCGGTGAGGGGAGAGGCCTTTCACTCCCACTATGCGGCCAGCAAGGCCGCCCTCCACGGGCTGGCCAAATCCTGGGCTCCGGAGCTGGCCGCGGACAATATCCTGGTCAACTGCGTGGCGCCCGGCTGGGTGGACACCGACATGTGCGCCGAGGTCTTCCGCGACGGCGAATTCCGGAGACGGGTCGAGGAGTCTATCCCCTTGAAACGGATTGCGCTGCCCGAGGATATCGCCGGCCCCATCCTGTTCCTGGCTTCCGACTTGGCCCGTCACATCACCGGCACCATCATCCATGTCAACGGCGGCGCGGTCCTGTGCGGCTGACTCCTTGCCATTCGCCCCTCTTTCTGCTATTTTTTAAATAATGAATGACGAGGAGGGATGATGGAAGAAGAAATCGGACACATCTCGCATTATTTTTCCAAGATCAGCGTGGCCGTGATCGAGATCACGGGCGGCAGCCTCAAGGTGGGGGACACCATCCATGTCAAGGGCCACACCAGTGATTTCACCCAACAGGTGGAGTCGCTCCAGCAGGAGCACCAATCGATTCCCCAGGCCGGGAAGGGCAGCTCGGTGGGTCTGAAGGTAAAGTATCCGGTCCATGACCATGACCGGGTTTTCAAGGTCAAGCCGGAGGTCTGAGCCTGGGGCTGAAGCCGGACCGGATATCTGCGATTTTGTGCGGCGGCAAGGAGGTCTCTATTGGCCAAGAAATCTTCGCCCGGTCCGGACCTGAAGACTGCCTACCGGAAATGGAAAAAAGATCTTTATGATCCCGCCCGGGAGGCTTGTCCCTCGGCCCAGGACCTGACCACCGTTTCGGGCCGGCGGCTCAAAGAGCTGTACACCCCGGAGGACCTGGAAGGCTGGGATTTCTCTAAGGACCTGGGGTTTCCCGGCGAACCGCCCTATGTCCGCGGCGTCCATCCCACCATGTACCATGGCCGGGCCTGGACCATGCGCCAGTTTTCCGGCTTCGGCACGCCCGAGGACACCAACCGCCGCTACAAATATCTCCTGAGCCACGGCCAGACCGGGCTGAGCGTGGCATTTCATCTGCCCACCCTGATGGGCATCGATTCCGACCATCCCCTGGCCAAGGGCGAGATCGGCAAATGCGGGGTGGCCGTGGATTCGCTGCGCGACATGGAGGTTCTCTTCGACGGGATTCCCCTGGACAAGATCACCACCTCCATGACCATCAACGCTCCGGCCGCCGTGCTGTGGGCCATGTACATCGCCGTGGCCGAGAAGCAGGGCGTCTCGCCCCGGGTCATCTCCGGAACCATCCAGAACGATATCCTCAAGGAATACATCGCCCAGAAAACCTTCATCTTCCCGCCCCCGGCTTCCATGAAGCTCATCGTGGACACCTTCGAATACGGCGCGCGGGAGGTGCCGCGTTGGAACACCATCTCCATTTCCGGCTACCACATCCGGGAAGCGGGCGCCACGGCCCTTCAAGAACTGGCCTTCACCCTGCGCGACGGCATCGAATATGTGGACTGGGCCAGGGAACGGGGGCTGGAGGTGGATGAGTTTGCCCCGCGCCTGTCCTTTTTCTTCAACGCCCACAACGATTTCTTCGAGGAGATCGCCAAGTACCGGGCCGCCCGCAAGATCTGGGCCGAGGTCATGCGCGGCCGGTTCGGGGCGCGCCAGCCCCGCTCCTGGTGGCTGCGCTTCCACACCCAGACTTCGGGCGTATCCCTCATGGCCCAGCAACCGGCCAACAACGTCGTCCGGGTGACGCTCCAGGCGCTGGCCGCTGTCCTGGGCGGCACGCAGTCCCTTCATACCAACTCCCTGGACGAAACTTACGCCCTGCCTTCCGAGGAGGCGGTGACCATCGCCCTGCGCACCCAGCAGATCATCGCTCACGAAAGCGGGGTCATCAACAGCATCGACCCCCTGGGCGGCTCTTACCTGGTCGAGCGGCTGACCTGCGACCTGGAGCGGGAGGCCAAAGCCGTCATTCGCAAAATCGACGATATGGGCGGCATGGTCAAGGCCATCGAGCTCGGCTACCCCCAGAAAGAGATCGCCGACTCCGCTTATTGGTATCAGAAAGCAGTGGAGAGGGGGGAGAAGATCGTGGTCGGCGTCAACGCCTACACCAAGGAGCACGAACCGATACCCCTCCTGCTGGTTGATGAGAGCGCGGCTCAACAGCAGTTGAGCCGCCTCGGAGAGGTCCGCCGCTCGAGGAACCAGACCCGAGCCCGGGCCCAGCTGGCCGACCTGAAGAAGGCCGCCCAGGACGGGCTGAACGTCATGCCCTTCTTGATCTCCTGCGTCAAGGCCTATGCCACCCTGGGTGAGATCATGGACACGCTTAAAGACGTTTATGGGGAATATCGAGAACCCATCAGCTACTGAGGGCTCCGCCAAGAGCGGGGGAGGGAGAGATGACTCAGAAAAAGATCAGGGTCCTCATCGCCAAACCTGGGCTGGACGGCCATGACCGGGGGGCTAAAGTCATCTGCCGGGCCCTTCGGGACGCCGGCATGGAAGTCATCTATACGGGTCTGCGCCGGACGCCGGAGGAGATCGTCAGCGCCGCCATCCAGGAAGATGTGGATGTCATCGGGCTGAGCATCCTGTCCGGGGCCCATGGCGTCCTCTTCCCCCGCATCCTGGAATTGTTGAAAGAGCAGGGGGCCGCGGATATCCCGGTCATCGCCGGGGGCATCATCCCCGAAAAGGACATTCCCCAGATGAAGAAAATCGGGGTCAAAGAGATTTTCCCCCCGGGCTCCTCCACCCAGGACATTGTCCGTTGGATAGAAAATATAAAAAATATAAAAAGTGCTTGACAGCGTTTTTTTGTTATGGTATGCAAGTAAAAAATCATGGGTAAGAAAGCGTTTTCGCTAATCATCGTTCCCCATTCCCAGGCCGGCTCCCGGTCTCTGTCCATCTCTAAAAAAGTGATGAAGATGGCCCTGGGCGGGGCGGGCTTCCTGTTCGTCCTGTTCTGCGTCCTGCTGGTGGATTATTTCTCCATGGGTCAGGTTCGGGCCAAATACCGGAAATTGTTGAAAGAAAGCGCTGTCCAAAAAGCCTCTTTGGAAGAATACAAGACCGGCATGGACCGGCTCCAGCAGACTGTGGAGAACTTTGAGGTGTACGCCAAGAAGCTGAATATCATGGCCGGGCTGAAGGCACCGGGGATATCCGAGGTGGGCATCGGCGACGGCACGGTCGGGCCGAGCGCCCAAGCCCTCAGCGCTCCTCCCCAGGATTTATCCCTGTCGGCCATGCAGCAGATCGGCCAGAAAGCCGAGGTCCTGGAGAAAAACCTGAACACGCTGGTCAATTTCTTCGAGAACCAGAACGCCCGGCTGGCCAGCACCCCCACCATTTGGCCGACCATGGGCTGGGTGACCTCGGGCTTCGGCCCACGGACCGACCCCTTCACCGGCAAGCCCGCCTTTCATTATGGTTTAGACATTGCCACCAACCTGGGCAACCCCGTGTATGCCACGGCCGATGGAACGGTCATTCAGATCAAGGATGATAAAATAAGCGGCAAGTCCATTCTCATCAATCACGGAAACAACGTAGCCAGCGGCTATCTCCACCTGGATAAATTCCTGGTGAGGGAAGGGCAAAAGGTCCGGCGCGGCGACGTCATCGGGTTGGTGGGCCGCACGGGAAAAGCCCTGGGCCCGCACCTCCATTACGAAATCCGGATCAATGGAATCCACCAGAACCCCTATCATTATATCCTGGAAGAGTAGACGCAGATTCTTCCGGGCTAGAACTCAAACTGGAGGCCGCTCCGCAGCCTGGCTCCCAAGGAAAATTCATATCCGCTCATAGGCTTCCCGTTTTCCGGCTGAAGCCTGGCGATGAGATAGCTCCCCTGTCCGCATTGGACCGTGATCCCGGCCCGGTCGACGGCCAAGACTGTTCCCGGAGGCTGAGGAGGTTCCGGCCCGGCCAAGCCGCGGCCCTCCAGGATCTTGAGCCGCCGCTCCTGGAGCCGGCTGAAAGCCGAAGGCCAGGGCGTGAAGGCTCGCACGCGCCGCCCGACCTCCTCGGCGGCCAGACTCCAGTCCAGACGCCCGTCGTCTTTTTTGAGCTTGGGCGCATAGGTGGCAAGAGAATGGTCCTGCGGCCGGCGGGTACCAGTTTCCAGCCGGTCGAGGGTCGAGAGCAACAGCCTGGCGCCCAGGACGGCCAGGCGGCTCTCCAATTCCCGGGCATTCTCCTCGGCCCGGATGTCGGTCTCCGTTTGAGCCAGAATATCGCCCTCATCCATTTTTTCATTCAGCTCGATAATGGTCACTCCGGTACGGGTTTCTCCGCTCAAGATGCTCCAGGCCACGGGGGAAGCGCCCCGGTACTTGGGCAGCAGAGAGAAATGGACGTTTAGAGTGTGGCGGCGGGGCAAATAGATGATGTCCGCGGGGATGATCTGGCCGTAGGCCACCACGATCTGAATTTCGGGCTGGAGGAGGGCCAACCGCTCCACGACCTCCGGAGCTTTTCGGATTTTTTCCGGCTGGAGGAGGGGAAGTTTTTTTTCAAGGGCGAATCGTTTGACCGGGCAGGGGGTCAGGGCTTTGCCCCGGCCGGCCGGTTTGTCCGGCTGGGTGATGACCAAGCTGACGCTGTGGCCGGCCGCCAAGAGGCTGTTCAGGGAGGGAAGGGCGGCCTCCGGGCTGCCGAAAAAAACAATCTTCATCGGGCTGGGGAGGTCTCCAAGCCTTTCTTGAGCTTCCGCTTGAGAAGCTTCCGCTTGAGAGGAGATAAGCGGTCGATGAACAATCTGCCGTTGAGATGATCGATCTCATGGCAGAAGACGCGGGCCAATATTTCCGTAGCCTCATAGGTCCTTTCCCGGCCTTCCAGGTCCAGCCCCTTGACCTCCACCCGAGCGGGGCGGGTCACTTTCTCATAAATTCCGGGAACGGACAGGCAGCCCTCCTCGGCAATGATCTCACCCTCTTTGTCCATGATCTCCGGGTTGACTAAAATGATCAGATCCTGGCCGTTCTTGCCCACGGACAAGTCCACGGTGATCAGCCTGCGGCTGACATCGACCTGGGGCGCGGACAGCCCGAGGCCGGGCGCCTGGTGCATGGTCTCCACCATATCCCGGGCCAGTTCGACAATGAAGGCGTCGATATCGCGGATGGGCGCGGCCACTTCCGACAAGGATTTATGACCGAAGGTTTTAATCGGGCGAATGGGCATAGCCGTATTCTAGGCTAAAGCGTTGGATATTTCAAAACCCAAGCCTATACCGCTCTCCTAACTATGGTCATCACCTTATAAAGATGGGCTGTCTCGGTGAGGTCTTAGAAACCTCAGACAATGGCCGAGGGCGGAGGCGGCTGGTCGGCCGCGCCGCGATTCCGGAAGGGAACCAGAATCAGGTAAACGGCGATAATCGCCAGGACAGCCAGCCCGATGAGGTAGCTCGGATTAGTCAAGATCCTGGGTATGTCGAAGGTTATGATTTTCTGCAGGAAGAAAAATTTCCAGGCGGCGCGCAGAAGCCCGGTCAGCCCCTCGCCCGCGATCAGGCCGGCGGCCAGAAGGATGCCGATATTCTCCATGCGGGCCTTTTGGGCCGCGTTGAGTTTTTTGCGCTCGGCCAGTTTGTCGGCCAGCCCTTTCATCATCCCGCCGCAGAAGATGGCGAACGTCGTCTCCAGGGGAAGGTACATGCCCACGGCCACCAGCATGGGCGAACGGACCTGGACCAGAATCATGGCGAAACCCATGAGCATGCCGACGATGACCAGCGGCCAGGCCATGGTGCCGCCCACAATTCCCTGGGACAGGGCGGCCATCAAACCGGCTTGCGGAGCGGGGAGGTCCTTGCTGCCCAAGGGGAAAGCGCCGATAAGGAGCATCAAGGGGAAGTAGAGGACGAAGGAAGCGATCAGAATGCCGAAAATATTGCCGGTTTGCATTTTCCAGGGTGTGCCGCCCAATAGATGTCCGACCTTGAGGTCTTGCAGCATCTCTCCGGCCACGGCCGAGGAGACACAGACTACAGCCGCCACGCCCAGCACGGCGGCCACGCCGGTCGTCCCCTTGGCCCCGATGAGGACCATGAGCAGCGCGGCGATGATCAGGGTGGACAGAGTCAGCCCGGAGATGGGGTTGTTGGAGGAGCCGATGGTGCCCACCAGGTTGCCCGAAACGGCGGCGAAGAAAAAGCCCATGGTGGCCATGACCGCCGCGGCCAGGAGGGCCGGCGGATAGGAGCCGGCGAAGACGCGGTACAGGAAAATCATGGCCACGAAAGTGGCGGCCAGGCCGAAGAGCACGAACTTTATCCTGAGGTCCCGTTCGAGGCGTGAGGTGACCTCGACCTGTCCGGCCGCTTTCTTCACGTCCCCCAGGGAACGCTTGATTCCGGCGCCCAAATTCTTGCGCATGCGGAAGAGCGTGTACCCGGCGCCGACCAGCATGCCGCCCACGGCGATGGGCCGGATGATGAACTTCCAGACGTTGGTCACGATGTCGAGGCCGTCGGGGTCATGGACCGGAAGCCCGGTTAAGGCCAGCTGAGGGCCGAGGAAAAAGATAAGCAGCGGGGCGAAAAGACCCCAGGCCAGTACCCCCCCGGCGAAGTTCAAGGCGGCCAGCCGAGGGCCGATGATGTAGCCCACGCCCAAATAGGCGGGATAGATGCCAGGCCCGCCGAAATAATAAGAGCCGCCGCCGACCACGCTGGGCGATGTTTCAGAAGTGCCCAGCTTAACCAGGCTCTTGCCCAGCGTCCCAATCTTGATGATGAATTCCTTGGTAGCTGAAAAAAGCTTCACCACGCCCAGGCTGTAGATGAGGGCTCCCAGGCCCATGGCCTGAAACAGGAACTTGGCGCCGGCGCTGCCCTTCTGTCCGGCCTTGTGGATTTCGGCCGCGGCCGTGGATTCGGGAAAGGGCAGGCTCTCGTCGGTGACCATGACCCGCCGCAGGAAGGTCACGAACAGGATGCCCAGCAGCCCTCCTACGAACATGAGCAAGGAAGTCTTGAGATAAACGCCGACCCCTTTGAACAACTTCCAGTCGGCCAGGAGCGGCGAATTGGTTTCGGTGGCCACGATGACGAAAGCCGGGATGGTGAAGATGGCCCCGGCGGCCACGGACTCGCCGATAGAGCCAACCGTCCGGGCGATGTTCTCCTCCAGGATAGAGCCGCGCATGAGCTTGAGGACGGCCATGCCGATGACGGCGGCCGGATAGGTGGCGGCGATGGTCATGCCCGCCCGCAGGCCGAGATAAGCGTTGGCCGCTCCCAGGACGACGGTCATCAGCAGACCGAGGATCAGGGCGCGGAGAGTGAATTCTTTCATCTGCGTCTTTTCCGGAACGTAGGGCTGATGGGCCATGGCAACCTCCTTGACGAAATGGTGCCTCTATATGACAAAATTTGATCTCAAAAGTCAAGCCAAGGGCCGGCCCGCCCCATTTGCCTCGGCGATTGATTTATGCTAAAAAGAAATCTCTCATGAAAGAAGGACGTCCATGGGCGTGATCAAGTGGTTCAAGGACCGGCTCTTCTGTGACCTGGCCATCGACCTGGGAACGGCCAACACCCTGGTTTATATGCGGGGCAAGGGCATTATCCTCCAGGAGCCCTCCATCGTCGTGATCAACAATGCCACGGGCAAAGTGGAGGCTGTCGGTCACCGGGCCAAGGAGATGCTGGGCAAGACGCCCGGCTCGATCGTCGCCATCCGTCCCATGCGCGACGGGGTCATCGCCGATTTCGAGATCGCCGAGAAGATGCTCGATTATTTCATCAAGAAAGCCACCAACAACCGGGGCTTCCTGCTCCGGCCCAGGATCGTCATCGGCATCCCCACCGGCATCACCCAGGTCGAGCGTCGGGCGGTCAAAGACGTCGCCCTGCGGGCCAAGGCTACGGAGGTCTACCTGGTGGAGCAGCCTATGTCGGCCGCAGTCGGCGCCGACCTGCCCATCTCCGAACCGACGGGCAACATGGTGGTCGATATCGGCGGCGGCACGACGGACATCGCCGTCATCTCCATGAACGGGATCGTCTTCAACCACTCCATTCGCATCGCCGGCAACGAGATGGATGAGGCCATCGTCCAGTACCTGAAGAAGAAGTACAACCTGCTGATCGGCGAGAGGACCGCCGAGCAGGTCAAGATACAGATCGGCTCGGCCTATCCCCTGGATGAGCCGTTGACCATGGAAATCAAGGGCCGGGACCTGCGCGACGGCATCCCCAAGACCATCGTCGTGGATGACCAGGAGATGCGGGAAGCGCTGGAGGACGTGGTGGGGGCCATCATCAATGCCCTCCGCATCGCCCTGGAGAAAACTCCGCCCGAGTTGGCGGCGGACATCATCGACCGGGGCATCATTCTCACCGGCGGCGGGGCGCTGCTGAAAAACCTGGACCGCCGCATCCGGGAGGAGACACAGCTTCCGGTCTTCATCACCGAGGACCCCTTGACCACGGTGGTCCTGGGCGCGGGCAAGATGCTGGACAACCTGGATCTGTTGCGAAAGGTCTCCCTGATCTGAACGGATCGGCCGGGCGGGCATGCCGCTTTTTCCCAGAGAAAAGAGGTCGAGCAGGATCTTCATCGCCCTGATCGTTTTTCATCTGGTCCTGCTGTCTTTCCAAGTCCCGCTGGGCACGGAGCCCACCTTTGTGGAAAAGGCCGTCTTTGCCGTCTTCACTCCCATCCAGCACGGCGTGGTGGCTGTGGTCCGCTTGCTGGGCCGGGTGTGGCGGACATATTTTTACTTCCACCACGTCCAGCTCCAAAACCAGGATATGAGACGAGAAATTTATTATCTCCGCCAGGAGAATGCCCTGTTGCGGCACTCCCTGGAAAGGTTTCAAGCCAAGGAGGGCCTGAGGCTGTTCTTTTTGCAGACTCAGCGTTCGATTCACATTGCCTCGGTGATCAGCCTGGACCCGGTGAACTATAAGAAAGCCATGATCATCGATCAGGGGCGGCTGGCCGGCCTGGCCAAAGACATGGTCGTCCTGGACGGGGCTGGCCATCTGGTCGGCCGGGTCATCGAGCCGCTTTCCCTGGCCGAGGCCACGGTGCAGCTCATCAGCGATGAGAGCAGCGGGGTGGGAGTGGTGATCCAGGGAAACAAGGGCGTAGGCGTGCTGGCCGGGGAGGGGACCGGACTTTGCCAGCTCAAGTATATCCTGAGCACCGCCGAGGGAATCAGCGTGGGGGATGAAGTGCTGACCTCAGGCTATGACCGGATTTATCCCCCGGGGCTGCCGGTGGGCACGATCATTTCGGTCGGCCGGGACAGCGCCCTGTTCAAGACCATCGTCGTCCGGCCCTTTTTTGATTTTAACAAGCTCGACCTGGTCGCGGTCATCGTCCCGCCGGAGGAAGCGCCGGCCGGCCGGAGGCTTGGTCCATGAGGGATGCCGTTCGGGCCGCCGCCGGAATCGCCCTGGCCCTGGCCGTCCACTCCTTATTGTCCAGGACGGTCTCCTCCTGGACGCCGCTTTTCCACGTTTTCCTGCTGGTTGTGTTGTTCGCCGCCCAGCTCCGCGGGGAACTCTTCGGAGCGGTGATGGGGACCTTTTGCGGGTTGGTGGTAGACACTTTGTCCCTGGGCGTTTTCGGCATCGCCGGGTTGTCCATGACCATCATCGGCTATTTGGCCGGCGCGGTGGCCAAGCGCATCAACGTCCTGTCCTTTTTCCGGAACTTCCTTTTTTTATTCATCATGACCGCCCTGGAGTTCATCTTGTGGAGCCTGTTGGCCATCCTGCTGGTGGGCCAGCCGCTGGCCGGAGCCCAAAGCCTCCTGGCTAGGCCCCTGGTGACAGCCCTGATGGGCGCTGTTCTCTTCTCGGCCTACCGCCGCATCCAGAAAAGACATGGAAAGTAACCGAATCTACGAGGACTTGTCCCGGGTCCAGAAAAGGGCCAACCGCTTGCGGGTGGCCATTGAGGTCTTCTTCCTGGTCTTGGTTTTTTTCTATTGGAAGACCCAGATACTGGACCATCGGAAATACTGGAAGCTGGCGGAGAAGAACCGGATCAGAGAGACGACGATCCCCGCTCCCCGTGGGCTGGTCCTCGACCGAAAGGGCATCATCCTGGTCAAGAATATCGGATCCTTCAAGACCTCACTCATCCGGGAGAACACTCCCGACCTGGAGCGTTCCTATCGCTCGATCAGCCAGCTTTTGGGCCTGCCCCTGGAGGAATTGAAAAAAAGGATAGCCAAGTACAGGGCCATGCCTCCCTTCAAGCCGCTACCGGTCAAGGAAGACCTGAGCCTGGAGGAGGTGGCCCTGGTGGATGCCCGCCGTCTGGAGATGCCCGAACTGATCATCGAAGCCGAGCCTAAACGGCAATATCCTTTCGGCTCCTTCGCCGTCCATGTCCTGGGCTATCTCCAGGAAATCTCCGCCGAAGAGCTCCGGACCCCCCGCTACCAGGACCGCCGCTTGGGCGACCTCATCGGCAAGACGGGTCTGGAAGCCGAGTATGAGCCTTTCCTCATCGGCCGCAACGGCCGGTTGGTGGAGGTGGTGGACAATCGGGGACGCAAACAGGGAGAGGTCGAAAAGCTCGAGCCCCAGACCAGCCCCAGCTTGCAGTTGAACCTGGACTTCGACCTTCAGAAAAAGGCCGAGAGCTTGCTGGAAGGGAGGGAGGGCGCCATTATTGTGCTCGACCCCCGGACGGGTTGTGTGCTGGCCCTGGCCAGCTATCCAACCTTCGAGCCCAATAAATTCATCCACCGCTTTACGCCCGAAGAATGGCAGGCCGTTGTTCAAGACCCGGCTACGCCTTTGGAGAACCGGGCCATCCGCGGCCTCTATTCTCCGGGCTCGATCTTCAAGCTGACCATGAGCTTGGCCGCCCTCAACCTGGATGTCATCACCGAGCGGACTTCCTTTTTCTGCGGAGGGGAAATAACCCTGTATGGCCAGTCGTTTTCCTGCTGGGCGGCGGGCGGACACGGGATGCTCGACCTGACTTCCGCCATCCGTAACTCCTGCAATATTTATTTCTATAATTTGGGCAAGAGGATGCGTATTGAGGATATCGCCCATCAAGCCCAGTTGTACGGTTTCGGCCAGTTGACCGGGATCGACCTGCCCGGGGAAAAAGAAGGGCTCGTTCCAACGCCGGAATGGAAAAAGGCGAAGAAGAAAGCGGCCTGGTATCCGGGCGAAACCATTTCGGTGGCCATCGGGCAGGGACCTCTCCTGGTGACGCCCCTTCAGGTGGCCGCCCACACGGCCTTTATCGCCAACCGAGGCCGCAAGATCGTGCCCCATCTGTTGAACCCCGCCACGCCCATTCGCCGGGATTTTCAATCGCCGGACGGGGCAGACTTCCTGCTGCGCACAGGACTCCGCCGCTCCGCCTTCGACAAGGTCATCAAGGGCATGTGGGAATCTGTCAACCGGGAAGGGACGGGCAAGGCGGCCATGATCGAGGGGTTCGATATCTGCGGCAAGACGGGCTCGACCCAAACGATCAGCACCGAGTCCGCCGAGAGGTTGGCCCAGCGGAGGGTCGAAGTGAAGACCCATTCCTGGTTCACCGGGTTCGCTCCCAAGGACAAGCCGGAGGTGGTGGTCACCGTGCTGGTTGAGTACGGCGGCGGCGGCGGGGCCACGGCCGCACCCCTGGCCCGCCAGCTTTTTGAATATTACCGTGAGCTCTATCAAAACGGAAAATGATCGACCGGAGACTGCTGAGCGAGATTGACTGGATTCTAGTGGGGCTCCTCCTCCTCAATTCGGCCCTGGGCTGCTTCCTTATCTACAGCGCTTCGAGTCAAGGGCCCGGCAGCCCTTATCTCCGGCAGGCCGTGTTCATCCTGATCAGCCTGGTGGGCTTATTTCTGGCCTTCAGCCTGGACTACAAGATCCTGGTGGCCTATTCGCCCTATTTTTATTTTTTGGGGCTTCTAGCCCTGGCCGGGCTTCTGCTGTGGGGCCGCTTGATCCACGGGACGAAAAGCTGGATCCGCCTGGCCTCCTTCGGGCTGCAGCCTTCCGAGTTGATGAAAGTATTTCTCATCCTGCTGCTGGCCCGATTATTCGCCGAATTCCGTCGTCCGCATCTCTCGGCGGGGATGCTCCTGCTCAGCGGGGGTACGGTGGGCCTGCCCCTGGTCCTGGTTGTTCTGCAGCCGGACTTGGGGACGGCCGCCTCCTATGTCCCCCTTCTCCTGGCCGTGTTTGTCCTGGCCGGCATCAACCGCCGCCAGGTGGCCCTCCTGCTCATTCTGACTTTGGTTTTGGGGGTGGTCGGCTGGAGTTTCTTCCTCACCAACTATCAAAAGAACAGGCTGGTGACGCTCATCCTGCCCGGCCATGATCCCCAGGGAGCAGGCTACCAGATCCAGCAGTCCAAGATCGCTATCGGCTCGGGTGGGCTGCTGGGCAAGGGCTTCAAGCAGGGGAGCCAGAGCCAGCTAAACTTTCTTCCGGCCCGGCATACGGATTTTATTTTTTCCGTGTTGGGCGAGGAGTTCGGTTTCATCGGCGTCCTGGCCGTGATTCTATCCTATTTTTTCCTTCTTCTCCGGCTTTTTCAGACCGTGGCCCTGTCGCGGGACCGGCCGGGCGCCTACATTGTCTTCCAGGTGGCTGTCCTGCTCTCTTTCCAGTTCCTGGTCAATGTTTTCATGGTCATCGGACTGTTCCCCGTGACCGGCGTTCCTCTGCCCCTGTTGAGCTCCGGAGGGTCTTCGCTGCTGGCCTCCTATCTATGCCTCGGCTTGGTCCTCAACGTCAGGATGAGACGCTTTGTCAACATCTGAAGCGAGCCGGCGGGCGGCCGTCGAATATTCCGGACAGAGCGGGGGGCTGGACTCGCTGCTGGCCCGGGTGGAGAAGCCCGGTCGCTACATCGGTGGGGAATGGAACGAGGTCCGCAAAGACCCTTCTTCCGTGGCGGTCAAAGTAGGGCTGGTCTTTCCGGATGTGTATGAGATCGGCATGTCCTATCTGGGACAGAAGATCCTCTATGCCGAGCTCAACCGACGGCCGGAAGTCGCCGCGGAAAGGATTTTTGCTCCCTGGCCGGACATGGAGGCGGAGCTCCGCCGGCAGGGCCTGGCCCTTTTCTCCTTGGAGAACAGAATCCCTCTGCTTTATTTTGACATTCTGGGTTTTTCGCTCCTCTATGAACTCAACGACTCCAACATCCTGACCATTTTGGATCTGGGAAAGGTCCCCTTGCTGGCCTCGGCTAGAGGCCGGGATGATCCTCTGGTCATTGCCGGCGGCCCGGCCGCCTTCAACCCTGAACCCCTGGCGGATTTTTTTGACCTGTTCGTGCTGGGCGACGGTGAGGAAGCTTTTCTCGAAGTGGTAGACCTGGTCCGCCGCCGGAAGGGGAGTGCCGTTTCCAGGCCGGACCGGTTGAGGGAGTTGGCCGGGCTGCCGGGGGTTTATGTCCCTTCTCTCTACCACGCCGAGCGAACTGCGGGCTCGCCCCTGCTCGTCCCCCGGCCTGGCCTCGGGGCGCCGGCCAAGATAAAGAAAAGAGTGCTGCAGTCTTTCGGACGCTCTTCCTTTCCGGAAAAAATCATTGTTCCTGATGTCCAAGCCGTGTTCGACCGAGTGGCTGTGGAGGCCAGCCGGGGCTGCCCCCAGCGCTGCCGCTTCTGCCAGGCGGCCGGCATCTATTTCCCTTACCGGGTGAAGAGCCCGGGGTTGCTCGTGGAGACAGTCCTGGGCAGCTTGCGCAAGACCGGCTACCAGGATGCCTCCCTGTCGGCCCTGTCTATTAGCGACTATCCCTATTTGGAAGAGACCGTCAGCCGGTTGATGACGGAACTCGCCTGCCAGGAAGCCAGCCTGTCATTGCCGTCCCTACGTCCCCGGGGCCTGACCTCCACCGTGGCGGCCAGCATCATCAAGGTCCGCAAGACAGGCTTCACCATCGTCCCCGAAGCGGGTACGGAAAGGCTGCGCCGGGTGATCAATAAGGACCTCAGCGACGAGGACATCGAACAGGCCGCCCAAGCCGCCTTCAGCCGCGGCTGGCGTCTGCTGAAGCTGTACTTCATGCTGGGGTTGCCCACCGAGAGGCAGGAAGACCTGGAGGGCATCGTGCGAATCGTCCGAGACGTCCTGGACCTGGGAAAACGGGTCTCGGGCCAGACGCCCATGGTTAATTTGAGCCTGTCCTCGTTTATCCCCAAGCCGCACACTCCATTCCAGTGGATGGCCATGGAGGACGACATGGCCCTCCTGGAGAAACAGCAGTTCATCCGGACCGCCCTGGGAAAATATAGGTCGGTCAAGATCAAGTCCCAGCGAGTGGAACAATCCGTGCTCGAGGCTGTTTTCTCACGCGGAGACAGAAGGCTTGGGCCAGCGCTCTTGGCCGCTTGGCGCGGGGGAGCGCGGTTCGACGCTTGGAAAGACAGGTGGAACTTCGAAGTCTGGGATAAAGCTCTGGCCGAGGCCGGTGTCGACCGGGGCGAGTACCTGGCCGGTCTGGACCTCGAAGCGGAGCTGCCCTGGGACCATATAGAGACCGGCCTGAGAAAAGAGTTTTTAAAGGAAGAATATCAACGGGCGCTTCGGCAAGAGCCGACGGCTTCCTGTCTGGACATGGACTGCGGAGAATGCAACGGCTGTGAGCCCGGCCTTCAGGTTGATAAAAGCTATGAGGAGCGCCTCGAGTTCAAGCCGGCTCCGGCCGCGAAGCTGGGAAGCCCGGCCGGGGAGACGGTCCGCTACCGGGCCTCCTACCAAAAAATCGGCCGGGCGCGTTTCCTGGCCCATAACGATCTTATCAACATCATCCGCCGAAGCTTCCGCCGGGCAGGGGTGTCTGTTCTCCATTCAGCGGGCTTCCACCCCAAGATGCGGATGTCCTTCCTGCCGGCCCTGCCCCTGGGCATGGAGGGCTTGGCTGAAACGCTCGAATTCAAGTCCGACCGCATAATTGAGGAAGGGGAGTTCCTGGGCCAGGTCAACGGCAGCCTGCCGGAAGGAGTCCGTTTCTTGAGCCTTCGTCAACTCAATCCCGGCGACCCGGCCCTTAGTGAGGATGCCGTCGGATTTATCTATTCTCTCGACCTGAGCCGGCCGGAAGTCAAAGCTGCCTTAGGAGCACTCGGTCAGGGCCGGGAGCCGCAGGCCTCCGCCTTTGGCCGAGGGGAGCAGGACCTGGCCTCAGCTCTGGCCGAGGCCTTTCCCCAAGAAAAGCCAAAAGTTTATCTTGATGAAGAAAAAGAACAGGTCTTCTTTGAAGTGGCTGTTTCGGCCGCAAAGTGCCCGAAACCCCAGGAGGCCGTGGTTCAGGTCCTGGGCTTGGAGCATCCGGTTTTTTACATGAAGCGCGTGGCGGTCATTCATCGCTCTGAAAAGTAAGGCGGAAGCCGGCCCGTCTCAACCCTTGGCGGCTTCGGCCCTGAATCATTGTTTGGTCAGGGCGGTTAAGCGTGTTTGGGCTTCTTGGTATTCCTGGAGGCCGGGGTCAGCCGCTTTCCAGATCTCAAGAAATTTCCGATATTGTCGGGCCGCTTTATCCTTGAATTCTTTCTGCTCGTAGAGTTTGGCCAACCAGTAGTGATATTTAGGATAAATGAGCAACCTCTCTTCCCGTTTGGGGTCGAAGGACGTCAACCGCTCATATTCGGCAATGGCTTTTTCGACCTGACCTTTTTTTACATAGGCGCGGGCCAAAGTGTCTTTAATAAAAGGCATGTTGTAACTGGGAAATATGCCGCTCATCCATGGCGGTCTTCCCGGCCCCGGAGTTTTCGATAAAACGGCTATGGCCTGCTCCACGGACGCTTCGGCCATGAACACCTCTCCCTGGAAAAGGTCATAATAGAATCGGGTCTGACGTTGAGATTGTGCTGGCACTTGCTCCAGAAACGATTTCATCTCCTCCAGCTTTGCCCTGGCCGCAGAAACCTTACCCTCTTTCAAGTCGACGAGGCCGAGATAATAATCGCCGGAGATGGTGTTGAAAGCAATATCATTTGGGTAAGCCTTTTTATATATTTCAAACCAATTCTGGTAATAAGTCCGGCTCAAGTCCAACTGGCCCTGGTTATAATAAATCCAGCCGAGGAGCCAGGCGGTGATGGCCTTGCCTGGTCCAAAACCCGTCGCTTCGGCCATATCCATCAGCCGGAGGAGTTCAGAGAGGGCTTGACCGTATTGTCCCGTCCAGTATTGAAGGGCATTTTTATTCCAGTATCCCTGTCCCTTGAGATTCAAGGAAGGAGAAATGCTGATAAAGCGGTCAAGCCATCTTTTCGCTTCTTCGTAGTTTTCCTGGAGAGCGGTCACATAGGCCAGGGCGAGGTACGAGTTGTAGAAGTTCGGCTTCATTTGAATGACCGCTTGATATTGGGCCAGGGCCTGGTCCAGGTCGCCTCTGCGGAAGCACACTTCGGCCAGGGTGTCCAGGGGGTTGGCGTCACCTGGCCGGGCGGCCACATATTCTTTGGCGTACTTGAGAGATTTTTCGTAATTGCCCATATCCAGATAGAGATAGACAAGCTGGTTGAGCGACGTATGGTAACCGGGGTCCAGGGCCAGGGCTTTCTGCAGTTCGGCGATGGCCTGATCAAACTGACCTCGATTTTGGCAGGATACACCAAGCATCCAGTGGGCTAGCTTTTCCTGGGGATATTTATCTGTCAATTCCTGGAGAAGACGCAACGCCTTTTCTCTGTTTTGCTCTACAGAACGGGCATAGAAAAATTCGATATAAAACCTCTCTTTATCTGTGGCCCTCCCGGCCAAGGCCTTGGCCTTTTCAATGGCTTCCCGGCTTTCCTTGTTATTGTTTAGGTTTTCTTGGGCAAATGCCAGGTGCAGATAGGCCATGGCGAAGTTTGGGTCGATCTGAATCGCCCTCTCGGCGAAGTCCCGGGCTTCTTCATCATAAAGTTTTTCCTGTGCATCCCGGGCTTGGAGAAAATATTTATAAGCTTCCATAGAAGAAGTGGTGAATTCGGCGATGCGAACCTGCGCCGTCTCGATCTTGCGCTCGGACAGGCCGATGCCTTTGGAGATTTCGCGGCTGAGGTCGCCAATCTGTTTTTCCAGGATGCTGCGCACGCCCTCGCCCTTGGAGCTGGCGCTTTTGAGGAGTTTCTTGCTGGCCACATCCAGGACCTTGACGTCCGTGACGAAAAAGTCACCAGCCTTGACGAAACTGCCCAGGACAATGGCTTCCACGCCGTCTTTCTGGCAAAGCTCAAAGCCTAGTTCGGTATCGATAGCCTGAACGTCGCCTTTCCCCATTTGTTTGAGAAGGTCGTGCATCCTTTCCCAGGTCGTGACGCGAAGGTAGCGAGACTGTTCCAGGCTGGTGATTAGCAGGTTAGGGATGGCGGCCTGCAGATAGTCATAGGCCTGGTCACCCGTCTGGTTGGCGAAGTTGATGACGGCGATGGATTTCTTTAGGGGAGTTTTGGAGGGCAGAACCTGCCAGAGTATGATGGCCGCCAGGGCCAAGGCCAGGACAACGGCCGCCGGCCAGAGGAGCTTTTTCATCTTGAAGGTCACGGTGATCTCTTTGGCCGTCAGAGGCTTCCTCTTGGGAATAACTCTTTCGGTAGTGGGCAAGCCCTTTTCGATTTTTTTCAGTTCGTCAAGCAGCGCTTCGGAGCTCGGATACCGTTTCTCTTTGTCCTTCTCCAGACAGCGGAGGATGACCTGGCTCAGGTCTTCGGGGATCTGATTGTTGATCTGCCGGGGATTCTTGGGAATTTCGCTCTTGTGCTTGACGCCGATGGTGAAGGGTGTTTCGCCCTCGAAGGGGACCCGGCCCGTGACCATCTCATAGAGGATGATCCCCAGGGAATAGATATCGGACCGGCTGTCGACCTCTTTTCCCTCCACCTGCTCGGGCGACATGTACTCGGGCGTCCCGATCATCACTCCCTCTCCGGTGAGGCCTTTGGCCTTCACTGAGCGGGCAATGCCGAAATCCATGATTCGGGCATTCCCTTCCTCATCAACCATAATGTTCTGCGGTTTGAGGTCGCGGTGGACGATGCCCTGGCGATGGGCTTCAGCCAGCCCTTCGGCCACCTGCTTGGCCACGGCCACGGCCTGGCCGGCGCTCATCTGTCCCATCTTGCGGATCAATCTTTTCAGGTCCTCTCCTTGGACATATTCCATGGTGATGAAAGCGTTGCCGCCCTCTTTGGCCAGGTCGAACATCTGGCAGATATTTTTGTGACGGATCTTGCGCGTCAGGCGAAGCTCGTTGCGGAATCGCTCGCCGGTCTCTCTATCGACAGCCAGCTCGGGTTTTAAGAGCTTCAGGGCAATCTTTTCGTGGATTTCCGTATCGAACACTTTATAGACCCGCCCCATCCCCCCCCTACCCAGCTCCTCGATGACCTGGTAACGTCCGGCAATAATGCTGCCGGTGGCGAGCTCCCGGACGGGCGCCTGCATCGTTTCCGCCGGGAAACTTGTCTCGGGGGGAGGGGTTGCCGGACGGAGCGGGGCTGCACAATTTCCGCAGAACCGCGTATCCTGCGGGTTTTCATGTTGGCATTTCGGGCATTTCATTTTTCCCTCATCTGACAGATTTTATAATAATTATCACTGCAGCCTCGTCCTGTCAATTTAAACTCCAAAATTACCGATAGGGGATAAGATCCCGGAGGCAATTTTTGGGCTTAAATTGACTTCCCCGGCTGAATCCGGTATAAAACTCCTCGCTTACCGGGGAAAATCACGCCCCCCTATCGCTAGCAAGGAGGAAACGGTGATTGAATTCAGCCTGACCGAAGAACAGAGAGCTCTCCAGGAAATGGCCCATCAATTCGCCCTGAATGAGATGCGGCCCAACGCCGCCCGCTATGACAAGGGCGACGCCTTTCCGGAGGAGATCATGGGCAAGGCCTTCGAGGCCGGGTTCCTGACCTGCAACATCCCCTCCTCTTACGGCGGCGGGGGACTGGGCGACCTGGACCTCGCCATCATCAGCGAAGAACTGGCCTGGGGCTGCGCCGGTATGTTTACCAGCATGATGGCCTCCTCTCTGGCCCTCACCCCGATTATTCTTTTCGGGACGGATGAGCAGAAGAAGAAGTTTTTCACTCCCTTAACCAAGAAAATGAACTTCGCCGCCTTCTGCCTGACGGAGAGGGAGGCCGGCTCGGATGCTGGAGCGACCAAGACGCGGGCCCTGCGCGACGGGGACCACTACGTCATCAACGGCTCCAAGTGCTTCATCACCAACGGCGGGATCTCCAGCCTGTATGTCGTGTTCGCTCTGACCGACCCCGACAAGGGCATCCGCGGAGTGAGCGCCATCGTCGTGCCCCGCGATACGCCCGGCCTGGTCATCGGCAAGGAGGAAGACAAGCTGGGCCACCGGGCCTCCAATACCACTGAAATCTTTTTCGAGGACGTGCGCGTGCCGGTGGATAACCTGCTGGCCAAGGAGGGCATGGGTTTTATGGTAGCCATGAAAACCCTGGACAAAACACGAGCCTCGGTAGGCGCCGCGGGAGTGGGTGTGGCCCGGGCCGCTCTGGAGCATGCCGTCGATTATTCCAAGACCCGCCTCCAGTTCGGCAAGCCGATCGCCCTTTTCCAGAACACCGCCTTCAAGATCGCCCAGATAGCTATGGAGGTCAACGCCGCCCGCCTACTGGTCTGGCATGCCGCCTGGCTGATGGACCAGGGCAAGCCCTGCGGCAAGGAATCGGCCATGGCCAAGTGCTTCGGCTCGGACGTGGCCATGAGGACCACGGTCGAAGCGCTGCAGATATTGGGAGGCTACGGCTACATGAAGGATTATCCCCTGGAGAAGCTCATGCGGGACGCTAAGCTCCTCCAGATTTACGAGGGGACCAACGAGATCCAGCGTCTGGTCATCTCCCGCGAGGTGATCGGCCCTATTAAATAATCAGCTCAGCGCTCCAGCAAAGGCGGCGGGATTTTCCGGCCAAGATCAGGCCGATGTCCGGCTGGTCAACGGAGGAGGAGGTTCACCAGGTCCTGTTCGATTGACTTGAGCGGGGCTTCGATGATCCGGCCTTTTTCCTGCCCTTCCACGGTTACGATGAAAGTAGGTATTTTCTGGATGTCTTTTCCCTGGCAGTACTCAGCCCGCTTGGCTTTATCACGAGGAAGGCCGATATAAGTGGCGCTGAGCAGGGGATTATCAGCCAGGTCGAGCACTTTAAAGAACTCGCTCACGTGAGCCTTGCTGTCTGGACACCAAGTCCCCAGGAAAATTTCAACTTGGACGGGCAGGCTGATGGCCTTGAGCTTGTCCAGGGCCAGGGGATCGGGCTGGTAGGAAGCCATGACCTGTTGCCATTCGGGGACACCCTTGAGGATGGCCTCGCGCGTCAGGGGCCCCAGCATTTCGGTCTGTCCCTGAAGGGCGATAAATAGGCTCACCACCAAAAGAAGCAAAACCGTTTTTTTCATGAACATCACCAAGACGACGGGGCTACGGCCCGGCTAATTCCCTTCGGTAATGTACTCGGGAACGAGAGCCAGGGTTTCCACTCCGGCTCCCTTGATTATGTCGATGAACTGGATCACTTTATTGTAAGGGATGCTGGCATAGGCCCGGATGAAGATGGTCTTGTCTTGACGGGCGGAGTAGAGGCTCCGCAGCCGATCCTGGACCAAGGGCAGGTCGATCTCTTCCTGGTTGATATCGACTTTATCATTCGGCTTTAGAGTGACGACGATAACGTTCGACTGGCCGCCGCTAGTTGTGGTGTCGGCCGTCTCGGGCAAACGGACATCCATGCCCTTCTGGATCAAGGGGGTAATGATCATAAAAATGATGAGCAGGACTAAAAGGACGTCGCACAGGGGAACGACATTGGGTTCCGCTTTGGCCATGGCAGTGATTCCTCCTTGCGCTCTGCGCTCAGACAATTATATTAAGCTAAAGGTCCGGCTCATGTCAATAAGAAGAAGGAGAGGAGAACTTTTGGATATTGTCTTGTGTCCGAGATAGGGGTATTCTCAGGTTAGGAGGAAGAGGGATGAGAGAATTAAAAGTGGATGTGGTCAAGGTCAAAAAGCGCTGCGGGGCCAAGCATAAAGTAGGCGACACGTTCTACATCCGGGGAGAGGGCATGATTGAGATCCCGGCCGGAAAGAGAGTCTGTCTTTATGCCCTCAATAGTCTTTTCCCCTTCCTGACGAGCAAGCAGCGCGAGGACGAGCTCCCCGAGGACGATTGGATCGCCGAAACCGAGGAGCTGGCCTGTCCGGATCCCCAGGGGGTTGTTTTTCGAATCAAACCCATGGTTTGAAAGGGAGAAGCGGCCAGCAGAAGGCCCCGGCCCCGGGCTAGCCCGCCAGGAGCAGCCGGCGGACTGCCTTTTCCCATGTCATCCCGGAAACAGCCTGAAAAGCCTTTTTGCCCATCTCTTCAGCGAGCCTTGGGCTGGAGGCCAGCTGGTCAATCCTGTCCGCTACGGCCACGGGGTTTGGTTCGACGACAAACCCGGTCTCGCCCTCCCGGACCAGTTCGACGGGGCCGCCGCTATCCGAAGCGGTGATCACGGCCTTGCGCGAAGCAAAGGCCTCCACTGTCACTAGGCCGTAATCTTCCTGCTGCGGACAGAAGAACACAGCCAAGCATCGTCCGTAGTGCCGCAGGACGGTTTCCTCATCGGCTGCTCCCAGGAGGGACACCCGCTTCTCCAGGCCGGCCTCTTTGATCTGGCGAACTAGGTTTATTCTTTCCGGCCCGTCGCCGATGATGACCGCCCTGAGGCGTTTGTGGCGGACATGCCCGAGGGCGGCCACCAGCA
>JBAVVA010000099.1:0-8788 GCA_049697055.1 Candidatus Aminicenantales bacterium
AGAATGACGAGAACGACAACCGTCGCGATCTTGCGGGTGACGCCTGTCCGGGTTTTCATGTCGTTGACTCCTGGCAGCCCGAATATCAGAGGCAAAAAACCTTGCCGTGTTTGGCCGCTATCACTCAACATTTCAGGCCAAACGGAGAATATCAATTTGAACAAGGGGCGTCAACCTAATGGCCAGCCCGATCGCCTATCGGCCCTCTTGGTTCTTGACATCCCTCAAAGGGGAGAGATAAAATTTTGCCAAAGGGGGAAAATTGCCAGTAAAAGACGTCTTATCTATTCGATTTAGCCGCCTATTCGTATCAATCTTGATTAAAACCCAAATCTAAGGGAGGAGGAATAACCATGAAGAAATGGGGATGCGTTGTCGGATTGGCCGTTTTGATCCTTTGGATTACGGCCACCGGAAGCCTGAAAGCTCAGGTCTCCGCGCCCTGGCTGCCTGACCTGACCGTCGAGAAGATTTCGCTGGTCCAAGGCTGCCTGGTGGCCGTGGTCGTGAAAAACCTCGGCCCGGGAAATATTCCGGATTCAGTCTGGACGGTCCACACGCCGCAGAGTGCCGGAGTCTATCTCTATCGCAACGGCAGCAACTGGGGCGGCGAATCCATCTGGTTGTTTGACTCAGCCAAACATCTGCAGAGTCCCGGCGGCACGGCAACCTTCGTCAGCAACCTGAAGGTCTCGGGGACCGAGTCCATTAAGGCCGTAGTAGACCTGTGGAACGTCGTCAAGGAAGTGAATGAAAAGAACAACAGCCTGGAAGCCAAACTCACCTGTCAGACTTCGGGCGACAAGTGCTGCGTGGCGGGCTCCTATAAGGGCATTCACCAGGACACGGCTTCACCCACCTGTCCCACGCCGGCAAGTGAGGAATTCAAATTTGAAATCTGGCAAGCCAATTGCGGAACAGCCGTAACGGGGAAGCTCCTGACGCTGAAAGCCGGCGTCTGGAAAGAGACCCACTCGTTCAAGGGGACTATTTCCGCCCTGCAAAAATGCTGTCAGCTCCAGGGGGAAGTGACGGAATTGACCACGGGTAAGGTCAGCACGATCAATGGTACCCTTTGCTTCAATAACGGCAAATGGTCCGTCACAAACGGCACCTACCAGGTTCCAGGCGGCTGCGCGGGCAAGTTTACCATGCAACAAATCTAATCGTCAGCCGGATTCAATTTCCAGGAGGGGTTTGCTGGTATCGACCATGTCGCCGGGCGAGGCATGAATTTTTTTCACCGTGCCGTCGCCGGGGGATTTGAGCTCGTTCTCCATCTTCATGGCCTCGACCACGGCCAGGGTTTGATTCTTGCGGACCTTGTCGCCCTCGGCCACTGAAAATTTGATGACTTTGCCGGGCATGGGCGCCGCTATGCGCCACAGGCCTTCCCGGGAAGCTTCATCCGCACGGCGGCCGCCGACAGCCTCCTCGGAAGGCTCCTGGACCAGGAACTGCTCGCCATCCACCCAGAGCAGAAGCCGGCCTTTATCCCGGGCAAAAAAGACCTGGTGCGAGCGGCCTCCGGCCAGGAGCGATAGGCAGTTGTCCGAGATGCGCTGGACGTCCAAATCTTGAGCCCCATCCGGCCCGATAACCTTGAATACGCCCTTGCCGGACTCGACCGTGATCTTGTTTTTGTGTTTATCGATCAGGAATTCAAAGTCCATAGCCGTTCACTCCCCCAGCCGCCAGCGGCCGAGACTCTTCCAGGGAGAATGAGCCTCGCCTGCCCCTGCTCCGGCAACGGCCGTACGATAAACTGGCTTTTGGTCTAGGGATAAATAAGCGGCCGCGGCCAGGGCTAGACGCTGCTTCTCCTCGTCCTTGGCCGCTTCCGCCCAGCCGTCCAGATGCTCCTTGATGAACCCCGTGGTCGCTTTCCCTTCCCGGAAAACCGGATGCCGGATGACGTCCTTGAGGAAGGGAATGGGCGTGCTGATACCAAGGAGCACATAATCATCCAGGGCTGCCAGCATCCGGCGGCAGGCCGCTTCCCGGTCTTCGGCCCAGACGATGAGCTTGGCCAGGATGTGGTCGTAGTGGATGGGCACTTCCCAGCCGCTGTAGATGCCGCAGTCGTGCCGGATGCCCGGGCCGCTCGGTTCCTTTAAATAAAGGATGCGCCCGGGCGAAGGCAAGAATTGGCTGGCAGGGTCTTCGGCGTAGATGCGGCATTCGAGGGCATGTCCCCTCTGGCGCAGCTCCTCCTGCCGGAGCTCAAGCTTCTGGCCCGAGGCGATGCGGATCTGCTGATGGACCAGGTCCACGCCGGTGACCATCTCCGTCACCGGGTGCTCGACCTGGAGCCTGGCGTTAACCTCCAGAAAATAGAAGCGGCGGTCCTTATCCAGGAGAAACTCGACCGTTCCGGCATTGTTGTAGCCGGCGGTCATCATGACCTTGCGGGCCGTCTCGCCCATCTTGGCCCGCAGCTCCGGGTCCAGGGCCGGCGAGGGCGACTCCTCGATGATCTTCTGGTGCCGCCGCTGGATGGAGCATTCCCGCTCGAAGAGGTGGACGGTGTGGCCGGCGTTGTCGGCCAGGACCTGGAACTCCACGTGCCGCGGCTCTTCAATGTATTTTTCCAGATAAACCGAGTCGTTGCCGAAAGCGGACTTGGCCTCCCTCTGGCCCGCTTCCAGGGCCGGCCGCAGCTCGTCCTCTCGGCAGACGATGCGCATGCCCTTGCCCCCGCCGCCGGCCGAAGCCTTGACCATGACCGGATAGCCGATCTTGCGGGCCTGGGCGGTGCATTCCTCCAGGCCGGCGGCCACGCTCTTCATCCCGGGGATGATGGGCACGCCTGCTTTTTCCATGGCCTGCCGGGCCCGGACCTTATCGCCCACCAGCTCCAGAGCCGCCGAATTGGGGCCGATGAAGACAATCCCTTCTTTTTCGCAGCGCCGGCAAAAATCCGCGTTTTCAGCCAGGAATCCGTAGCCGGGATGGATGGCCTGGCTGCCTGTCCGGCGGGCCGCCTCGATGATGCGGTCCATATTGAGGTAGCTTTCGAGCGACGGCGCCGGGCCGATGGAGACCGCTTCGTCCGCCATCTGACAGTGCAGGGCAGCCCGGTCCGCCTCGGAATATACGGCCACGCTTCGGATGCCCAGCTCCCGGCAGGCGCGGATTACGCGGACGGCGATCTCGCCGCGGTTGGCCACCAGGATCTTCTTGAACAGCTCCGCTCGGGGCTTCATTCCTCCTCCACCCAGCGGGGCTTTCTCTTTTCCAGGAAGGAGGCCATGCCCTCCTGGCCCTCGGCGCTGACCCGCAGGCCGGCGATCATCCGGGCCGTGTAGTCCTTGACTTCTTCGAAGCTCAGCTGCGGAGTCCTCTGGATCAGCTCTTTGCACTTGGCCAGCGCTTCAGGCCCGGAGCTTAGCAGGAGCTTGACCGTGCCCTCGACGGCCTGGTCGAGCTTGTCGGCCGGCGCAACCCTGTTGACAAGCCCGATTTCCTGGGCTCGCCGTGCATCGAATCTCTCGCCCGTCAGAAAATACTCTCTGGCCCGGCTCTCGCCGATCCGGCGCAGGACATAAGGGGAGATGGCGGCCGGCACTAGTCCGATCTTGACCTCGCTCAGGCCGAACTTGGCCTCCTCGGAAGCGATGACGATGTCGCAGGCCGAGAGGAACCCTGTCCCGCCGCCGATGGCCGCACCGTTGACCCGGGCGATGGTGGGAATGGGCAAGACGTAAAGCCGGTAGAGGAATTCGGCGATGGCCACCGATTCCTCAAGGTTTTGTTCATAAGAATAGCGGATGACTTCCTTCATCCAATTCAGGTCTGCGCCGGCACAGAAGGACTTGCCCTGGCCGGTCAGAATCATGACCCGCGCCGACCTATCCCCTTCCAACCGAGAGACGGCCTCAGCCAGCTCCTGGATCATTCGTCCGTTGAAGGCGTTGTGAACCTCAGGCCGGTTAAGTACGATCCGTACGACATGACCCTGGCGCTGGACCTTGATTGTCTCGGAGGCAGGGGCGTCTTTGGCCATGGCTCACATCCTGAAGATGCCGACCTTATAGTCGGGAATGGGCGCATTGAGGCTCATGGCGATGCCCAGGGCCAGGGCCTGGCGGGTCTCCAGCGGGTCAAGGATGCCGTCGTCCCACAGCCGGGCCGTGCTGAAGTAGGCGCTGGCCTCTTCCTCGTATTTGTCCAGGATGGGCTTCATCAGCTTGGCCTTTTCCTCCTCGGTCATCTTGACGCCCTCTTCCTGGAGCCGCTTGACCTTGACTGTCAGCAGGACATTGGCCGCCTGCTCGCCGCCCATCACGCTGATCCGGGCGTTGGGCCACATCCACAGCAGGCGCGGGCCATAGGCCCGGCCGCACATGGCGTAGTTCCCGGCGCCGTAGGAGCCGCCCACAATCACCGTGAACTTGGGCACGTCGGCGTTGGCTACGGCATGGACCAGCTTGGCCCCGTCCTTGGCGATCCCGCCGTGCTCGTACTGCTTGCCGACGATGAAGCCGGTGATGTTCTGCAGGAAGACCAGGGGAACCTTGCGCATGGCGCACAGGGTGATGAAGTGGGCGCCCTTGACCGAGCTCTCGGAGAAGAGCACGCCGTTGTTGGCCAGGATGCCCACCGGGTAGCCCATGATCCGGGCAAAGCCGCAGACCAGGGTCGGACCGTAAAGCTCTTTAAACTCCTGGAAGCGGCTGCCGTCCACCAGCCGGGCGATGACCTCCTTGATGTTGAACGCCTTGCGCAAGTCGCGGGGGACGATGCCGTAGAGCTCCTGCGGGTCGTAGTAGGGGTCCTCGGGCCCGACCCTGTCCAAGGTGAAGCGGCGGGGCGGGTCGAGCGTCTCGACGATGTTGCGGGTGACGGCCAGGGCGTGGTCGTCGTCCTGGGCGTAATAGTCGGACACGCCCGAGATGCGGCAGTGAACATCGGCCCCGCCCAGCTCCTCGTCGGTCACTTCCTCGCCCGTGGCGGCCTTGACCAGGGGCGGTCCGCCGATGAAGATGGTGCCCTCCCGCCGGACGATGACCGTCTCGTCCGACATGGCCGGCACATAGGCGCCGCCGGCCGTGCAGGAGCCCATGACTGCGCAGATCTGGGGGATGCCCAGGGCCGACAGCCGGGCCTGGTTGTAGAAGATACGGCCGAAGTGCTCCTTGTCGGGGAAAGTGCCCGATTGATAGGGCAGGAAGATCCCGCCCGAATCCACCAGGTAGATGCAGGGCAGCCGGTTCTCCAGGGCCACTTCCTGAGCCCGGATGTGCTTCTTGATGGTCATGGGGAAGTAAGTCCCGCCCTTGACCGTGGCGTCGTTGGCCACCACCAGGACCTCGCGGCCGTGGACCAGGCCGATGCCCGTGACCATGCTGGCGCAGGGCGCCTCGCCCTCGTACATGTCCCAGGCGGCCAGAGGGCTCAGCTCCAGGAAGGGCGAGTTCCGGTCGAACAGCTTGTCCAGCCGGTCCCGGACAAGAAGCTTTTTGCGCGACTTGTGCAGCTCTCGATATTTGGCCGGGCCGCCCAGCCGGACCTGGGCCAGGCGCTGTTTGTACTCCTCGACCACCCGCCGCATGTTTTCGGCATTCTCCTGGAAATCCCGGCTCTGGGTGTCAACCTGGCTTTCAATCCTGAACACGGCTATCCTCCCGATGAAGTATCTCCCATACTGGGGTTCATGGGGAGGGGTGGCACGGCGGAGGGGCTCCCACACCTGCTCCTTGGAGGGGGAAGCGCTTTGCCTTCCCCCTTCCAACGGTCGCTTCGCTCCCTGCCTCCCCTTCTCGGACTTCGCCCTGCGACCAAGGGGGCATACCCCCTTGGAACCCCTGTCCGGCCCAGGCCGGACGCGCAGCTTTGCGAGCACAGCCGGGGATAGTGAGAACAGGAACGAAACTTAGCCAAATATTAATCCCCCTTCCCCCTTGGACAATCAAGGGGGCAAAAAAGGTCGGCCGTGACAGGACCCCTCCTCTTCTTGAATGGAATATCATGGTAGAGGAGATACTTCATCCTCGCCCATTCACGCCGGAACGAACTTGTATCCGTAGCAGATCACGCCCGCCTCCCCTTCCTGGTAGATCTTCCGGAACTCGACCCGGAGGGGAAGGCCGGCCCGAAGCTGGTCGAATTCGATGTCCACCACTTGGGCCGTCAGCTTAAGCCCGTTCTCCAGCTCCACGATGCCTATGGCGTAAGGCGCCTGGTCGGCGAAGGGATGGGGCGGGACGCGGATAATGGTGTGGGTGACCAGCTTGCCCCGCTCCGGCAGGACCACGGTCTCAAATTCGCGCGACCGGCACTCCGGGCAGATGACCCGCGGAGGAAAGGCGATGTATCCGCACTTCTTGCACTTTCCGGCCTCGAACCTGTAGCGCTGAGGGATCTCTCTCCAATTGCGTGATGGCGTCGGCATCGTCGTCCTCCTGTCACTGTCTCTCGAAGATATGGACCAGGCAGCTTCCGCCCGAGCCGCCCATATTCTGGGTCATCCCCACCCGGGCTTCTTTGACCTGCCTGTCCCCGGCCTCGCCCCGAAGCTGCTTGACGACTTCCACGGCCTGGGCCACGCCCGTGGCCCCCACCGGGTGGCCCTTCGACTTCAGGCCGCCGCTGGGGTTGACCGGGATTTTGCCGCCGATCGAAGTCAGGCCCTGCTCCACGGCCTGGCCGCCCTTGCCTTTGTCCACGAACCCCAAAGCCTCCGTGACGCAGATCTCAGCGATGGTGAAGCAATCGTGGACTTCCACGAAGTGGATGTCCTGCGGCTTCCGGCCGGACATCTTATAAGCCTGCTGGCCGGCCAAGTAAACAGACTCCAGCCAGGTGATGTCCTTCCGGCCGCTCAAAGCGATGGTGTCCGTGGCATGCCCCAGCCCCGTGATCTTGACCACGGGCTTCTTCAATTTCTTGGCCATTTCCAGCGGGGCCAGGATAACCGCCGCAGCGCCGTCGGTGATGGGTGAGCAGTCGAGCACCCGCAGCGGGTCGGCCACCAGCACCGAGTTCAGCACCGCCTCCACGGTGATGGGGAAGGGGTACTGGGCCAGCGGGTTCTTCGACCCGTTCAAGTGGTTCTTGACCGCCACCATAGCCAACTGCTGGCGGGTCGTGCCGTATTTTTCCATGTGGGCCCGGGCCATCAAGGCGTAAAGCCCGGGGAAGGTGATCCCATGAAAGCCCTCATATTCCTGGTCGGCGGCCGTGCCCAGGGCAAAGGTGGCCTCGTTGCCGGTGACGTCGGTCATTTTCTCGACGCCTCCCACCAGGACCACGTCGCTCAGCCCCGAGGCGACCTCGAGGTACCCCATCTTCAGAGCCAGGCCGCCCGAGGCGCAGGCCGACTCGACCCTGGCCGCCGGGATGGGCCCATAGCCCAGGTAATCGGCCAGGAGCGAGGCCAGGTGTTCCTGGCCTATGAACAACCCGGAGGACATGGACCCCACGATAAGAGAGTCCACTTTGTCCACTCCGGCGTCCTGGATGGCCAGCAAGGCCGGCTCGACAAAGATCGTCCGCAGTGATTTTTCCCACAGCTCGCCCCAGGGCGTCATTCCTACGCCAATGACTGCCACATCTCTCATGGTTTCCTCTCCTTAGCCCCTAATCGGCCTTCCGGATCTTCTGCCGGAACTTGGCGTAGACCCCGTATTCCAGGTATTTTTTGTTCTTTTCCAGGAGGTCGCGGGTGCGGGGCGCCAGGTCGCGGACCTCATCGATCATGCCCGTCACTTTGAAGACGAAACCGTCGGAGCCGGCCCCCGAGCCGTAGCTGACCAGCAGAATCAGATCGCCCGGCTTGGCGATGTCGAGCGTCGCGGTCAGCCCCAGGGGCGAAGAACCGGAGTAGGTGTTGCCCAGCCGCGGCACCAGCCAGCCCGGCTCGATCTGAGATTTCTTGAAGCCCAGCATCTCGCCCACCCTCATGGGGAACTTGCCGTTGGGCTGATGGAAGACGACGTAGGCAAAGTCGGAGGGCTTCAGGCCGGCCAGCTTCATGATGCCCTGGGCCGCCCCGGTTATGTGCTTGAAGTAGGCCGGGTCGCCAGTGAAACGGCCGCCGTGCTGGGGATAATACTGATATTCCCGGCGCCAGAAGTCGGGCGTGTCGGTGGTATAGGAATAGGTGTTCAAGACTTCGGCCACCAGGTTTTCGCGGCCGAAGAGGAAAGCCGCCGCGCCGGCCGCGGCTGAGTACTCCAGGGCATCGCCCGGCGCGCCCTGAGAAGTGTCGGCCCCTACGCCCAGGCCGTACTTGATGAGGCCCGCCCTGACCAGGCCGAAGGCCACGAACATGCCTTCCGTGCCGGCCTTGCAGGCGAACTCGAAGTCGGCGGTGTGCACTTCGGGGGTGGCGCCCAGGGCTTCGGCCAGGACCGTGCCGGAGGGCTTGACCGCGTAGGGGTGCGATTCCGAGCCGATGTAGACCGCGCCGATCTCCCGGGGATCGATGCGGGCCCGGCGCAGGGCGTTCTTAGACGCCTCGACCGACATGGTGATGGTGTCCTGGTCGGGCGAGGGGACGGATTTTTCCTCGAGCATGAGACCTTTCTTGAAACTGGGCGCGTCCGCTCCCCAGACCTTGGCGATCTCCTCGACCTTGATGCGGTTGCGGGGAATGTAAGCGCCGTAGCCGATGATGCCTTCCATGGAGCCTCCTTTCGAGATAATCGCGTCACCGGAAAAAGAACAGGTCAAAAATCACTGACCTGCATATAAAATAAGCTCACCTGATTTTCCGCGTCTATGCTGGCATATCCTGCCGGGGAAGTCAAGGATACCTATTTAACAGGAGTTTCCCCAAAAATTT
>JBAVVA010000100.1:0-5235 GCA_049697055.1 Candidatus Aminicenantales bacterium
GGCCTGGGCTATGGACTCCTGGTAAGGCGTCATCCCCTGCCCGGCCGCAGGTCGCAGCCCCCCCGAAAAAATCCCGATCGATCCCAGGATGAAAAGGACGCTGACCGTTTTTTTGATCATTAAGTTTAATCCTAAGTTCAATCCCCGCCCTTGTCAACCCGGCAGAAGCCAGCCCATCCTCCTCATATTTGACAGGCCGGGATATCCCTCCTATATTAGTCAGTCTGGAGGAAAAATGTTTGCTTGGGACTACACTTGGTTCTTTCTTATACCGCCCCTGCAGCTGGCCATCTATGCCCAGGCCAAGGTCAGGGGCGCCTATAGCCGCTACAGCCGCTCATGAGCGACAAGAGCCTGACCCTGAAAGGCCTGACCTGGCCCCGTGCCCTCAGTTTTTTCTCCGGACTGGGCATGATGGCCGCTTCGGTCCTGACCATCCGCCATTTTTTCCTGGCCAATTATCCAGCCACCATTTACCAGGGCTCCTTCTGCGACATCAACGCCTTCTTCAACTGCGACAGCTCCGCCTTCTCCCCCATCTCTCAGCTATTCGGCGTGCCCCTCGGCTATTTCGGCCTGGTGCTGGGACTCCTGGTGGCCTTGGGCGCTGTCTTTCCCTCGCCCTCCTTCGAAAGAACCAACGCCTCGCTCTCCCTGCTCAACGTCCTGGGGGTCATCGGCTTATTCGCCTATTCGGTCTTCGTTCTGCACAGCCTCTGTCTTTTGTGCTCGGGATACTACCTTTTTTCCATCCTCAGCTTTATCCTGTTTGCTTCATCCGGCCTGGGCCGAGGCCTGGGCCGATTCCTCAGGCCGTCCCTCAAGCTGCTGGCCGTCCTGGCTGTGCTGACCCTGGCCGGAGCTTACGGCTTTCTCCAATATCATCAAGTCAAGGACGAAGCCCGGAGCGGAACCGGCCAGCAGATCGTCAAACAGTACTATGAGCTGCCCCTGGTCAAACCGCCCAGCCTGATCTCGCCCTTCTGGACGGCTAAGGCCACCGACCGGTTCGAGGAGGCCCCCATCCAGGTCATCGAATACGTCGACTTCCTCTGCCCGGACTGCCTGGTGCTCAATCAGCAGCTCGACCAGTTGAAGAAAGAGTTTGAAGGCAAGATCAATATCGCCTTCCAGTTCTTCCCCCTGGAGGCCAAGTGCAATACGGTCGTGGCCAAAGACTTCCATCCCGGCGCCTGCGACCTGGCCTTCTTAGCCGCCCATGACCCGAGTAAGTTCCTGGCCATCCACGACGAGATCTTCGCCAACTTCAACTACGCCCGCGACCCGGCCTGGCGGCTGAACCTGGCCAGGCGATACGGCGTGGAAGAGGCCTTCCAGGATCCTCAGACGCAGGACCTTGTCCGGCGCATCATCAACACCGGCGCTGAATACGAGAAGACCTCGGACCGCTATGCTCACGGCATTCGCTCCACCCCGACCATGATCATCAACAACCGCCTGGTCATCGGCACCCTGCCCACCCAGGACCTCAGGTCGATCTTTCAGGCTTTAGTCGAGGAAAGGGAGGCCGGCAGCCGCAAGTTCCTGGAAAACTGGATCCCCCGGCCCAAGCACCGGTAAATAGTCAGACAGCCGGCCTGTTCGGGCCGCTCTCTCTAATTATTGTTTATAAAAGACGTAGTATTCCGTATAGGTATTCCGCCAGGCCGCGCAGACCCTGGCCTTTTTGACCGGGGCCTGGTAGGCGCCTTGCCCGCTCAAGAAATTCTTGACGTCGTCAGGATCCGTAGCTTTTTTCCAAGCCCATCCCCCTGTTTGAAGCATGGCGTTGCCCGGGACGTAGAAGATGATGAACTCGAGATACTTGCCGTTGTCGGTCAGGGTGATCTCTGCATCGATGATCTTCTGGGTGTAGGGCGCTGTGCCGTTCAAAAAGTTCATGACATCGGTCGGGTCGGTGGCCTTCTTCCAGCCCCAGCCCGCCGCTTGGGCCTGGAACGGAACGGACAGCAGGATGAACCCCAGGCCAAGGACCAAAGCCATAGGAACAAGATTTTCTCTCTTCATAAATTCCTCCTGACTCAAATTATGTAAATCTAGAATAGGCGCAGCCCAAGCAGTTGTCAACGTCACCATAAGTTTCTTCCGCTGGCTTTATGACTCAGCTTGAATGTTTCATCACAGAAAAGGAGATACTACCTATGACTTAATAGACCTTGACGCTTTGAAAGACACGTGATAGAAAGACATTTTACACTTCCTGCCAGGAGGTCCGCATGAAATCCCCAATGAAAGCCATCGTCCTCTTGCTCTCGGCTTTGACGATTCTTGTGCTGTCCTCAGCGCTGGCCGCCCAGACTCCGCCCGAGAAGTTCCTGGGCCATCGAGCCGGCGAGGACCGCAAGCTGGCCGATTATGACCAGATCAAAGCCTATTTCGAGAAACTCGACGCCGAATCGCCCCGGCTGAAGCTGCTGACCATCGGCCAAAGCACCCTGGGCAAACCGATGATCATGGCCGTCATCACTTCGGAGCAGAACATGGCCAAGCTGGACGAATACCGGGCCCTGACGCGCAAGCTGCGCGACGCCGCCCTGACCGAGGAGGAAGCCCGCCGCCTGGCCGGCCAGGGAAAGATTATCGTCCTGATCACCTGCAGCATTCACGCCAGCGAGATCGCCGCGACCCAAATGTCCATGGAGCTGGCCTACAACCTGGTGACCGGCCGCACGCCCTTCGAAGCGGCTAAAGTCCTGGATGAGGTCATCGTCCTCCTGGTGCCCACGACCAACCCCGACGGCCACCAGATGGTCACCGAATGGTACCGCAAGTATCTGGGCACCAAATACGAGGGCGGCAACATGCCCTGGCTCTACCATCATTACGCCGGCCACGACGACAACCGGGACTGGTTCATGTTCAACCTGCCCGAGACGCGGGCCGTGACCAAAGTCCTCTACCAGGACTGGCTGCCCCAAATTCACATTGATGAACACCAGATGGGCACCACCGGGGCGCGGCTGTTCCTCCCGCCCTTCATGGACCCGCCCGTGCCCAACGTCCAGCCCCTGTTGTGGCGGAGCGTCAACCTGATGGGCGCCAGCATGTCCTACGACCTGCAGAAAAACGGGTTTACCGGCGTGGAGCACGGCCGCAGCTTCACCGGCTGGTGGATCGGCGCCTGCGACGACACCTCCTGGCTGCACAACGTCATCGGCCTGCTGAGCGAGATGGCCTCGGCGCGCATTGCCACTCCCGTTTACATCGAGCCTGGCGAGCTGCCCGGCGACGTCGCCGAAAAGCGCATGAACTTCATCGACCCCTGGCCGGGGGGCTGGTGGCGGCTGCGGGACCTGGTCGACTACGAGCTCACCCTGTCCCAGAGTTTGATCAAAACGGCCTCCCTCTATCGGCAGGACATCCTCTTCAACTTCTATAAAATGAACCGCACCTCCATCGAGAGCCGGGCCAAGGGCGAGCCCTTCGCCTATGTCATCACGGCCAAACAGGCCGACACTCCCACCGCCCTCAAGATGCTGGAGGTGCTGATGACCGGCGGCGTCCAAATCCATCAGGCCAAGGAAGATTTCCAGGCCGAGGGGAAGCTCTACCCGGCCGGGTCGTTCGTAGTCAAGCTGTCTCAGCCCTACAAACCCTACGCCTGGGCGCTGCTCCAGCGGCAGAAGTATCCGGACATCCGCCAGTATCCCGGCGGCCCGCCCGAGCCGCCCTACGACAACGCCGCTTGGACCTTGCCCCTGCAGATGGGCGTCTCCTGCGACGAGATCATGACACCCTTCGAGGCCAAGCTTGAAAAACTGGAAAGAGCCCCCTCCCCGGCCGCCGACCTGCCCAAGCAGGCGGCCTTCTATGCCCTGGACTGCCGGACGAACACTTCCTATGCTCTGGCCTTCGGGCTGCTCAAATCGGGCGCCGCGGTCAATCGCTCCAAAGACAAGTTCAAGGCGGGCCAGGCCGAGCTGCCGCCGGGAAGTTTCATCGTCAAGAATACGCCGGAAGTGACCAAGGCCCTGGCCGGCCTGCTGGAAAAATATCCACTGGGCGTTTCGGCCCTGGCCGAGGCAGCCGGCCTGCCCATGGCTCCGCTCCAAAACCCGCGGATCGGCCTCTACCAGTCCTGGCGGGGCAATATGGACGAGGGCTGGACCCGGTATATCTTCGACGATATGGGCATCGGCTTCACCACGCTCCACAACCAGGATTTCAAGCCTCCCAAAGATAAGAAAGGCCAGAAAGCGGACCTGCGGGCTAAGGTCGATGTTATCATCTTTGCCGATGAGGACGCCGACATCATCCTGACCGGAAAGCCCAGCCCCACCTCCGAGTATGCCCGCTACTTCCGCCAGTTCACCGTCCCGCCCGAATACGAGGGCGGTATTGAAAAAGAGGGCGTCGAGGCGCTCAAGGCCTTCGTGGAGAAGGGCGGCATCGTCGTGGCCCTGAACGAAGCCTGCGTCTTCGCTTCCCGCGAACTGAACGTGCCGGCCCGCAATGCCCTGGAGAAGGTGGAGCGCACCAAGTTCTTCTGTCCGACTTCGATCCTCAAGCTGGAAGTGGACAACGCCGTGCCCATCGGTTACGGCCTGCCCGAAGAGGCGGCGGCCATGTTCTCGGATAGCATCGCCCTGGACACCTGGGTTCCGCCCAACGAGTGGGACCGCAAGGTGGTGGCCCGCTTCCCCAAGGACAACATCCTGCTCAGCGGCTGGCTCCTGGGCGAAGACGTCATCAGCCGCAAGGCCGCCGTGGTGGACACCCAATACCAGAAAGGCCGGATCATTCTCATCGGCATCCGCTGCCAGCATCGAGCCCAGTCGCACGGCACCTACAAGTTCCTGCTCAACGCCCTTCTCTATCCGAAGGCGGAATAAGAGTCCGCGGCATTCGGGGACAGCCTTGCCGCCAGGGGCTGTCCCCTTTTGACCCAACCTTACATTTTCTATAAGTTCAATGTAGAATGGGATCAGGAGCGTCCCATGACTGACGAAAAGAAAAAAAAGCTGAGCATGATTGTTTTCAGCGGCGATATGGATAAGCTGTTCGCCGCTTTTTCCATTGCGACGGGGGCCGCGGCTTCGGGCCTGGAAGTGGTCATGTTCTTCACCTTCTGGGGCCTGCGGGCTCTTAAAAAGAAGACCCGCACCGGCCGGGGCCTTTTCGGCAGGATGCTGGGCTGGATGTACGGCGGCGATATCGCCAAGGCTTCGCCCAGCAAATTTCGCTTCGGCGGCCTGGGCCGCTGGATGTTCAAGA
>JBAVVA010000101.1:0-4089 GCA_049697055.1 Candidatus Aminicenantales bacterium
CCTCAACCAGAACAAGACCGTTCTGAACCCGCGGCCGGTCTATTTTGAAAGCCAGAAGGACAGCGTCATCGTCGAGCTGGCTTTCCAGTACAACGCCGGCTACAACGAAACGATCTTCACCTTCGTCAATAATATAAGCACCACCGAGGGCGGCACGCATCTCATCGGCTTCAAAGCCGCCCTGACCCGCTGTCTGAACAATTACGCGGTGGCCAACAACATGTTCAAGGACCTCAGCGCCGGGGCGCTGTCCGGCGACGACTCGCGAGAAGGGTTTTGCGCCGTGCTCAGCATCAAGATGCGAGACCCCCAGTTCGAGGGGCAGACCAAGACCAAGCTGGGCAACTCCGAGGTCAAGGGGATCGTCGAATCTCTGGTTAACGAGAAGCTGGCGGCCTACCTGGAAGAGAATCCCACCAACGCCAAGCGCATCGTCCTTAAGGCTCTGGAGGCGGCCCGGGCCCGCGAGGCGGCCCGCAAGGCTCGCGACCTGGCCCGGCGCAAGAGCGTCCTCGAATCGACGACCCTGCCCGGGAAGCTGGCCGACTGCCAGGAGCGGGACCCCGTCCTGTCCGAGATTTTCATCGTCGAAGGCGATTCGGCCGGCGGCTCGGCCAAGCAGGGCCGCGACCGGCGCTTCCAGGCCATCCTGCCCCTGAAGGGCAAGATCCTCAACGTCTGGAGGGCCGCCCAGGACAAGATCTTGAACAACGAAGAGATCGGGATGATGATCGCCGCGCTGGGCGTGAGCGTGGGCGAGGGCGAGTCGAACCTGGATAAGCTTCGCTACCACAAGGTCATCATCATGACTGACGCTGATGTGGACGGGTCGCACATCCGCACCCTGCTGATGACCTTCTTCTATCGGCAGTTGAAGCCTCTCATCGAACAGGGCTACCTCTACATCGCCCAGCCTCCCCTCTACAAGATTTCCAAGGGCAAGGAGGTCCAGTACCTCAAGGAGGAGCGGGCTTACGAGAAATGGATCGTCAAGAAGATCTCGGAAGAGTTCAAGGTACGGGTGAAGGGCAAGAAAGAGGTCTTCGAAGGGGAGAAGCTCCGCAAGCATTTCCTGCGGATCATGCAGAAGAAGAGCTACCTGCAGCTCCTGGAGCGGAAGAACTTTCCCCCCTTCCTGATTGAGCTCCTCATCCGGGAGGGCGTCGACGGCCTGGAATTCCTCCAGGACAAAAAAGCCATGAAACGGGTCCAATCGCTCATCGAGGCCAAGGACAAGGACCTGGTCACCGAGCTGACCATGGACGAAGAATACGAGTCCTACGAGCTGGGCATCAAATATCAGCTCAACGGCATGTCCATCAGCTGCAAGGTCAACCTGGCCCTCATCGATTCCCCGGAATATAAAAACCTCTTTAAGATCTACAAGGAGCTGGAAAGCTTCAACCCGCCCTTTGAGATCCTGGCCGACAGCGAGACCATGACCTTGGAGAACGAGACCAAGCTCATCGACTACCTCCACGACAAGGGCAAGAAGGGAGTGGCCATCCAGCGCTACAAGGGGCTGGGCGAGATGACGCCGGAGCAGCTCTGGGAAACGACCATGAACCCTCTCCGCCGGGCCCTGCTCAAGGTCTCCATCCGGGATGCCGTCGACGCCGACGAAACCTTTTCCGTGCTGATGGGCGACGAGGTCGAGCGCCGGCGCAACTTTATCGAATCGAATGCCATGATGGTCACCAACCTCGACATTTAGCAGTTTCCGCCGAAAGGACGCCAGCGATGACCCCCGCCGACAAAGACAAGAGCAAAGACAGGGAAAAAGACAAAGAGCCGGCCAAGGGGCCGGCCCAGCCCAGCCCTCCCCCCGCCGCCGCCGACCTGTCCGTGGTCAGCCTCGAGGAGGAGATGAAACGGTCCTACCTTGACTATGCCATGAGCGTCATTATCGGCCGGGCCATCCCCGACATCCGGGACGGGTTGAAGCCCGTCCATCGCCGCGTCCTCTTCTCCATGTACGAGACGGGGACGAACTTCAACAAGCCCTACAAGAAATCCGCCCGCATTGTCGGCGACGTCATCGGCAAGTACCATCCCCACGGCGACCAGGCTGTCTATGACACTCTGGTCCGCATGGCCCAGGACTTCAGCCTGCGCTACCTGCTGGTGGACGGCCAGGGCAACTTCGGCTCGATCGACGGCGACCCTCCGGCGGCCATGCGCTACACCGAAGTCCGGCTGAAGAAGCTGTCCGAGGCCCTGATGGAGGACCTGGACAAGGACACGGTCAACTTCGTGCCCAACTACGACGAGAGCCTGACCATGCCCGAGGTCCTGCCGGCCAAGTTCCCCAACCTCCTGGTCAACGGAGGAGGGGGTATCGCCGTGGGTATGGCCACCAACATCCCGCCCCACAACCTGGGCGAGGTGGTGGACGGCCTCGTCTACCTCATCCAGCATCCGGGGGCCAAGCTGGACAAGATTATGGAGTTCATCCCCGGCCCGGACTTTCCCACCGGCGGCCACATCTACGGCCTGCAGGGGATCCGCGACGCCTACCGCGACGGACGGGGGACGATCTATATGCGGGCCAAGACCGTCATCGAGTCGGCCGGGCCCAAGGGTGAGCGGGACCGCATCGTGGTCACCGAAATCCCCTACCAGGTCAACAAAGCCAAGCTGTTGGAGAGCGTGGCCCAGCTGGTCAACGAAAAGCGGATCGAGGGGATCGCCGACATCCGCGACGAGTCCGACCGGGAGGGCCTGCGCGTCGTCTTCGAGCTGAAGAAGGGCGAACTTCCCGAAGTCGTCCTCAACAACCTCTACAAGCACACCGCCCTGCAGGCCTCCTTCGGCATTATCCTGCTGGCCATCGTGGACAAGCAGCCCAAGACGCTGGGCCTCATCGATATGATGAGGTATTTCCTGTCCCACCGCCAGGACGTTGTCCGGCGACGGACGCGGTTCGAGCTGAAGAAGGCCGAGGCCCGGGCCCATATCCTGGAAGGGTTGACCATCGCCCTCGACCATCTGGACGAGATCATCACCCTCATTCGGCGGTCCAAGACCGTGGAGGACGCCCGCAACGGCCTGATCACCCGGTTTCATCTGACGCACCTCCAGGCCCAGGCCATCCTGGAGATGCAGCTCCAGAAATTGACCAACTTGGAACGGGAAAAGATCCATAAGGAGTATGTCGAGGTCAAGGAACTTATCGCCAAGCTGAGGAAGATTCTCAGCTCCGACAAGCTCATCCAGGATATCATCGTTGATGAGCTGAAGCAGGTCAAACAGAGCTTCGGCGACGCCCGCCGGACCGAAATCAAGGAAGGCGTCATCGCCGATATCCGGCCTGAAGATTTGATCAAGGAGGAGGAAGTGGTCATCGTCCAGACCGCTTCCGGCTACATCAAGCGGACCTCCCTCAGCTCCTACCACAACCAGAGCCGGGGCGGCAAGGGCCGCAAGGGGATCAGCATGAAGGAGGAGGACGCGGTGGAAAATATCTTTATCTGCTCCACCCACAGTTACCTCCTGGTCTTTACCAACCAGGGCCGCCTGTACTGGCTCAAGGCCCTGGACATACCCGACGTGGGCATCGCCGCCCGGGGCAAGCCCATCGTCAATCTGGCCGAGTTCCAGCCCGGAGAGCGGGCGACCTCGGTGGTGGCGGTCAAGGACTTCAGCCCGGCACAGTACGTGCTCATGCTCAGCTCGGACGGCCAGATCAAGAAGACGGCCCTCGACCAGTTCAAGAATATCCGCAAGGGCGGCATCCTGGCCATGAGCGTCCGGCCCAAGAAGGAGCTCCTGTTCACCAGCCTGACCGACGGCAAGCGGGACATTCTCATCGGCACGCGGCAGGGCAAGGCCATCCGCTTCAGCGAGAAGCAGATCAGGGCCATGGGCCGCCAGGCGGCCGGGGTAAGGGCCATTTCTTTGGCTGCCAAGGACGCGGTCATCGGTATGATCGTCGTCAGTGAGGCGGATAAGTTCGTCTTCACCGCCAGCGAGAAAGGCTACGGCAAGAAGACTGAGATCAAGCAGTATCGCCGGACAAGCCGGGGCGGCAAGGGCATCATCAACCTCAAAGTCACGGCCAAGATCGGCCCGGCCCTGGCCATGGTGGGC
>JBAVVA010000102.1:0-1993 GCA_049697055.1 Candidatus Aminicenantales bacterium
TGGCCGACATCACTGTCTTCGACCGCAACCTGCTTAAGATCCCGCCGCAGGATATCCTCCGGGCTGAAGTTCTGGACACTATCGTAGACGGAAAAGTCGTTTTCCGAAAATAATACAAAAACATCCCCTCCCCTCCTTACGAATCACGACATCGGAGATGCCTCTGAATGGCGCCGGCCTCATCCTTTGGCCACCTTTATCCTTCCGGTAATGGCCAGGGTTATTTTGTACCGGCCCCAGCCGTTTTCCACCCAGATGGTGGCCAGGTTCGAGACCACGCCCTGAGGGTGAAAAATGGGCGCGTTGTTTGCCCGGAGCGATACTCCCTCCAAACGCCGGCCGGAGAGCCTGAACCAAGCATCCTCCTCCGGGTCATGCCGCTCCAGGCAGTAGCTTGAACCTGTCAATCGCATCCTGACGGGCACGCCTTTTAAGATGGCCGTATAGCGGGCCTCATTCAGCCCGGCTGAAACCTCCCATACCGCGCCGTGCAGCCTGTATCTTGGAATGAGCTGCAGGAAGGACGATGTTCCCAAATAGATAATAAAAACCAGGACAAGGAGAAGCAGCGAGGCCTCAATCAAGGTATAGCCGGCGCGCTTAGAGGGCGGTGCACTATTCATGGTCTTTCCAGATGAGCGGCCTGAAGGAGGAGACGAGAAGCACGGGAGAAGCTGTTCTCAGAAGACGGCGGGCCAGCTCATTATCCTTAAGCAATCCGGGGTCATGGCTCACCTCAAGATGGCTGTCGCCCAGGTCGATGTCGGCAGCCTGAAGGCTTCCCAGGAGATGGATATTTTTAGCCCGGCCGTCGATGTGGAAGCCCAGGCCCGAAGCAACCAGCTCCGCCTGGACCTTTAGATCTTGAGGCGCGTTCAGGCCGACTGCGATCCCCCCTTCTGTTACTTCTCCCGAAATCAGGCCGGTCCCCATGGAGAAGATAAAAAGCTGGGATTCGGACTCTTTTATATAAGGAAAGCCCTGCTGCCAGGCCACCCCCTGTTGGATGAGGTGGGCGGAGAGGGTGATCCGGCCTGAAGAGAGCAGGGTGAGTCGGACTCCACGAAGGATTGAGGGGATCTCCTCATCAAGACAGAGCTGGAGCCTTCCCCCCTCATCCGGTTTTCCCCCGCCCAAAGATTTGACGGCTCCCTCTACGATGATGATGGGCTTGACCAGAACATCGAATGTTTCTGTTGAGCCGGGTCCGGCGAATTCCGTCCATCCTTGAACCGGGTTGAACTTAAGGGTCCATTCCTCGCTTCTATTACGGAAGCAAATCAGTTGAATGTCCTCGGCGACGGCGGTGATAAGCTCCTCCAGGTCGCCCTGGACAAAGACCCCACCCAGCCCGAGGTCGTCGCGGACGAGATAGACGCCCTCCGGCACGGGCTCGTTGTTTTCCGCGAGGCCGAGAGCCTGCCGCAGCCTCCGAGCCGAGAGGTTCTGGGGAGAAAAGAGCTTGATTTGGAGGGCTTCTTCCAGGGCTGGCCGGGCATCCTGCGGCAGCAGAGGCTGATCTGGGGAGAGCGCTCTGGAAAGGTAAGATGAGCCGGGGTCGGGCTGGAACGTCAGCCCGGCGAGATCAGGAGGATCGGACGGATCGCCCGGCTGGCCGGGCTTGGATAATAGAACCGGAAAGTAGGCCAGCGGTACCAACCCGGCCATAATGTCGAGCGAAATGTCGAGAGAGGCGGGGCGGACAGCGGTTAAGTTGACCATTTTTCCTTGAGAGCTGACGACCGCTTTGAATTCAGCACGAATAAAAGAATCCAAGTCTTCGAATCGCTCCAGGGTAAAGCCCAGGCCTCCCTGCCAGGAGCAGGCTCCCCAGCCGCCCGCAATAGGCCATTGAGCCGGCCTCCCCAAAGCCTCTTCGATAAGCTCCGTCCCCCTTTTTTCGGCGTCGGCTTTCAGGACCGCCAGCCTGTCCTCCTCGAGGGGGAAGGGAAAGGGCCGGCCGGCCAGGAGATCGGACAGAGAGAGATATCCC
>JBAVVA010000103.1:0-5368 GCA_049697055.1 Candidatus Aminicenantales bacterium
TAAAATTGTGAAGTTCCCGGCGGCTTCGGCCGTGCCGCCGGCCGAGGGCACGGGCCCCGGCCCCGTGGCCGTAACCGTGATCCGCGCGCCCGAAGTGGCCGTCCCCATGACGACGGCCTGGAAACCCACGCTGATCACCTCCGACTGAAGGGAAGCCTGGAAATTGACCGCTGCCGGGAAACGGGGCGGCGACAACAAGCCTAAGCTGACCAGAACGATGACGAGGACCGCTGTTTTTCTGAAGGCCATGAATCACTCCCTATTCAGGACGAAGAGCTTGGCCGGAGCGAATGCCCGGATATCGGAATTGTCGATCATTTATCCCCCGCCTCTGTTCAGGAGAAATGTAAGCCAATGGCCCGGGGCTGTCAAGTTCTCGAAGATATCGAAGAAATCCCGTCCGCCCTCGAGCCGGCGGCGGGCGAAACGAGCCGATGAACGGCATTTTCGTGCGCTTGGTCGACTCTCATCCCGGGAGACCTTCCTTGACATGTCTAAACCTTGTATTTATGATTCCTTTCGATGGCCGGAGGGAGAATAAGGAGGGGCTGATGAGAACGGCTGTTCGCCGCCTCGTCTTAATCGCCCTCGCCGCGTCCCTAGGCTGGGGAGCGTCCACCGGGCAGGAGACCAAATTGAAAAAGGTCAAGCTGGGACCCGAGGTCAACAGCTCCGCCCGCGAGATCACTCCCCTTGTCAGCGCCGACGGCCAAACTCTCTATTTTGCCCGGGAAGGGTACGTGGACGACGACATCCGCAAGGAAATGAAGGAGAGGGCGCTTGGGAACCTGGACGAAAAGACGATCCAGGACATGCTTAAGAACCCGGCGCTGGACGAGCCCACAAAAGCCACCTTGCGCAAGATGCTCGTCCCCCTGCCGGATGAGCGGCTCGTTTCCTTGACCCATCAAACCTGCTGGGTTTCGGTCAGGCAGCCGAACGGCCAGTGGAGCCTGGCCCGGAAGCTGCCTCCGCCGCTCAACAACAAATATCACACTTTTGTTTGCTCGGTTCTCCCTGACGGAAATACCTTGGTCGTTGGAGGCATTTTCGATCAGAGGCTCCAGGACCCGGCCTGGCAATACAAGGAGCTCGCCGAAGCCCTCGAGAAGCGCGGTCAAACAACGCATCTTTTTCCGTCCGCCGATGAGATCCCGAAAGTCGGCGAATCCAAGGAAGGATACAGGGTCGTGGCCCTGACCGTCCGCCGCGGCGAAGGCTGGAGCCAACCCGCTTATTTGCGCGTTCACGACTATGTCAACCGAGCCGACCGGAACGATTTTTTCCTGGCCCCGGGCAACCGGGTGCTCGTCATCTCCATCATGAATGATGAATCCCTTGGAGAGCGCGACCTGTACGTCAGCTTCCTCCAGAAGGACGGCACCTGGACCAAACCCAGGAACCTAGGCTCTCCGGTCAACGGCCCCGCGGACGATGTCTGTCCCTTCCTCGCGCCCGACGGCGTGACCATGTACTATTCCTCCGCGCGGGCCGGCGGATTCGGCGGGTATGACCTCTACATGATACGGAGACTGGATGACACCTGGCTGAAATGGTCGGCGCCCAGGAACCTCGGTCCGGATATCAATTCCCCGACCAACCAGCCGACTCTCAGCACCGACGCATCGGGTCAACTGGCCTTCATTTCGGAAGGCCAGGGCGGCAAGGAAGATATCTATGAGTTTCGCCTGCCGGAGGACATGAGGCCCATGCCCACGGCCTTTATCCGCGGCCGGGCCCATGATCCGGGCGACAGCCCCGTCGCGGCCAGCGTCACCTATGAGCGGCTCCGCGACGGCACGGGCGCCGGCGAGGCCAACTCCGACCAGGTCACAGGAAAGTACCAGATCGTCCTGCCCATCGGCGAGAATTACAGCTTCCGGGCCGAGGCCGCGGGCTACATCGCGGTGAGCGATAGGATCGACTTGAGCAAAGCCAAGGCCGGGGAGATCTTTGTTCGGGACCTGCTGCTCGTCCCGCTCAAGCCGGGGGCTAGGATCCGCCTGAACAACATCTTCTTCGAGTTCGCCAAGGCGACGCTTTTGCCCGAGTCGAAGGTCGAGCTCGACCGCCTCGTGGCGATCCTTAGCCAGTACCCCAAGATGGTCATCGAGGTCGCGGGCCACACGGACAACGTTGGCGACGATACGTCCAACCTCAAGCTGTCCCAGGACCGGGCCGGGGCGGTGATGAAATATCTGCTGGATCACGGCATTGCCGGGGCGCGGCTGCAGGCCAGGGGATACGGCGAATCGGCGCCCGTTGCGCCCAACGACACCGATGAGCACCGCCAGCTCAACCGCCGTGTCGAATTCGTCATCCTGAAAATCGAGTAATCCCCAAAGCGTCTGCTAATTCCGCCACCCCGGCATAGCGAGTATTGATTAAATCTGCGAATCCTGATACAAAATGAGAAAAGCTTCATCGAGGTTACCATGAGAACAAAATTGCGGCCCAACGAGAACAAATTTCTTGAGACCAGGACTCACTGGATTACCGTGGTCAAGCCCTTCTTGCTGTTTCTATTGTCCGCGGCCCTGGTTGTCGTCGTTTTCTTGTTTGTTCATACTCAAAGCGGCTTTCTGACACTTGTCCGCTGGGTCAGTTGGATTCTCTTGGTCGCGGCCGGCTCTTACTTCTTTTACCGGGAATGGTACAGGCGGAGGAATATTTGGGCCGTCACCAACTTAAGGGTGATCGATGAGCGGGGGATCTTCAACCTTTACACCAAGGAAAGCCCCCTCGAAAAAATCAACAATGTTTCTTATTACCAGAATCTTCTGGGACGGGCTTTAAATTACGGAGACATTGAGATCCAGACGGCGGCGGAGGACGGAGCGACGATCTACCCCAAGGTGGCCAGCCCGCTGAAATTGAAAGATATGATATCCAAATGCCGCGACGAATACAGCCAGGAAACGCTACGCCAGAAGGCTCGAGCCGGCGAATAACGACGGGAGCAAGCCACAGTTAAAAGGAAGCAAAAATGGATAAATTTTTGAAAAACATTCTTTGGGCCACAGACTTTTCAAACGAGGCCAAAGCAGCTCTTTTTGCGGCTGAGCTATTTGCCAAAAAATTTGAGGCCAAGCTTATGGCAGCCCACATTGTGCCTGATTTCTCCCAAGCTCTTTATGATGCCTCGCCGGCTATAAATGCCGGGCTTTTAAAAAGGGTGGAAGAAATAAAAGAAAGGAAGTATTCGGATATTGAAGCCCTGGCCAAGAAGGAAAAAATATCATTCGATAAAATTATCGTCAAGGAAGGCTCAGCTCCCAAAAAAATCATAGAAATCTCGGAAGGGGAAAAAGCGGATTTGATTGTCATGGGCAAGAAAGGCCATTCTGCTTTAGAGAATCTTTTAATCGGAAGCGTGGCTAATCAAGTCTTAAGACATTCTTTTATTCCGGTCCTGCTGACCAAAAAAAGAAGGAAAAAGCTCCAATTCCAGAAGATCCTGATCCCCACGGATTTTTCCCCCAAAGAAGAGATTGAACGGGATTTCGCCTGGAAACTGGCCAAGGGCTTAAATGCTTCTCTGACCTTCCTCCATGTTTTTGAGTTGTTTCATAAGTTCTCACCCGGCGAATCCGACGAAATGTTCAAAGCCCTTCACAAAAAAATTCAAGCCCGGGAAAGGAGAGAAGGCGAGGACATCCGCGAATCGGAGGAAATTGTGAGGGCCATGAACGCCCCCACCGGGATCGTCGAGTATGCCCAGGACCACCATATTGATCTCATCGTCATTTCCTCTTTGGTGCACAAACTTGAAAGGTTCTTTCTGGGGAGCACAACAGAAAAAGTGATTTCCTATACAGATACGTCCGTTTTCGCCATCCCTTCCGCGGCCAGACATCCGAAATAGAAGTTATTTTTTCCCGGGCTATTTTCGGGTAAAAACGTACTCTCCGGAAGGACTCCTCTGCTTGAGGCCCTTGACCTGGCCGTTCTCCACGACGAAATCAAAGACCACGTCGGAAAATTGCTGGATGCGGAACTGGAGGCCTTTGGTGGGGATCAGTTTATCTTCAGGCTGTCCGGGTACTGACAGGATGAGGCTGCCGTCCTCCTTGAGGACCACCTGGAACTTGATGCCGGTGGGAGTCTCGTACGTGCCGGCCAGCTGCTTGAGAAGCTCGGGGTCGATGGTTTCGGGCTTGCGCAGGAAGGCGACCTCGGCCTCGTCCAGGGACATGACGGCCTTGTCCACATCGCCCAGGGGGTTGGTGAAGAAGTTGACCGACCACTTGCCGTAGATCTCGTTGTTGGGCGTGTCGAAGCGCTCGTAGTGGAAGTGGGCCAGGGGGAGCTGGATCTTGTGGAAGTCAAATTGGAGCTGCCCCTCCTTCAGCCCGATCTTCAGGAGGCCGTAGGCGGGGTGCTCGTAGACACCCGCGTAATCCGCCAGGGCGTGGGAGGGCTTGGTGTTGGGGACACGTTCCGCCCCGGCTTTGGCCCGGGCCTCTGTGCCGGCTTGCTTGCCTTTGAGCCTCATCTTCAGCAAGCGTTCGCTCCAGGGGGTCTGGTCCAGGCCCAGCAGGCGCTCATACACGTTGTAGCTGACCGTGTTGTAGAGGCTGGCGCAGTGGTCGCCGATTACGAAGACTATCACCCCGATCCCCTCCCGGGGCATAAAGGAGACCTGGGAGTGGAAGCCGTCGAGGTCCCCGCCGTGATAGGTCAGGAGGTGCCCCCGATAGGAGGCGGTTAGGCGGCCCATTCCGTAGGCGGCGTTCAGGACTTCCCAGAACCCCATCGTCTCGGCCGAAGTGTTGGGGAGAGCGATGGCCGGCGCCAGGGTGGCCTTGAGCACCTTGGCCGGGAGGACCTGCTTATCGCCGTACTTCCCGTCGTTCATCAGGGCCATGAGCCAATGGGACATTTCCTGGATGTTGGAGACGATCGCCCCGCAGGGGGCCATGCCGGCCGTGTCCTCGTAGTAGGGAAGCTCGTAGAGCTCCGCCGTATCCCGCTTCTCGGTAAAGGGCACGCCGTGGTCTTCCTGCTTGAGCATCTCGGCGACGGTGAAGCCGGAGGACTTCATGTCCAGGGGTTTGAAGATCCTCTCCCGGACGAACTCTTCCCAGGTCTTTCCCGACTGCAGCTCGATGAGGTACCCCGCCGCGGTGACCATCATGTTGTTGTAGAGGAAGGTCTGCCGGAGGGGCTCCCGGGGCTCCATATACTTCAGCCGCTCGAAGAGCTCCCGGCGGGTAAAGTCCGATTGGTACCAGATCATATCATGCCGGGTGATGCCCGTGCGGTGCGACAGCATGTCCTGCAGGGTGACCGTGTTGTTCAGCTCATCATTGGTGAACTGGATGGCGGGCACAAGGTCGCGGACCGGCTTATACCAGTCCAGCTTCCC
>JBAVVA010000104.1:0-1555 GCA_049697055.1 Candidatus Aminicenantales bacterium
TCGAAATGGCCCACGCACTCGGTGCAGCGGTTAGGGTCGATGATGTACAGCGCATCGCCTGCGGAAATGGCCTGGTTGGGGCATTCCGGCTCGCAAGCGCCGCAGTTGATGCATTCCTCGGTGATCATATAAGCCATAACTGACCTCCTTCAAGCAAAAAACGAACTTTTATTATATCTTTTTTGTCCAGATTTTCAATATATGACTTTGACAGGCGTTCACCCTTTGTTTGCAGTTTTTGAAAAAAGGGGGACACATCACTTAATCAAGAGATTAAGTACATGTCCCCCTTTTTTTGAGGCCTGGAGGAAAATCCTGGGACATGTACCGAAGGCGGGCCCTGACCTGAATGCGGACCGGCCAGAAAATATGCATTCGGTAACGTGTCCCTGGATTTTCAGCATTCCGGATGAATGTCTGTATATAGCCAAAATGGCAGGCAAAATAGATACAGAGAGAAGAAAAAAATGGGGGAAGTCCTGAAGGCTTTGACCAAAAAAAACGCAACCCTAGCGATAGACAAAGAACCCGAAGGCCGCCGCAGCCAGGATGACCAGGATGGGGTTGATGCGGGTGAAGGACAGGAGGGCGAAGGCCACCAGGACCAGGACGACCTTGTCCCAGCCGCCGAGCAGGGCCGGACTCCAACCGATCTTCTTGACGTTGAGCACCGCGGCGGCCATGTCGTAAGCCGTCCACAGCAGGAAGCCGACCACTACCGGCCGGACGGCGGTGAGCATGGCCCGAACAGCCTGATTGTCCTTTATCTTGAAGAAAAAGGCGATCATGAGCAGCATGAGCAGGGTGGCGGGCAGGACCGTGCCCGTGACGCCGGCCACGGCCCCCGGAACCCCGGCCAGCTTGTACCCGACGTAAGCCGAAACCTGGGGAGCAATCGGCCCGGGCAGGGCGTTGCTGAGGGCTACGGCGTCGGCAAATTCGGCGGGCGAAATCCAGCCCGCCTGCGTGGTCAAACGCTGCATGAGAGCCAGAGAGGCCGGCCCTCCCCCCCAGGAAAAAAGAGCGACCTTGGTGAACAGCCAAAAAATCTTAAAGAGCATGATTCGAGCCGGCCGCCTACCAGTGGCCGGAAGCTCCGCCTCCACCAAAGCCGCCGCCCCCCCCGCTGAAACCGCCGGAGGAAGAGCCGCCGCTGGAAAAGCCCCCCGTACCGAAGGACCTCCAGCCGCCGCCCGGACGACTGGAATACCAGCGGCCTTTGCGACAGGGCGAGATGATCTTGGCCACCAGGAAAAAGAGAATGAGCATGATGAAAAAGGAACCCACACCCGATTTGTGACCGGATTTTGCTTCCCGGCTCTCAAGCAGCTTGATCTGGCTGGGGTCGCCGCCGATGGCCTGGCCCATGATCTGGAAGGCCTTGGAGATGCCCTCGTAATAGTTCCCGTTGCGGAACTCGGGCACGATCACCTGGCGGATGATCGTCCCGCACTTGCCGTCGGGCAGCGTGCCCTCCAGGCCGTAGCCGACCTCGATGCGGATAGCCCTGTCCTCCACGGCCACCAGCATCAGAAGACCGTTGTCCACTCCCTTT
>JBAVVA010000105.1:0-22255 GCA_049697055.1 Candidatus Aminicenantales bacterium
GAGCGCTGACGCAGGGTGTCGAGCTGGCCCAAGATGTGCTGCCGCTGTCCTTCATCCAGGTCGCGCCGCACCCCGCCCAAGGTGTTGATGGCGTAATGGACTCTGTTCCCGGAGATGGCCTCCAGCATGTCCATGACGATCTCACGGTCCCGCCAGGTGTACATGAAGAACGTATCGAAGCCGGCCTCGTGGCCGGCCACGCCCAGCCACAGCAGATGGCTGTGGACCCGCTCCAGCTCGGCCACCAGGAAGCGGAGGTACAGCCCCCGCTTGGGAGGCACGATGTCCATGAGCTTTTCCACGCCCTGGACGTAGCAGGTGGCATGGGAGTGGGAGCAGATGCCGCAGATCCGTTCGGTGAGGTAGATGTTCTGGATCCAGGTCTTCTCCTCGGCCAGCTTCTCCAGCCCCCGGTGGTTGTAGCCCAGCCGGATGTCGGCGTCCCGGATGACCTCGCCCTCGACGGTCATGCGCAGGCTGATCGGCTCCTTGAGGGCCGGGTGCTGAGGGCCGATGGGAATGCTGAATTTCATTTCTTTCCTCCGGGGATGACCTCCGGGGGCCGCTCGAATTTCCAGTCCTTGCGCAGGGGGAAGTTTTGCTCCGGCCAGTCGTCGGGCAGGACCAGGCGCCGAGGGTCGGGAATGTTGTCCACGACGATCCCGAACATGTCCTGCAGCTCGCGCTCATAGAGGACGGCCCCGGGGATGACCGAACAGATGGACGGAAGATGCGGCCTTGTCTGATCGGCCAACACTCCATCCTGGCCGACCGGCTTGGGGATTCTAGTCCTGACGTTGAGATTGCCCCCCTCATAGCCGAAGTGATAGAGAATCTCGAAGGCGTCTCCCTTATCGACTCCGCTGATCGTGGCCAGATACCGGAAGCCCAGCTCTTTTTTCAGCTTTTCCATGGCCGCCACAAGGTCCTGGACTCCGACGGTCAGGAAGGTCCGATGCGGGGCGGGGTTGGTGATCTCCAGGAGCCGCTCGCCCAGCGAGCTCTTGGCCTTGTCCATGATGTCCTGGTCGGTCATGACTTCCTCATCAGCTCAGAGTGTCCCCAGCAGCTTGACCACCCCGTCCAGAATGGCGTCCGGCCGGGCCGGGCAGCCCGGGACATAGACGTTCACCGGGATGACCTGGTCCAGGCCGCCCATAACGTTGTAAGCCCCCCGGTAAACACAGCCGGACATGGCGCAGGCGCCCACGGCGATGACGAACTTCGGGTCGGGGGTTTGATCGTAAATCCGGATGATGCGGTCCTTCATCTGGCGCGTCACCGGCCCGGTGGAGATGAGGACGTCGGCATGCCGGGGGGTGGCCTTGAGCAGCACGCCCAGCCTCTCCAAGTCGAAGCGGGGCGTCAGGGCGGCCACCACCTCGATATCGCAGGCGTTGCAGGCGCCCGAGTTGAGGTGGAGGATCCAGGGGGATTTGATACGCGACCAGCGAACGAGTCGTTGCAGCATGTCAGTCTCTTGTCACCAGGGCCATGATGGCCAGGAAGATTACGGCCAGGTAGAAGATGGCCAGCAGGAGGACCTTGCCGGCCGGCGCAGTGGCCACGACCAGGGCCGCTACATGCATGATGGTAAAGAACAGGGCGATGAAAAAGAACAGCCTGTAGCCGAACTGCACCTTGGCCCCCGGAATGTCCTCGCCGCAAGCATAGGTCGTGAGTTTGCCGCCCACCTTCTTCAGCTTGGGCCCCATAGCTCGGCCCAGGGCATAGAGAAGGGCGGCCGCCCCCAGCATCAACAGAAAAACCACCGGCGGCGACAACAGCAGGTCGATCTTTTTCATGCGCTCATCCCCTCAATTTGGTGAGCTTCCGGACATCCAGGCTGTTGGTGTGGCGGTAGATATTGACGATGATGGCCAGGGCGGTGGCCACCAGGCAGACTTCCACGACAATGAAGGTGATGACCAGGCTCTGGGCCAGCAGGATGTTCTGCCTGGCGAAGCCGGAGGCCAGCAGGGCCAGGCTCACCCCCTTGCTGATGACCTCGATACCGATGAATAGTTTGATGAGGTTCTTCATGGCCAGGAGGCAGTAGATGCCCACGGCCAGCAGGCAGGCGGCGAAGGCCATATAGAGGAGCCAGGTGTTACTCATCTTTGTTCCTCTTGCGGAATAAGGCCAGGACGGCAAAGACCCCGGCCAGGATGACCAGGACCTGGCCGACCAGGTCGAAGGTCCGCTGCTTCCACAGCACCTCTCCGAACTTGAGCCCCCCGGCTTCCGGAGTCCCGGCCAGGGCCGGAACCTTGGACATCAGGCCCTTCATGACCAGGATGTCTAAGACGAGGAAAGCAACAAAGAACAGGGGGAAAATGAGGAGGGCCACTTTGGACTCCCGGACATCGCCCTCTGCCTTGGTCAGGGCGATGGTCAGGATGAAGAGGACCGTGATCAGGCCGGCCACGACCGAGATTTCAAACACGCCGGCGTAGGGAGCGTTCATCCGGAAAAAGACGATACCCAGGCAGAGGCTGGCCAGGGCCAGGCTGATGGCCGACTTGATGAGGTCCCGGGCGAGGATGGCCAGGATGGAAAAGAGGACCAATCCGCCGAGAAGGATGATCTGCAGGACCATGGTCTAAAACCCTCGAAGGCCGATGACGGCTCCGGCTCCCTGGCCCAGAACACCCGCCGCCGGCTCAATCCAGGTTTTAATGACGGCGGCAAACAGGATGCCGATGGCGATGATGAGCAGGCTCAAAAATACAGTCGAGAAGCTCATCCAGAAGGGCGCCTCGCGGACTTCCTTCCAGCGCTCCTCGAGCTTGCCGAAGAAAGCCTTGCGCTGGATGAGCAGGTAGTACCACAGGGTCAGGACGCTGGCCAGGATGGCGACGACGGCCAAGGGCCACTCGGCCGCCTGGACCAGGGCCATGATGATCATCAGCTTGCTCCAAAAACCGGGAAGGGGCGGCACTCCGGCGACGGACAGGGACCCCACCAGGCTGGTGGCCGCGGTGAGGGGCATCCGCCGGGCCAGCCCGCCCATCTCATCAAGGTTCCGGGTGCCGGTGGACATCTGGATGGACCCTGAGTTCAAAAACAGCAGCCCTTTGGCCATCGCATGGTTGAAAAGATGGAACAGGCCGCCGGCGATCCCCAGGGGCGTGCCCAGCCCCAGGCCGAGCACGATATACCCCACCTGGCTGATGGAGGAATAGGCCAGCATCCGTTTCAGGTCATTCTGGCCCAAGGCCAGCAGGGCGGCCACTACGATCGACACGGCTCCCAGCCACATCAGGACCTGGGACAGGGCGGGAGTCAGCCCGAAGACATTAAACAGAATGCGGACGAGGGCGTACACTCCGGACACTTTGATCAGCAGGCCGGACAGGATGGCTGAGATAGGGGCCGGAGCCGAAGGATGGGCGTCGGGCAGCCAGGCATGGAAGGGGACGAGAGCGGCCTTGAGCCCGAACCCCATGAGGAAAAGGGCCGCGCACAGCCCGACGGCGAGCGGCGCGTTCAAAGCGCGCAGGCCTTCGGCCACAGAGGCAAAGCTCAGACCGCCGGTCAGGCCGAAGAGAAGGGCTATGCCGACCAGGATGGCGGCCGAGGCGATGACCGACAGCATTAAATATTTAAAGGAGGCCTCCAGCTCGTCGTGCTGCAGGCCGTAGGCCACCAGGGCATAGGAGGCCACCGCCGCCACTTCCAGGAAAATATAAACCTGGAAAAGGTCGGTGACGAGCACCAGGCCGTTCATTCCGGCGGCCATCACCAGCAGGAGGGCGTAATAAACGGCCTTGGAGCCGTAATGGTCCATGTAGTTGATGGAGAACAGGCCGACCGCCAGGCAGACCAGGGCGATGGCCATGAGCATGAACTGACTGAACCCGTCCACGGCGACCTGGATGTTGAAACTTTCGCCCAGCCAGTTGAGCTTCTGGAGGAAGGGGCCTTCGCCGATGAGCTGCCTGCCGCCGGTGACGGCATAGATCAGCAGCAGGAAGAAGACGGCATTGGCCATAAGGTCGGGCAGGAATTTCTTGGAAACTTTGCCCACCAGAGGCAGGACAGCGGCGACCGCCAGGGGCAGGGCGATGTACAAGAAAATCACTGGTCCTCCTCTGAAGCTGAAGTGGTCATTTCAACAACACATTGATCAGCGCGGCGATCACCAGCAATCCGGCCAGGCACCAGGCCAGGTAGTTGGCATAGTGGCCGTTGTGGGCTTTTTGCAGGAGGCCGGTGAAAGCGCCGCCGACCTTGGTGACGACTTTTTCGTAGAAGAAGTCGATCGGCCGGTCCAGGCCGCGGAACAGGACCTGGGACAGCCCCTTGAGGAACTGGATGGCTCGCTCATAGGGGTCAAAGAAACGTTTTTCGGATAGGTTGTAGAGCTGCTTGGCCACGGGCAGGTTGTGGACGGGCTCCGAGGCCAGGTAAGCTTTTCGCCCGCCCCGCCGCCAGCCGTAAAAATGGATGGCCAGGGCGATGAGCAGGCACAGCACCGAAATCCCGGCCACCGGGTTGAAAAGGGCCAGGGCGTGGGAGGTGAAATCGAGGTGCGCGCCCGGCTCGGCATGGCCCTCCAGGATGGGCTGGATGAAAGTCTTCAAGGGAAGCTGGTTGAAGACGCCGAAGATGAGGCACAGGGCGGCCAGGATAAGGATGGGCAGGACTATGGGCAGCTGGCTTTCCTTGACCTTGGGCACTTCCTGGCTCCGCGGCCCGAAGAAAACCGAATGGCCGGCCTTGAGGAAGGAGGCGAAGGTGAAGATGGCGCCCAGCCAGGCGGCCACGGCAAAGACGGTGTAGCCGGTCTCCAGGGCCCCGTGGAAAACCATCTCCTTGGAAACGAAGCCGTTGAGCGGCCAGACTCCGGAGATGGCCAGGGCGCAGACGGCGAACCCGGCCGCGGTGAAGGGCATCTCCCGGGCCAGCCCGCCCAGCTTCCGCAGCTCGGTCGTCCCGGTCCGGTGCTCGACCGAGCCCGAGCTGAGGAACAGCCCGCACTTGTACATGGCGTGGTTGATCATATGGAAGATGCCGCCGGCGATGCCTATGGGGATGCCCGTGCCGATGCCCAGGACCATATAGCCGACCTGGCTGACGGCGTGGAAGGAGAGCAGCTTCTTGAAGTCCTTCTGGATCAGGGCCATGAACACGGCAAAGACGATGGTGGCCGCGCCGATGGTCATCAGGACGATGGCCAGGGTGCTGTTCTTTTCCAAGCGGAAGAGGTCGAGCGTAATCCTGGCCAGGAGGTAGATGCCCAGCAGTTTCTCGAAGGCGGCCGGCATGAAGGCCATGAAGCTGACTGGAGCGTCAAGGGCCGCGTCCGGAATCCAGGTGTGGAAGGGCAGAGCCCCGGCCTTGCCGATGGCCCCGATCATCATCATGACGAAGGCCACGGCGGCCAGCCCCTCGGGCTTGACCGAGACCTGGGACATGGTCAGCGTGCCGGTCATCATCCACAGCAGCCCGATGCCCAGGATCATGCAGAAATCGCAGATGCCGCTGATGATGAAGGCCTTGGCCGCCGTTCGGGAGGAAGTCTCCTTCTGGCCCAGGGAGATCAGGCCGTAAAGGGTCAGGAGCAGCCCTTCCCAGAAGAAAACCAGGGGCACGAAGTTATCGGCCAGGACGGCGCCGTTGGCCAGGGCCGCCGACAAGAAGATATAAAAGGTATAAAGACCGACCCGGGGGTGGTCCTTCATCTTGACGATGGAATAGAGGGCGATGAGAAATAGGAACCCGGCCAGGCCCAGCAAAATGAAGGCTGAAAAATGATAGAGCCTCAGCTCGAACTTGATGTCCGTCCCGAACCATTCCGGCCGCCATTCCAGGTTCCTGAGCTTGAAGAAGGCGAAACCGAGATAAAGGACGGCGGCCGACCCGGCCAGCGACAGGCCGTCTCTCAGGACACGGAGGCGTTTGGGCAGGATCAAGCATAAAATCGCTACGGCCAGCGGCAGGAGAATGGGCAGGAGCAGCAGGTGAGGCGTCATTTGGGCCACCCCGCCATGATTTGCTTCGTCGCCGCTCTAGCCGCCTGCGCCGGATAGGAGATGAGCAGTCCCGCCGCTAGCGACAGAAAGGCCAGCACGGTCACCACGAAGACCATGGACTTTGTTTTTTCCGGAGCGGGGTTTTTGGCCTCACCCAGGAAGACCTGACTGAAAACCTTGAGCAGATAGAACATCGTCAGCACGGCAGTGAACAGGGCCAGGGCGGCAACCCACACCTGGCCGGCCTTGACCGTGCCCATGATGACCAGGAACTTGGAGAAAAACCCGCCGAAGGGCGGCAGGCCGATGACCGAGAAAGCGCAGAAGAGGAAGGAGACGGCGGTGAAGGGCATGGTCCGCAACAGCCCGCCCATCTGGCGGATGTCTCGCTGGTGAGTGGCGTGGATGACAATGCCCGCGCACAGGAACAGGCCGGCCTTGGCCAGCCCGTGCATAAGGATGAACAGGAGAGAGCCGTTGATGCCGTCGGGGTTGGCCATGCTGAAGCCGAGGAAGATGTAGCCGATCTGGCTGATCGTGGAGTAGGCCAGAATGCGCTTTAAGTCCGTCTCCACGGTGGCCGCCGCGGCGGCAATCAGCGCGGAGGCCACCACCAGCCAGGGAATGGCCTGCGGCCAGGCGCCGGGCAGCCGGAAAGTAGCCAGAAACAGACGGGCGTAGGCATAGACGCCGATCTTGACCAGCACCGCGGCATGGAGCAGGGCGGTAACCGTAGTGGGCGCCACGCCGGCGTCCGGCAGCCAGGTGTGGAGGGGGACGGTGGCCGACTTGGAGAACATGCCGAACAGGATAAGCAGGACGGCGCTGCCGGGGATGGTCATTCCCCGCAGGGTGGTGAGGTCGAAGCTGTTCGGGGTGTGGGCGCTGTAGATCTGGATGAAGCCGAGCAGCATGACCGCTGCGCCGAAGAAGGTTACCAGGAAGGCCTTGTCGGCCTTGCGGACATGGTCCTTCTGCCGGTAGAAGCCGATAAGCCGCCAGCAGCAGATGGCGATGATTTCCCAGAAGAGATAGATGAAAATGAGGTTTCCCGAAAAGACCAGCCCCATCATGGCCCCGATGAACAGGACCACCATCAGGTAGTATTCGTTCTGGTTCTCTTCGTGATGAATGTAGCCCAGGGAATAAACGATGATCAGGAAGCCGACGAAGGAAGAGACGATGGACATGAAGATGGACAGCGGGTCCATGATCAGGACGAAATTGAGCCCGAAGATGAAGTCCGTTCTAAAAATCGTCTCGCCGCCGCGCAGGGCCGCCGGTAGGAGCAGGAGGGGCAGGGCCGCCGTCACCGCGCCCAGGAGCACGGCCCACACCGAACGGAGGCGCTTGGCCACCAGGCCGGCCAGGGGGATGGTCAAGGAACCGATGATGGGGATGAAAATGGTCAGCAGGGCCAGGGTTTCGATTTTCATCGTGAGGCGGAAGTATATTTTTCCAAAATTGAATTGTCAAGGATAAGGAAATTGAAAAAATAAATTCGGCAATTTATAATGATCTCGTCATCAATGGGAAATATCCTGAGAAGGAGATGGGCATGCCTCATTCAACACGTTTCCAAAACCTGGGCCTGGTCGTGCTCTTGGGCTCGGCCTGGGGTCTGAGCGAAGCGCTCCTGGGTTTGGGCCTCAAGAGTTGCGCCCGGCTCGTTTCGGGCTCGGTCATGACCGCCGTGGCCCTCTTCTTCCTGGCGGCCGGGCTGGCCGCCTCGCGCCGGATAGAAGCCGCGGGCCTGCTGGTCCTGCTGGCCGTCTCGTTCAAATTGTTCGAAGCCGCGCTTTTATCGCTTCCCCTAAAACACGGCGCGGTGGCCAACCCCATGTTCGCCTTCGTCACTGAAGCCCTGGCCTTCTTTGTTCTGGCTGCCGCGGTCCCGGCCTGGAAGAAAACGGTTAAAGGCCGGGTTTGGCTGGGCGCCGCCTCGGGCCTGGCGGCCGCGGCCGTTTTTCCCTTGGTGCGAGCGGTGACCGGCATTCCAGCCTGCCTTGTTCCGGGCACAAGCCTTCCCCTGGCCTGGGCCTTCGCTCCCATCGCCGCCGGGCTCGCCGCGGCAACCGTTCCCCTGGGATTTTGGGCCGGGCAAAAGCTGTCCCAACAAAATCTGCGGCCGGCCATCCTCAGCCCGGCTTCCATCCTGATCAGCCTGGCCCTGATAGCGCTCATCCGGCTGGTCTAGGGGCGGGACTGGAGTCGGCGATGGATAACTCTTCTATTAAGAAAAAAAGGAAAAAGACCTTTACCCGCCGAGCTTTCATCAGAGGCATGGGCGGCGGCGCCCTAGGGGCCACCCTGGCCGCGGGGCTCCTGGGCCAGGACGGCCTGACCCCCGGAGGGCAGGACGTAGAGCCCGCCGTCTTCAAGGTCAAGCCCATTAGCCTGACCGTAAACGGCAAAACCGTGCGGCTGGAAGTCGAGCCGCGGGAAACCCTGCTCCACGTGCTCCGGGAACGGTTGCGTCTGACCGGCACCAAGCGGACCTGCGACCGGGGCGAGTGCGGCGCCTGCACGGTGCTCCTCGACGGCAAACCCGTCTATTCCTGTATGACCCTGGCCGCCCGGGCCGACCGCCGGCAGGTGCGGACCATCGAGGGGCTGGCCGCCGGGGGAAAGCTCCATCCTCTTCAGCAGGCCTTCATCGACAAGGACGCCTACCAGTGCGGTTTCTGCACTCCGGGCTTCATCCTGGCCGGAGCCGCGCTTCTCGAAGCAAACTCTTCTCCCAGCGGCGATCAAATTAAGGCCGCCCTCAGCGGCAACATCTGCCGCTGCGGCAACTATCAGAAGATACACGAAGCGGTGGCTGCCGCTTCCGAACGGATGAGGAGTGGGTTGAAATGAAAGACCTAGACACAGGGGACAGCCTGACCTATAAGGAGCAGGGCCAACCGCTCCCGGGAGCCAAGCCGGCCGCCGTCGTCCCAACGCCGGCGGAAACCTTCAAATACATAGGCGGCTACCTGCCCCGGGTGGACGGCGAGCGCGTCGTCACCGGAGCGGCGGACTACACCCACGACCTCCAGCTGGAGGGCATGCTCTTCGCCAAAATCCTTCGCTCGCCGCACGCTTGCGCCGAGATTGTCGCGCTCGACCTCAGCCCGGCCCTGGCCCTTAACGGCGTCAAGGCCGCTGTGCGTCTAAAGGAAGGCCGGCTGAACTACTTGGGCGAGCCGGTGGCGGCCGTGGCCGCCGAAGACGAGGCCACGGCCGAAGAAGCCCTGGACCTCATCAGGGTCGAATACAAAGAGCTGCCATTCGTGGTTTCCGAAGATGCGTCCCAGGCCGAGGGAGCTCCCCAAGTTCTCCCCGACGGGCCCAACGTCCAGAAGCTGAACGAGCTCACCCGCGGAGACGTGGACAAAGGCTTTCAGGAAGCCGACCTCATCCTGGAGCGGACCTACCGGACGAGCTGGGAGGTTCACCAGCCGGCCGAGACCCACGCCAGCTTGGCCCATTGGGAGGGCGATTCACTCACGGTCTGGGACTCGACCCAGGCCGTGCACAGCGTGCGCGACGGCCTGGCCCGTGCCCTGAAAATGCCAGCGGCCAAGGTCCGGGTCATCAAGAAATACATGGGCGGCGGGTTCGGCAGCAAGCTGGGGTTGAACGATCATACCCTGGCCGCGGCGCTCCTGGCCCGCCAGGCCGGGCGGCCGGTCAAAGTCGTCCTCAGCCGAAAGGAAAATTCTTTCTGCGTCGGTTTCAGGCCATCGAACCGGATAACCATCAAAGCCGGCGTCAAGAAGGACGGCACCTTGACCGCGGTGCATTTCAAGAACTTGACCTGCGGAGGCCTGGGCCGGGGGGACGATTGTGCGGACCCCCTGGTCGACCTCTACCGCTGCCCCAACCTTAAGGTCGAGGAATACTCGGTCTTCGCCCACACCTGCTCCAACCGGCCGACGAGGGCACCCGGTCATACCCAGGGTACGTTCGCCCTGGAAGGGTTCCTGGAAGAGCTGGCCGCTGAGTTGGGAATGGACCCCTTGGAATTGCGGCTCCGGAACTACACGACCAAAAACCAGGGTGACACCGGCACGCCCTATTCCACCAAAGGCCTGGAGCAGTGTTATCGCTTGGGCTCGGAAAAGATCGGCTGGCAGCGCCGCAACAAAAAGCCGGGCCAGGCCGCGGGCCGGACCAAGCGCGGCCTGGGGATGGCCAGCCAGATCTGGCCGGGGGCCGGCGTGCCCGGCACTCTGGCCGACCTCTATGTCTATCCGGACGGGAGCGTGGAGGTGCAGTGCGGCACGCAGGACATCGGCTGCGGAACACGGACCTTCATGGCCGCTATCGCCGCTGAAACGCTCGGCCTGGAGCCCAAGGACATTACAATCAAGATCGGCGACTCGGACTATCCCTGGGCGCCCTCTTCCGGCGGCAGCCTGACCGCGCCCTCGGTCGGCCCGGCCGTGCGCGACGCGGCGCTCAAGGCCGTGGAGCAGCTTAAGCAGCTGGCCGCCAAGAAGCTCAACATCCCGGCCGGCCAGGTAACCGCGGCCAAAAAAAAATTCAGCAACACCCAGAATCCTGCTCAGGCGCTCTCCTTTGCCGAGGCCGCCCGCGAGCTTCGCCGCGAGACCGTTTTCCACGGCGAACGGGCCTTGTGGGCGCCTGGCTTCGACTACCAGACCTTCGGCGCTCAATTCGCCGAAGTCGAAGTGGACACCGAGACGGGCCGTATCCGGGTGCTCCGCGTGGTGGCCGCTCACGACATCGGCCGCGTTCTCAACCGGCAGACGGCCGAGAGCCAGGTCCTGGGGGGCGTCCTCCAAGGACTGAGCGCCGCCCTGTTCGAGCAGAAGACCATGGACACCTCCCTGGGCCGGATGGTCAACGCCAACCTCCACGACTATAAGGTGGCCACCATCGAAGACTGCCCGGAAATCATCCCCCTCTTCGCCGATGTGGTGGACGAGCGGCTGAACAACCTGGGCAACAAGGGCCTGGGCGAGCCGCCCCGCATCCCCAGCTCGGCCGTCATCGCCAACGCCGTGTTCAACGCCATCGGCGTCCATGTCGGTGAGATTCCCATGACCCCGGACAAGGTGCTCCAGGCGCTCAAGCGGAGGGAGAGACGCTCATGAAAAACTTCAAGCTGGCCGAACCGAAAACCCTCCCCCAGGCTTCCGCGCTGTTGGCTGGCGGCGACGGCCGGGCCGTGCTCCTGGCCGGGGGAACGGACCTCCTGAGCGAGATCAAAGAAGGCATCCGGCTGCCAGAGACGCTGGTGGACCTTATGACCATCCCCGGCTTGTCCTTCATTCGTCAGGACCCAGCAGGCCTTCGCCTGGGCGCGCTGACCACGGTGGCCGAATTGGCCGAGGACGCGGCCGTGGGCCGGCTTTTTCCCGGATTGAGCCAGGCGGCTCGGTCGGTGGCCTCACCCCAGCTCCGCCGCATGGGCACCCTGGGCGGCAATCTCTGCCAGAGGCCGCGCTGTTGGTATTACCGCACCGCCGAGACGGTCTGTCGAAAGAAGGGCGGGAGCAAGTGTTTCGCCCTCGACGGCCGCAACCGCTACCATGCCGTACTGGGAAGCGGCCTGTGCCACATCGTCTATCCCTCGGACCTGGCGCCAATGCTCATGGCCTTGGAAGCCCGGGTGACCCTCTTTTCCGCTCAGGGGGAACGGACCATCCCCTTGGCCGAATTCTATGTCCCGCCCTCAGTGAACATCCGGCGCGAAAACGCGCTGGGCAATGACGAAATCCTCAAGGAGGTTGTCGTCCCCCTGCCCGGCCCTGGAGCGAAGAGCGCCTATCTGAAATTCAAGGAGCGGGGGGCCTGGGACTTCGCCCTGGTTTCCGCCGCGGCGGCCGGGACATTCTCCGGCAGATCGGCTTCCAGCCTGCATCTCGTGATGGGCGGGCTGGCGCCCATCCCCTGGCGGATGAAAGCGGTTGAGGAAGCCCTCCGCGGCAAGAAGTTGAATGAAGATCTGGTCCGCCAAGCGGCCAAGGCCTCGCTCCAGGAGGCCAGGCCCCTCGAAGAAAACGCCTATAAGGTCGAGCTGGCCGAAGTCATCCTGAGCCGGGCCGTGATGTCGCTCGGCTGAGGCCAGCCTGAAGCTTAGAAAGGACTGAAACATAATGGCCCTGACACTAACAAAAAAACGATGCTTTCTCCTGGCCTTTTTTTGTGCCGCATTCATTCAAGCCGCCGCTGGAGCCGCTCCCCAGAAAGAGGCCGTCCGGCTGACCATTTTTCATCCCTCGGCCAGAAGGTTCCATGACGTCCTGGGCCTTCTGCAAGCCGGCTGGCTCAAAGTGGACCGGCTCAAGATACTGGGCGTTTACCAGGCCAAAGAAAAGGTCGACCTGCCGGCTGTCGAACACCTCATCAAAGCTCATCCCCGAACGCCCATTACTCTTCGCCGCATCAGCGCCGAGGCCGGGGCCGAAGAGGTCTTCAAAAAGAACGCCCTCACCGCGGAAATCGAAGACATTTTCCGCCGGTCGGACGGCATCATCTTTTTCGGCGGCCCCGATATCCCTCCCGCTTTCTACGGAAAACCGACCCGCTTCCTTACCCTGATCGAAGACCCCTACCGGCACGCGCTCGAGATCGCGGCCGTCTTCCGGCTCCTGGGAGGCTCCCGGGGCGAGGGGGAGAAACCGCTCCTGGACGATCGGCCGGACTTCCCCATCCTGGGCATCTGCCTGGGCGGCCAGACCCTCAACGTTGGAACAGGCGGCACCCTCATCCAGGACATTTGGACAGAGACCTACGGTCTTCGGTCAGTGGAAGATGCCCTGAAGATGCCGCCCGAGCGATGGCACAGCAACCCCTTCCTTTATTTATATCCCGCCGACGGTTTGTTCGAATACAATCTGCACCCTATCCGATTTGAAAAGAAAGGCAGGCTGGCCGCTGAGCTGGGGCTGGGGAAGGACGACCGGCCTTATGTCCTCAGCGCCCACCATCAGCAGATCGACAAACTTGGAGCCGGCCTGCGGCCCGAGGCTTTCTCCGCCGACGGCCGGCTGGTCGAAGCCCTGTCCCATGAACGATACGCCAACGTGCTGGGCCTCCTGTTCCATCCTGAAGAGGAGGCCCTCCGTCAGCCGGAGGCCTTCTTCAAGCTCGGGCCCGGAAAGGACCCCGGCCAAAACCTGCGAGCCTTCCTCCAGGACCATCCGCCCAGCCTGGAATTTCACCAAAAGCTGTGGGCCTGGTTCAGCCAGCGGCTGGAGGCCAGCGCCCGTTCTAATCGACAAAGCCGATAGGCTTTCTTGACATAAGGAACGCTTCACATTAAAATTTAAATTGTCCATAATCTAAGATGAAAGGAGCCCTCCATGAAGCGCTATTTGATCCCCAGGGTCGCTCACTGCAAGAGCGGCTGCCAACCTGCATCCTGAGCAAGATGTAAAACTGCTCACCGGCCGAATGGTCTGGGGGAGGGCCCTCTGCTCCAGCAAAGGGCTCCCCCACCCTTCAATCAGAAAACCGCCCTATCCCCAGACCTCCTCAAAAAAATGTTTTTCCCAAGCCTTAGCGTCTGCGTTCTAGAAAATGACGAAACCCTTGGCCGCTTCCTGAGCCGTTTCCCAGGAATTCCCCCATTTTTTTCTTCTCTCTGTATCTGTTTTCCCAGCTATCTCGGCAGTATACAAATATTCATTCGGAATGCTGAAAATCCAGGGACACGTTACCGAATGCATATTTTCTGGCCGGTCCGCATTCAGGTCAGGGCTCGCATTCGGTACATGTCCCGGATTTTCCTCCACGCCTCAAAAAATGGGGGAACTCCTGGCCGTTTCCTACTTGACTTATCGAGCGCTGGGGGGTAGATTTATTGGATAAAAAAAGGAGGATATACATGAAAAAGCATTTTGGTCTCGCTGTCCTGACGGTCGTGGCTCTGGCCATCGCCTTCACCGCCTGCGCTGTCAAGCCGCAGGCGGCCATCGACGCCGCCCAGGCCGCGGTCGCGGCAGTGGTCAATGCCGGCGCGGACAAATATGCGCCCGCTGAGCTCAAAACGATCCAGGACAACCTGACCGCCGCTCTGGACCAAGTCACCAACAAGAAGTACAAGGAAGCCGCCCAGGCCCTGGCCACCATCAAGGCCGACGCCGATGCCTTACTGGCTGCCCTGCCGGCCAGGATCGAAGCGGCCAAGTCAAGCGCCCTGGGCCTGCAGGCCGCAGTTCAAGCGACCTTGACCGAGGTCAAAACCCTTTTCGAAAAAAACAAATGGAAGATCAAGAGAGCGGACCGGACGGCCCTGGACACCGAAATCAAGGGGCTGGACGGAACTCTGCCCGAGGTCCAAACAGCGGTTGATGGTCAGGATTGGATCGGCGCGACGGCCAAAGCCACGTCGATCAAGGATTCTGCCGCGGCAATTCTAGAAAAAATCAAGAAGCTTCTGGGCAAGTAACAGAAGCCTGCCGAAAACCGGATTCCGTCCTCAAGTGGCTGGCCGAAACCGGCCAGCCACTTGAGAATCATCGGCCGGAACTCTAGGCCGGCCAAACAAGCGATGTTTCGCTCGCCAGGGAAGATTTCTGTTTATTTTTTCCGGCCGGCTCCGGAAAAATTGCCGCGGATGCGTTCAATGATCGAGGAGGTGGAGCGGCCGGCGAGATAGGGCACGATGACCACCCGGCCGCCGCCGGCCTCGACCTCGGCGCGGCCGACGACCGTATCCGGGGTCCAGTCGCCGCCCTTGACCAGCACGTCGGGCAGGAGCTCGGAAATGATCTCCCGCGGCGTCTCCTCCCCGAACCAGGTCAAATAATCGATAAACTCCACAGCCTCCAGCACCTCCAGCCGCTCGGCCAGGGGGAAGATCGGCCGTTGCGGGCCTTTGAGGCGGCGGACCGTGGCGTCCTCATTGAGGGCTACGATCAGCGCGTCTCCCAGACGGCGCGCCTCGCAGAACAGCCGGATGTGGCCGGCGTGGAGCAAGTCAAAGCAGCCGTTGGTGAAAACAACCTTCTTGTTCTGCCGGCCAAGCTCCTCCCGGACCGGCCGGAGCTCCCGGCGGGAATAGATCTTTCGCTCCACGGCCGCTCTCCAGCCTCGCCTATCCCCGCCGGCGGGCCGGCAGGATCCGGATTTTGGGCGAGAACCGCCAGCGGTGAGGCAGCCGGCTGATGCCTACGTCCTTGTGCAGCGAGGAGACGAGGAAGGCGTACAGGTTGCGGTGGTAGTCATAGGGGGTGCCGTCCGCTTTGTGCACGGCCACGTCCAGATAATAGGTGCCGTTGATCAGGTTAAGCCGGCCGATCCGGAAGACGGCCCGGCCCCGGCCGTCGAACGACCGCGGCCGGTACTCTTCCATCTGCGTGTTCGTCCCGTAGCAGGAAATGCCCTGAGAATTGAAGAGGCCGATGCCGAAAACAAAATCCTTGACCCGCTCCCGGGCCTCGACTTCCATCTCCACGACCATCCCCTCCTCGGGGGCAAAGACATGCCGGGCCTCTCCCCGCAGCGTCTTCAGCGTGACACGCTTGATCTCCACCTCGCGCTTGCCCCAGCGCGCCTCACGCCGCCCCTCCTCGGCCGGGATGTGTTCCAGGTCCACATCTTGATGCCGTTTTTTGAATTCCGCCTCCTTCTTGTCGGCCACGTCCTGGAGGTACCTGTCAATGACGCGCTTCGGCTCGCCCAGGGCCTGGATCCGGCCGCCCTTGAGCCAGGCCACCCGGTCGCAGATCTTCTCCACCGTGGGCAGGTCGTGGCTGACGAAGAGGATGGTCTTCTTCCGGCGCCGAAAATCGTCGATGCGGTCCAGGCACTTGGGCACAAACGAGGCGTCGCCCACGGCCAGGACCTCGTCGATGAGCAGCACATCAGGGTTGACATTGATGGCGATGGAGAACCCCAGCCGCATGTACATGCCCGAAGAATAAGTCTTGACCGGCGCGTCGATGAACTCCTCCAGCTCGGCGAAGCGGACGATCTCCTCGAATTTCTGGCTGATCTCCCTCTTGGACAGGCCGAGCATGATGCCGTTGATGAATACGTTCTCCCGGCCCGAGATCTCGGGATGGAACCCCGCACCCAGCTCAATGAGGGCCGCCACTTTGCCCTGCACTCTGACCGTGCCGTCGGTGGGCTTGGCGATGCCGGCCACGATCTTGAGCAAGGTGCTCTTGCCCGACCCGTTCTCCCCGATGACGCCGAAGGTGGTCCCCTGGGCGACCTTGAGCGATACCTGGTTCAGGGCCGTCACCAGCTCGTCGGACTGCAGCGACTTGAAGAAATCGCCGCGCAGGAGGGCGCTCTTGAAGGTCTGGAAGCGGTGCCGCACCGAGTATTTCTGGTAAACGCGGCTGACATTCCTGACCTCGATGGCGTTCACCTAGACCTCCTCGGGGAAGGAATCGCGCAGCCGGTCGAAAATAGTGTAGCCCAGCAGGAGAAGAAGGCAGCCGGCCAGGAAGGTCACGCCCAGCCTTTTCCAGGGAATCATCGTCCCGTAGAAGATCGTATTCTGGTAGCCCTGCATGATGTGGGTCATGGGGTTCAGGGAGAGGAAGGTCCGAAACAGGTGGGATTTTTGGATGGTGGGGAAGGTCATGGGATAGATGATGGGAGTCGCGAAAAACCAGAAGGTCAAGAGGTTGGTCAGGATATCTTTGATATCCCGGAAATGGACGGTCAGCGAAGAGATCAGAAAGCCGAACCCCAGGGAAAACACGAACTGGACGAACATGACCAGGGGCAGGAAGGCCAGATAGGCGCTGAACCCCGGCGCCTGGGGCACGAACAGGACGATGAGAGTCTTGGCCGCCAGCAGAATGGGCAGGCCGAACAAAAAGTGGATGAAGTTCGAGGTCACCACGACCACGGGCAGAACCTCGGCCGGGAAGAGGACTTTTTTAATGAGGTTGCCCTGGATCATGAGGATGTTGGCCGATTCGATGGAAGAAGAGGAAAACCAGGTCCAGGGCAAAATGCCGCAGAAAAGGAACAGGGCATAGAGGATGGGATTATAATTGAAGGCCGGGTCGCGCGGGCCGATGATGAACCCGAAGACGACGGTGTAGATGGTCATGAGCAGCAGGGGGTTGATGAACGACCACAGGAAGCCGAGGACCGTGCCCCGGTAGCGGGCCTTGAGCTCGCGGCTGACCAGCGTCCGGATGAGGACCCGGTAGCGGTAGAGCTCGTTGAGGTTCTTGAACAGCTTAAACACGGCAGCCTCCGGCGAACACCTGGCGCACCTCAGGCGTGTAGCCGCCCGCCGAGTCATAAATCACCAGCGGCCGCAGAACCCGGGGCTTGGCGGCCTTATCGTCAACCTCGGCCAGAAAGAGACAGGCCGGCTGGCTGCGCCTGGAGCGGACAGGCCGGAGGCGCCTGAGACGGAGCCCGCTCCGCTCGAGCGCCTGCCGGAAATCCGCCCGGCGCCGCTCGGGGAAGACAAAATAACTTCTTCCCCCCTTCTTCAGTAGACGGCGAGTGGCTTCCATGACATCAAAAATATCACATCTCAGCTCATGTTTGGCAATAGACTTCTCGGCCGAAGGGCTGAGCGTGCCTTCCGCCCCTTTAAGATAGGGCGGGTTGGAAAAAACGACGTCGTATTTTTTTCGGGGGCGGAATGTTCGTAAATCCCCGCGGACAACCCTTACCCGGCCACCGAGCCTGTTGAGGGCCACGTTCCGGCCGGCCAGACCGGCCAAAGACCTCTGCACTTCCAGGGCGGTGATGCGCCGAAAGGGCTTGGCCGAAAGCAGGAGAGAAATGATCCCGCAACCGCAGCCCAGCTCCAGAAGTTCGTCCCGGGGCTTGGCCCGGATGAAAGAGGCCAGCAAGGGGGCATCCACCGAGAACCGGTAGCCCATTTTTTTCTGCCGGACGAGGATCCGGCCGTGGTAGAACGTGTCGAGCGTCTCGTCTTTAGGCACGGGCCTGATCGTTCTTGTCATCGTCGCTCAGTTCGGTAAAAACCAGGACCGTATCGGGACGGATGTCAGCGTAACCGCCCCGAATGGAGAGGCTCTCCTCCTCCCCGTCAGAGGGGAAGTGAAGCCGGCCCCGGCCCAGGGCCGCGAGGAGCGGCCGGTGGCCGGGCAAGATGCCCAGTTCACCGTCAAGCCCGGGCAGGCTGACCGAGGGGACTTCCGCTTCCACGGCCAGGCGCCGGGGAGTGATGACCCTCAGCTGGATCTTCAAGGGGCTCTCCGGGCTCATTCCGACTTCAGCTCCTCGGCCCGCAGGGTGGCGTCCTCGATGCCGCCCACCATGTAGAAGGCCTGCTCGGGCTTGTCGTCGTGGAGGCCTTCCACAATTTCGGCAAAACCCTTCACCGTTTCCTCGATGGTCACGTACTTGCCCGGCCGGCCGGTAAACTCCACGGCCACGTGGAAGGGCTGGGACAGGAACCTCTGGATCTTGCGGGCCCGGGCCACCACCAGCTTGTCCTCATCCGACAGCTCCTCGATGCCCAGGATGGCGATGATGTCCTGGAGTTCCTTGTAGCGCTGGAGGATCTCCTTGACCTTGCGGGCCACCCGGTAGTGCTCCGGGCTGATGATCCGCGGGTCGAGGATGCGGGAATAAGAGGCCAGGGGGTCCACGGCCGGGTAGATGCCCATCTCGGTCAGAGCCCGGGAGAGGTTGGTGGAAGCATCCAGGTGGGAGAAGACGGTGGCCGGCGCCGGGTCGGTGAAGTCGTCGGCCGGGACATAAATGGCCTGAACCGAGGTGATGGAGCCCTTTTTGGTCGAGGTGATGCGCTCCTCAAGCTCGCCCAGCTCGGTGGCCAGGTTGGGCTGGTAGCCGACGGCCGAGGGCATACGGCCCAGCAGGGCCGAGACCTCGCTCCCGGCCTGGGTGAAGCGGAAGATGTTGTCGATGAAAAGGAGGAGGTCCTGGTTCATCTCGTCCCGGAAGTACTCGGCCACGGACAGGGCGGTCAGGCCGACCCTCAGGCGGGCGCCCGGCGGCTCGGTCATCTGTCCGTAAATGAGGGAGGTCTTGCCGATGACCCCCGACTGTTTCATCTCCAGCCAGAGGTCATTGCCTTCGCGCGTCCGCTCGCCCACCCCGGCGAACACGGAATAGCCGCCGTGCTTCTTGGCCACGTTGTGGATGAGCTCCATGATGATAACCGTCTTGCCCACCCCGGCGCCGCCAAACAGGCCGATCTTTCCGCCCTTGAGGAAGGGCTGGATGAGGTCGATGACCTTGATGCCGGTCTCGAACATCTCCAGCTTGGTGCTCTGCTCCTCGAGAACCGGCGCCAGCCTGTGGATAGGGTAGCGGATCTTGGACTCGATGGGCCCCAGATGGTCCACCGGCTCGCCGATGACGTTCATCACCCGGCCCAGAGTGGCCTCGCCCACCGGAACGGTGATGGGCCCTTCCAGGTTGAGGGCTTTCATCCCCCGGGCCAGGCCGTCGGTGGGGTGCATGGACACGCACCGCACCCGGTCCTCCCCCAGATGCTGCTCCACCTCGACCACAATGTCCACCGGCGTAAGCGTGTCGAAGCCCTCGCTGGTGATACGGATGGCACTGTAGATCTTGGGCAGATACTTGTCCTTGAACTCCACGTCCACCACCGGGCCGATGACCTCGACCACCCTTCCTATTTTTGATTCGTCCTTGTCCTTAAGATTGGCCATGATGTGTCCTCGCTTCCCGCTCGGCTTTCCTCTATTTGGCCAGCGCTTCAACAGTGGTCATGATCTCCAGCAGCTCCTTGGTAATGGAGGCTTGGCGGATCTTGTTCAGCACCAGGATCAGCCGGGAGATAAGCTCCTCAGCATTCTGGGTGGCGTTTTCCATGGCCATCATCCGGGCGGCCTGCTCGGCGGCCTGGGATTCGTAGAAACAGTGCAGGACCTCGAGGGTCAAGCCCGCCGGAAGAAGCGACCGAAGGACGGCACTCAGCTCAGGCTCCCAGTCCGGCGAACTCGACCCGGCGGCCGCCCCCCCGCTCTCCCAGGCTAGGGGCAGCAGCGGCCGCAGAGTCACTCGAGGGGCCAGGATGGACTTGAACTCATTGTAGGCGATGACCACCGCGTCCGTCCGCTGCAGGATATACTGCTGCAGCAGGTTCTGGGCGAGGGCCTCGATCTCGGCGGCCTGGATTTTGTCCGTCCTTTCGGCTATAGCCCGCAGGATGGGCAGTCCGCTCCGCCGGTAATAGGATTCTGCCTTTTTGCCGATGAGCACCAGCCGGACCTCGGCCGTCCGGGCCTTGGCCTCGAAATATTCATGGGCCTTGGCCAGTAGGTTAGAGTTGAAAGCGCCGCACAGGCCTTTGTCGGAAGTGATGACCAGTCCGGTGATCCGCTTCTCTTCCCGGCGGGCCAGCAGGGGATGATCCTGGAGCCCCGCCCAGGCCGCCGCCCGGGTTACCAAGGCCGGCCAGGTGTGCCACCAGGGCCGGCTCTCCAGCACCAACCGGTGGGATTTGCGAAATTTGGCCGTGGACACGGTCTTCATGGCCCGGGTGATCTGCTGCGTGTTCCTCACGCTGCGGATCCGGCGGCGGAGGTCGATCAGAGCGGGCATCCTAGCCCTCCTCCTCCTTGAACTTCCGGTTGAATTCCCGGAGGGCGGCGGTGATGTCCCGGTCGAGCGACGGGTCGATGGATTTTTTTTCCGTCAGCCGGGTGAGGATGTCGCGGCGTTCGCCTTCGATGAATTTGTAGAGCTTGGCCTCGTAGCGGCCGATCTGGTCCACCGGGAACTCGTCCAGGAAGCCGCGGTTGCCGGCGTAGATGATGAGGACCTGTTTCTCCACCGGCAGCGGCGCGTACTGGACCTGTTTGAGGATCTCGGTCAAGCGCAGGCCTCGGTCAAGTTGGGCCTGGGAGATACGGTCGAGCTCGGTGCCGAACTGGGCGAAGGTCAGGAGCTCGCGGTACTGCTGGAGGTCGCCGCGGAGCTTTCCGGCGACCTGCTTCATGGCCTTAATCTGAGCGTGGCCGCCCACTCGGGACACGGAGATGCCGACGTTGATGGCCGGCCGCACCCCGGCATTGAACAGCTCGGGCTCCAGGTAGATCTGGCCGTCGGTGATGGAGATAACGTTGGTGGGGATGTAGCCCGAGACGTCGCCGGCCTGGGTTTCGATGAGGGGCAGGGCGGTCAGCGAGCCGCCCCCCAGGGCCTCGTTGAGCTTGGCCGCGCGCTCCAGCAGACGGGAATGGAGGTAGAAGACATCGCCGGGATAAGCCTCCCGTCCCGGCGGCCGGCGGAGGAGGAGGGATATCTCTCGGTAGGCGGCGGCGTGCTTGGACAGGTCGTCATAGATGACCAGAGCGTGCCGGCCGTTGTCCCGGAAATATTCGCCCATGGCGCAGCCGCTGTAGGGCGCCAGGTACTGCAGGGGCGAGGGGTCGGAGGCCGAGGAAGCCACCACGATCGAATAGTCCATGGCCTCGAAATCCTTCAACGTTTTGATGAAATAGGCGATGGTGGAGTTCTTTTGCCCGATGGCCACGTAAATACATATGACTCCCGTCCCCTTCTGGCTGAGGATGGTGTCCAGGATGATGGCCGATTTTCCCGTCTGGCGGTCGCCGATGATGAGCTCCCGCTGGCCGCGGCCGATGGGGATCATGGCGTCGATGGCCTTGATGCCGGTCTGCAGCGGCTCGCGCACCGGCAGCCGGTCCACCACTCCGGGAGCCAGGCGCTCCACCACCATGTGGATGTCGGTCTGGACAGGCGGCTGGCCGTCCAGGGGAAGCCCCAAAGGATTGACCACTCGGCCGACCAGGGCCGGCCCGGAAGGCACCTGCATAATGCGGTGGGTCCGCTTGACCAGATCGCCCTCACGGATGATGTCGCTCTCGCCCAGCAGGACGGCGCCCACGCTGTCCTCTTCCAGGTTGAGGGCCAGGCCGAAGACGCCCTTGGGGAATTCCAGCAGCTCGTTGTACATAACCCTGTCCAGGCCATGGATCTGGGCGATACCGTCACCCACGGAAATGACGGTGCCCACTTCTTGGATGTCGATACCGGTGTCAAAGCCCTCAATCTGCTTTTGGATGATGCGGCTGATCTCGTCGGCCTTCAACTGCATGCTCGCTCCATATTCTTCGCTTCTTCATTTCTCGGCCAGGATGTCTCGGAGCCTGGACAGCTCGCCGCGAATCGTCAGGTCATAGATGACATGGCCTTTCCGCATGGCCAGCCCGCCCATCAACTCCGGGTCCCGGCTGAAGTTCAAGAAGACCGGACGGCCTTCCCGGGATTCGAGGGCCCGGCGCAGACGCGTTTGCTGAGCCTGGCTTAAGGGAACGGCCGAGAAGGCCTCCACGGTCACCGTGCCGATC
>JBAVVA010000106.1:0-2536 GCA_049697055.1 Candidatus Aminicenantales bacterium
CGGAAGCTCAGACATGCTCACCTGCCGACAAGAATATGTCAGAAGCCGTCGAAACCCGTCGATTCCGGGCTAAACCGCTCATGGCGCCTTGCTCCTTCCCCAGGCCCTCCATGCTAATAACGGATTAACCACACTATTCGTCATAGAGCCGGCCGCGGCTTGCCCTTTGGCCTAAATTGATGGAAAATGAAGTATGAGATCGATGACAAGAAGGGGGAAGATATGTATGCGCGTCTGACCTGCATCCACGTCGTGCCCGACAAGGTCCAGGAGGCTGTCGAACTCTACAAGAAGAGCGTTGTTCCTGAAGCCAAAAAACAGAAGGGATTCAAAGGCTTGCTGCTTCTGACTGATCCTCAATCGGGAAACGGCCTGTCCATCACCCTGTGGACCAGCGAGAAAGCCGCCCAGGCCACCGAGGAGAACCGCTACTACCAGGAGCAGCTGGTCAAATTCATCAGCCTCTACACCTTGCCGCCCAGCCGGGAGGGCTACCAGGTCAGCCTCCAGGTCAAGGTCTGAGCATCCGAAAGCCAGCCGGCATTCAGCCGATACTCTTCTCTATAAGGAGGAAGGAGACACCCATGAAAACAAAGCTAATACCGATTATCGCCCTGACAGCCTCTCTATGTCTTCCGGCCGCGGTATCCTCCGCCGAGAAGGCCATCCCCGGACAGCAGTCTATGGTGATCCTGGAGGGCAACTTTCAGTTCATACCGGGCTCGTGGGCTGACTACACGATCCTGGACAAGGCCAAAAATGAGACGTACCGGATGCTTATGTCCGTGTTGGAACAAGAAAATTATAAAGGCCTCCCCTGCCGCTGGCTGGAGATCGAGGTGGCCATGAAAGACCAGCCGACGGTGGTGACCCGCATCCTGGCCACGGAAACCAAGAACGGTCCGGGCGACCTGCAAAAAGCCGTGGTCCAGGTCGAGGGGTACTCTCCTTTCAGCGTTCCCAACAAATTCCTCCAGGGTAAAGACCAAGAAGTGGCCAAAGTCGAATCCGCCCAGGTGGTGAAGCGGCTGGAGCGAAAAACTCTCAGCCACTTGGGAAAGACGATCCAGGCCTGGGTGGTCGAGGCCCAGACCGCACAAGGGAAAAACGTTTCAGCCGTGGTTAGCGAAGAGCTGCCGCCTTTTTGCATCTATCAGGCGGAGACCGAGGATACCCGCATGACGGTCAATGACTGGGGACTGGGAGCTACGACTCGGATCAAAGGGGAACCCACCAGTTTCTTCCTGTGGATCATCGAGCAGATCGGCAGGGAGCTCAATAAAAAATAAATGCCGGTTGTCGAAATCGTTATGGCTCGCAGCGCCGAGGATTATGCCCTGGCCAAAGAGCTCTTTCTCGAATACGCCGGGGATATCGGCCTGGACCTCTCCTTCCAAAACTTCGATGAGGAGCTGGCCGGCCTCACAGTCCAGTACGGCCCGTCCGAGGGAGGGATCCTGCTCCTCAGTGTCGAGGACAGACCGGCCGGCTGCGTCGCTGTCCGCAGGTTCGAAAAGGACACGGCCGAGCTGAAGCGGATGTACGTCCGCCCGGCCTATCGAGGACAGGGATACGGCCGCCGCCTGGGAGAGGAAGCTCTGGCCCTGGCCCGCCGCCTGGGCTACCAAGCTATCCGCTTGGATACTTTGCCTCAAATGGGAAAAGCCATCGCCCTCTACCAGAGCTTCGGTTTTGTCGAGATTGAGCCCTACCGGTTCAATCCTGTCCCCGGGGCCAAATACTTCGAGCTCGAGTATTGACCCGGTTCAGGCAAAGGAGTCAACGATGAAAAAGCGGCAGCGTATCTCCCTGACGGCCGTGATCATTGCTATGACCCTGGGTTCAGCCGTTCTTCTCGGCGCCGGCGAACCTCGGGCTTCAAGGCCGCCGGCCGTCCCGCTCGTTACGCACGATCCTTATTTCAGCATCTGGTCAGCGGGCGACAATGTCCAAATTTCATCCCTCCAAATCAGCGGTCACAATACCTTTAATTCAAGCATCCGGTCGATGCGGAAGTGCCGCTGGTCCTCGCGCTTGTAGCAGTAGGCCACGACACCCTCGAAGCGTTTGCCGTTATAGTCCAGCATCTTGATCGATTCGGGATGGACGCGGCGGCGGGTCTTGGTGTCGTCTGGCTTGAGGTAGAGGATCTCCAAGTCGCGGCCTTCGCTGATGGCTTCGTTGATCAGGGCTTTCTTCTGGGCGTAGGACAGCCGCTCATCGGCCTTCTTGTATTGAAATCGCGTCAGGAAACGGACGATGTTCCAGTCCATGCGGATGTGGCCCAGCCGGATGGGTTTCTTCAGGACCAGGCCCTGGAAGCTCGTACAGCGGCTGAGGGCCACGTAGGCCTGGCCGTGGGCAAACGTTCCGCGGCCGAAGTCGATGACCACCCGGTCGAAGGTCTTGCCCTGGCTCTTGTGGATGGTGATGGCCCAGGCGAGCTTGAGCGGATACTGGGTGAAGGCGCCCACGGGCTCGGAGACAATCTGCTGGGTGTCGGGGTCAAGGCCAAAGCGGAAGAGCTCCCAGACGT
>JBAVVA010000107.1:0-6523 GCA_049697055.1 Candidatus Aminicenantales bacterium
GGGGAAACGCGAAGCGGGTTCCCCCTCCAAAGAGATTTCGTGGCTAAACCGCTTATGGCGCCTCGCTCCTCCCCCCAGGCCATCCGCAATAATAGGCAACCAACCATACAATTCGTTAGAGAGCCACTCAATAAAGATGCCGCCAATTTTAATTTAATTGAAGAATTGGGAGATGATAATGTATAATTTTTTTTGTCATTCCAAAAAAAGGAGTTATTTTGCTAGGGAGGAATGCATGAAAAAAGCGCTGTGGGGTGCAATCCTGTGCGTCCTGGTGTCCGCGGCCCTCCTGGCCCAGCCTTACGGCTACGGGACCGGCCAAAAGTTCAGCATCAGCCTGTTCGGCGGCTTCAGCCTGGCCTCAACCAAGGGCACCAGCCAGTACAGGGATACCTGGAACGGCTTTTTTGCCAAAAATATAGAAGAATCAGCCGATATCAGCTACCAGGCCAATAACGGCGTCTTCTTCGGCGCCGCCCTTACCTTCATGTTCAACGACAACCTTGGGCTCCAGTTCGGCGGCGGCATTTTCAGCACCGGGGTTCCCAACGACACAGCCGCTTCCTGGAGCTACCATGTCGGCACGACCATTTACGACAACAGCTACGCCTTCAGCGGCCGCGGCCAGCTGAGCACGGTCCCGATTTTCATGGACTTTACCGGTAAGTTCTCCAGCGGCCTGGTGGACTTCAACCTCTTTGCCGGCCCGACGTTGTACTTAAATAGAACTCAGGCCAAGGCCACCGGCTTGTTTGGGGACAACTTATTGATTATCGTCTGGGGGATCCCTTTTGAATGGGTCGATTTCTTCCCGCTGGACATGGAGATTCCCTCGACCTCCTGGACCGGCTTCGGGTTCAACGCCGGGGGCGGTGTGGATATCAGCCTATCGTCCATGGTGGCCCTGAGCCTGGAGGCTCGCTATTTTTTCTGTCCTGAGAAGAAACTCAATTGGGAATACCTCTCCGGACTTTATGGCGGCCTGGAGGGAAATTTGCTATCATGGGAGATCTTCCCGGACCAGGCGGATTGGGCGGCCGAAAACACCTCCCCCTACACGGTCAACCCCTCTTTCTTCTATATCGGCGGCGGTTTCAAGATCCGCATCTAACAGCCCCCCGGCCTATTCCCGCGATCCTCAAAGGAGAGGCCAAGCTCTCCCCTTTTTTTATTTTGCCATTCAGGATAAGCTAAAATATGGGATGGCCTTCAAGTTCTGGCGCCGCACGGAGCGCTCCAAGCTAGAAAATAGGACTGAGGTCGAAAGATGAGACACGGAACCCTGTCTAGGCTTATGTGGATCTGTCTCCTGCTTGGAACTGCCGCGCTGGGCGCCACGGTCCGGCTGCGGGTCACGGCCGAGATCGCCAATTTGAGGGAGAAGCCGGACATCGGCAGCAACGTCGTCCGTCAGGTTCCCCGGGGAACCCTTCTTGAATCTTCGGCCAAAGAGGGCGACTGGTATTTAGTCACCCTGCGGGACGAGTCGGGCCGGGTCGAATCAGGATACGTCCATGAAAGCCTGGTGGCCTTGATCCCGCCGGAGGAAGAGCCGCAAACGCCGGCCGGAAATGCGGAGCCGGCCCGGACCGAACCCGTCACCCGGCCGCCAGAAAAAGTCCCGGCTAAAAGACAAGAGTCGGCCCAGGCCTATGCTCAAGAAAGCCTGTTCTCCTTGGCCCTGTCCGGCGGTGGGAACCTTGTCCTGGGCGGCGATTTGAACAAGGGAGCCCGGGGCCTGGCCGATTTTTATCTCGACAGCCTGAACGCCCAGACCGTGGACGAGGTCAATCCCGTCCGCTTGGGGCTTGTCGGCGGCGGCGAGCTCTCCTTCCCCCTGGCCGAAAAAATCTCCTTGGGATTAGGGGTCGAATATCTACGAGGTTCGCGGCAGAGTTTGGCCCACCTGACCAAAGGCTCTTACTCCTACTCTTTTACCGCCCGGCCGGCTCTGTGGGCCATCCCGGTCCGGGCCTTCCTGGCCTACGCGCCGGTCCCCTTCATCAGCCTGAAGATCGGCGTCGAATACATCTTCGCCCACGCCGGCTATTACTATCGCTGGGAAGCGGCGAGCAACGACTGGCAAGAATGGACGGCCGAAGCCGATGCGCGAGGCCTGGGCGTATTCGGCGGGCTGGGGCTGGAATGGAGCCTGTCCCCGAACTTCGGCCTGGTCCTGGAGCTCAGCGGCCGCTATGCCCCCCTCACCGGGTTCAGCGGGGCGGGCTCCTACCTTGATTCCGAAGCCGTCACCTCCCAGGAAGAAGGCAAGCTCTATTATTACGAGACCCGCGTCGCGGACGCCGTCTACAGCCTGCTGTTCATTCGCAGCCGAGTTCCTTCGGAAGCAGGGGTTTATAATCCGCGGCCGGCTGAAGTGGATTTTACAGGTGCGGCCCTGCGAGCCGGCTTCAAGTTGAAGTTCTAGTCAGGATGATCTATTTCTGAGCGGCCCTCTTCTCCAGCAAGACAAACTGCTGGGCGTGAATCCCCCGCCAGAGGGGCGCACTCCGGACCACCCGGAAGCCCGCCTTATTGGCCTCGTCGTTGAACTCCTGGGCGGTCACCATCTTGATTCGAGTCCGGCTGGGCTTCACCGCCCGCCTGAGCTTCCGCTGCAGCCGGTGAAGCGGGTTGAGCCGGTAGTAGGAAACGAGCGCCCAGCGGGAGGTGACCCGGGCAAGTTCACTCAGCACAGCCAGTCTCTCTTGGGGCTGGTGGAGGTGATGGAAGAAGCGGACGGAAAAGGCCAGGCCGAACATGCCGGTCTGGAAAGGAAGCCCTCGTTTGATGTCCGCCACGGCGCCCAGAGGAGGGCCGGCGGAGTGGGGCCGGGCCCGCGTCCGTTTGACCATGGCCGGAGAGAGGTCGCTGCTGACTAGGCCCGCGCCGGTTTGTTGCAGAAGGCCCGTGAAACGCCCGTAACCGCAAGGAGCATCAAGCAGCCGGCCGGGCCGGAGCGGCCCTGCCGCCGCCAAGCGCAACAGCTTTTTCAGGATATGGGTTTCTCGGGAGTGAACCAGGCGTTGGTCAAGCCCCCGGTAGCGCCGGCGTTCATAATCGGCCACCTCGGGTTCGGTGAAAGGCCGGTTAACTGAAGAAGACATAGCGGGGACTCCCGTCCATGATGATATCCGATCCGGAAGCTCTGAGCTCCCGGCCGTCGCGGTCCTCGACCCGCCCGATGGGCTCATTGAACCGGTGGCCGAGCGGCCGTCCAGACGACCAGCATACGGCGAACTCATGACCCTCTTTAAAGAAGCGGAAAATATGGGCTTCCCGCTCCCGGGCCGCCTCCCGGCCCAGGAAGCGGCTGTTGTCCACATAGCCGACCAGAGTTTTAAAAGCCGTGCAGGAAGGGCGCCGGCGCCAGGGGCTGGTTCGGCTATCCACCAGGCCGTATCCCGGCGCCAGGAGCTGCCACCAGTAGACCCGCTCCACGAAACCGCTGGCCAGGCAGAAAAGATAATAGCGGACCAGAAAATCGGCCTGCTCCTCCTCGCTGACGTTGGGCCTGCCCGAGGCGGGCGAATAGGACCCGGTGCCCCGGAGCGGCCAATTGACTTCGGTGACCCACAAATCCCGGCCCCCGGTGGCGCAGACATCCACAACCGCTTTAAGCAGGGCGATCTTGTCCGCCGTCGTCCAGCCCGCTTGGCCGTTCTCCGGCGCGCCTACCCGGTCCACGTAGAGCAGCGAGCTGACTTTATCGAACGGCTGGCGGGCCAGCGTGGGCGGATAAAGGTGGAACTCAAAATCGATGACCGCCGGCCCGACCAGTCGGACGTTGTGCTCTCGAGCCAGCTCAAAGGCCGGGGCAGCCAAGTCCAGGTACTCCTCAAAGTCCCAGACGCCCCATTTGGTCCGGTTCCAGGCATGTCCGACCTCGAAAAAGGATACGGTCCCGGCCAGACGGTCGAAGACCTCCTCTATAAAGCCTTGCCAGAACACGGGGCGCTGGACATCCTTACGGCACTGGAGGAGGGCCGCCATAACATCAAAACCCTCGGCCTTGAGCCGCTCCAGGAACCCGGCATAACGCTCCAGCTTGTCCCTCTCCCAAGAAGGGATACGGACCAGAGTTTGACGGCAGCCGGTGTCTTTCAGCAGCCGGACCAGGGAGTCCTCTGCCTCTGGCCCGCCGTCAGGCGGAGAAACGGAAACCGAGCAGGCCCGGCCGATATCCACCGGCCTCAGGTATTGGCTTCGCCTAAGTTTCTTATACAAGATGAGGACGGGCAGTACCTTTCGCAGGTCTGACCAAACGAGCCTGAGGTAGCTCGGCGCCCGGTGCAGATGATGGCGGAGCCGTTCTCGGCGGGGCGCCACATTATGCGGCTGGCCGGCCGGTCCATTCCACTCGAAAGGGAAATCCACGCTACTGCACTCCCAGTTTTCGGGCCAGCTTCCTCAGCCTGAGCCTCTTTTTGAGGACTATCATTCCTGTATACCATTTTTTTCGGAAACGATACCAGACCAAGAAACGACGGGGGACAGGACGGCCCTGCCAGTAATAGGACAAGAAGGAACGCTGGTACTGCCGGGGGACGCCCAGCCGCACCAGGTTGCCGGCCGCGGCCAGCAGGCCGATCTTTTTTTTAGCTCTGACCCTATTGGTGTCGAGGAGGTAAAAAACGTACCCTCCCCAGCCGTCAGCCCCGGCCAGGATATTCCCATCGGAAAGGTCTTTGTGGAGAATCCCCGGGCCGTGACAATTCTTGAGAAAAACGGCCAGAGCCCGCAACAGCTTGTCCATCTCTTCTCCCGCCAACGAGCGGAAAAGATGCCGCACTTCCTGGACATTGTCGAGCTTCTCAGCCAGGAAATAGCCCTCACCCGTCAGGCCGCCTATTTTGCGCTCCAGAAAGGCCAGGGGACGGGGGGTGGGAATATTCCGCCGGAGAAGCCATACGGCGCCGCGCCAGGCCTTGAGCGCCTTGGAGGGAAAGACAAGGGACTTGAGCCTGTCCACTCCGCGCGGCCGGAACTGCTTCAAGACGGTCTCCGTTGTCCGGCCGGAAGAATCGGCTAGCGCCACCGCCGCCAGGCGATTGCGGCCGGAATGAAATACTTTTCCGCTTTCCATTAGGCGATAGGGTTCGGCCAGGGCTTTGAGAATAGCCCTGTCCAGACAGGCTGAAGCGACTGCTCCGCGAAAATTGCCCAGGACGACGGGCTTTTCCTCGAAATTCGCCTCCACGGTCAAGCTCTCCCCTCGGGCTTAAAATGAAAATGACCGGCCACAATATCGAGGAAAGCGCGGCCTAAGGCCGCGGGAGAATATTTCTCCCGGACCAGCTCCAGGCCCTTTAATGCAATCATGTTTCTCAGCCGGCTGTCGTTTTTCAACTTGAGGACAGCCTCGGCCAGCGTTTCCACCAGGGGCGGATCGCACAGAAGAATGTTCTCCCCGTGGCTAAAGAACTCCTGGGCGGCCCGTGTCCGGGCGCTGACGACCGGACGGGCCGAGCCCATGGCTTGAAAGACCTTGTGCGGCACGACGCGGGCCGCCTTATCCGTTTGGCCGAACAACCCGAGACACACATCGGCCTGGCTGATCTTCAGAGGAAGGTTTTTCAGGGGAGTCCAGCCCTCGAAGGAAATGTTGCTCAGGCCCATCTCGGCGGCCAAAGTCACCGAGCGGTCGAAAGTCTGGCCTCCGCCCACCAGCCTGAAACGTACCGCGCTGTCTCGGCGGGCGACGAGGGCTGCGGCCCGAACGATCGTTTCCACGCCGTGAAGGGGAAGGAAGGAGCCGGCGAAGAGCACGGTAAAAACGCCGGCCGCGGGCGGCCGGGACGGGACGGCTTGGGGCGAGAACAGCCGGTCGTCATAGCCGACCGGCAGCACGGCCGTTTTAGCCGGAGAAAGCTTGAATTCAGCCCGATAGTATTCGGCATGAGCGGCCGTATCGGCCAGGACCAGGTCCGGCAGGGCCAAGGATAGCCGGTCGATGCCCCGGTTCCAGCGGGCCTGCCAGGAAGAGGGCGGTTTCCACCTCCAGTCCACGATTTTGGTCTCGTAGCGCGAGGCCAGAGGGTCGTGAACGAGCCTCAGGCCCCAAAGGGAGGCCATCAACCTGGCCAGGGGAACGTCCTTCTGACAGAACTCCGGCACGAACAGGATATCGGCTCGGCGGCAGGGGGACCAAAACCGGGCCAGAAGCCGGGGATAGCGCAGCCAGAACTTATAGCGCGGCGGAATCCAGCATTCAGTGACCTCCACGCCGCAGTCCCGCAGCCCGGCCCGAAGAACGGAGTTGCGGGGGTAGGCCGGGTCCCAGGCGCCGAAAAAACAAATACGCACGCTAAACTCTTACCTTCAGGGGCTGGGGAAGTCAAGGACGGAACGGTTCTGCATAGCATGTTGGGGTTCAATTGGCACGGAGGGCCTGGGGGAGGAGCGAGGCGCCATAAGCGGTTTAGCCACGAAATCTCTTTGGAGGGGGAACCCGCTTCGCGTTTCCCCCTTCCAACGGGAGCTGCGCTCCCTGCCTCCCTTTCTCGGGCGCGGCTCCAGCCGC
>JBAVVA010000108.1:0-1910 GCA_049697055.1 Candidatus Aminicenantales bacterium
GGGGTCGAGGGCCGAGCAGGGCTCGTCCATCAGCAGGACCTCCGGCTCCAGGGCCACCAGCCGGGCGATGCACAGCCGCTGCTGCTGCTCGCCCGAAAGCTGCAGGGCGTTGACGCGGAGCTTGTCCTTGAGCTCGTCCCACAGCCAGACCGACTCCAGGCTCCGGCGCAGCCGCTTGTCCACCGTCTCCCGGTCCGTCAGGCCGTGGACCCGCAGGCCGAAGGTGACGTTATCCTGCACGCTCAAGGGAAAAGGATTGGCCCGCTGGAAAACCATTCCCACCTTTTTCCTGAGCCGGATGAGGTCGGTCTCCGGCCGGTTGATGTCCTCGCCGTCGATTGTCACTAAGCCGGTGAGGCGCACTCCCTCGATCAAGTCATTCATCCTATTCAAACAGCGAAGGAAGGTGGACTTGCCGCAGCCGGAAGGCCCGATGAGGGCCGTAATCTTCCGCTCCTCGATCCCCAGAGTGATGTCCTTCAGCGCCTGGAAGTTCCCGTAAAACAGCGACAGGCCTTCAACTTCGATAAGGCTCATTTTAGCCGAACCTTCCCAGGAGAAAATCTTCCGTGCGCCGGTCGGCGGGCGCGGTATAGAGGCGCTCGGTGGGTCCTACCTCGACCAGCTCGCCGCCCAGGAAAAAAGCGGTGCGGTCGGCCACCCGGGCCGACTGCTTGGTGTTATTGGTGACTAGGATGATGGTGTAATCCCTTTTCAAATTCCGCAGGGATTCCTCTATCTTCATGGTGGAGACGGGGTCGAGCCCGGAAGTGGGCTCGTCGAGGAGAATGAAATCCGGTTTGAGGGCCAGAACCCGGGCTATGCACAGCCGCTGCTGCTGGCCGCCGCTGAGCTTGAGGGCACTGGAATCCAGCCGGTCTTTGACCTCTTCCCACAAAGAGGTCTTCTCCAGGGAGTCCCGGGCCAGCGCATCTAGCCGCTCCTTGCCCCGAAGGCCTGCCAGCCGAGGGCCGAAAATGATGTTTTCATAAATACTCCTGGGCAGGGGCACGGGCGTGGCGAACACCATCCCCAGCCTCCGCCGGAGCTCGGTCAGGCTTGTCCCGGGGGCATAAATGTTCCGGCCCTCGACCTCTAGCAGGCCTTCCATCCGGGAGCCCTGGACCAGATCGTTCAGCCGGTTGAGGGCGCGGAGGAAGGACGACTTGCCGCTGCCGGCCGGGCCGATGACGCCCAGTATTTCGTTCCGGTAGATTTCCAAGTTGACACGGTTCAGGGTCTGCTGCGGCCCGAAGAAATGGCTGAAGTCCCGGAGGCGGATGGCGATCATGAGTACCTCCGGATGAAGCGGTGCATGAGGCGGTAGGTGACCAGGTTAATGAGCAGGATGGCGATGATGAGCACGGCCGCCGTGCCGTAAGCCTTGGGCAGGGAGATCCCCTCTCGGGCCAGGATGTAGAAATGGACGGACATGGTCCGGCTCGAAGAGAAGATCGAGGTGGGCAGGCGCAGGGAGCTGCCCGCGGTGAAGATGACCGCCGCCGTTTCGCCGATGCTGCGCCCGATGCTAAGGATGATGCCGGTGACGATGCCCGGCAGGGCCGCGGGGAGCACCACCCGGGTGACCATCTGCCAGCGGGTGCTGCCCAGCGAGGTACTCACCTCGCGGTAGGACCGCGGTACACAGCGGAGGGCCTCCTCACTGGTGCGGATGATGGTCGGCAGGATCATGAAGGCCAGGGTCAGACCGCCGCTCAGAATGGACCAGCCGAATTGCAGCTTGATAACAAACAGGATAAAGCCGAACAGTCCGAAGATGATGGAGGGGATGCCGGCCAGACAATCCGCCCCAAAGCGGATGATGCGGGTCAGCCTGTTCTCCCAGGTGTACTCGGTCAGAAAAACGGCCGTGCCCACTCCCAGCGGCGTGGCCACCAGGAGGGCCATAA
>JBAVVA010000109.1:0-1796 GCA_049697055.1 Candidatus Aminicenantales bacterium
GCATGATGCTGGATACGCGCCTCGGCACGGGGGCCTCAGACCAAACTATTTCAAACGCAGTTGGATGCAGCGGATCGACCAGGACGTGCTCGGCCTGGCGCATAAACAGGGTGTCATCGATGGTGAACGCCTTGCCGAGAAAAGGCAGGAGCACGAGAGTCGCCAGCGCCATAGCAGGCGCGGCGCGACGGATGGCGGGCCAGGTCATGGCCGTGTATTCTTCAGGGCGAAGATCGCCCCGAGAATTTCCGCCCTCCAAGGGTCAGCACCGAAAGCCAGCGAGATGAAAATCCCGGCCCCCAATTGATAGCATTCCCGGGCCGCCATATGGAATTTCGTTACCTGCCACATCGCAGAAACAACACCCTTGAACGTTCGATGGCCAATCCACGGGGGATTGTAGATTTCAGCCAAAAAGATGTCAAGGCTCTTAAATTGAAATGCAGGCGTTGGGCGCTCGGTGTTGCTCCCCCTATTCCAAAATATCGATGGCCGGCCCAGCTTTTTCTTGACGTCAATCTTAGCCGGGATTAATATCTTTCCGCCATGGGAAAAAGAGATGCCAAGCCCGTTCAGCGGCAAAATAGTGCGGCGACCCAAAGCAAATTGGCATTGGGCGTCGGCACTATCACCCGGGCCATAAAACGGAACTACACATTTCTTATCCTTTTTGCGGTCGCGATCGCCCTTCGAATCATCACCCTGGACGCTAAGGGGCTATGGCTTGACGAAGCCTATTCCGTTCATTTGGCCAGGCAAGGCCTATCGGGCTTGATGTCGCAGCTTTCATTGGAAAGCACGCCGCCCCTCTACTATCTATGCCTTCATTTCTGGATCAACATTTTCGGTTCAAGCGAAGGCGCCCTGCGCGCGCTGTCCCTTGTTTTCTCCCTGGGAACCATGACCGTGCTCTACAGCCTCGGCCGCAAATTCTTCAGCCGTTCAGTCGCGGTAGTGGTGGCGGCCTTGGCCGCGTTTTCGCCCCTGCAGATTTACTATGCCCAAGAAACGAGGATGTATTCGCTGCTGGCCCTCCTGGCCGCAGGGCTTCTCTATTTCACAATCGGGGCAGCTGTCGGTTCATCGGGTCAGACCGCTGTCGCGCCGGCAGCGTTGAGGCGCCGGATTATCGGGATGGGCCTGGTCGGCCTTTTGATGTTATACACCCATACCGTAGCCCTCTGGTTCGTGGCCGCGTGTTTTATCGTCGCCCTATACTATGCCCGAGAACAAAAAACGCGCACGCCGGTTCTGCTGTCTTTGGCGGGGATGATTCTCGCCTACCTTCCTTGGCTGTTCGTTCTTATCAAACAAGTCGCCCGGCAGGAAACTGTCCTTCAATGGTTCGTCCCGTTATGGAAGGGCAAGCCCATCTGGGGCCATGTCTTCGATTCCCTGTCGAGCTATTTATTCGGCCCCTTCCCTCCCTACCTGGCCATTCAGAGCGCCGGAGGCTTCTTGCCCATTTTGTTCATTTTATTCGCGGCGATTCTTGGCTGGGGATTAATCTCGCATCGCAAAAGCGCGCCCATGCGAGCCTGCTCCTTGATCGCCGTGCTGGCCTTCGGCTTTCCCCTAGTGTATTCGCGTCTGTTCCAACCGATTTATATCCCCGGCCGAACCGATCAATATCTTCAGCCGGTTTTTCTCCTTCTGGTAGGCGTGGGCATCCTATCGATCGCCGGGCGGCGTATTATCCAGACTTGCGTCATTCTGCTCTACGGTGCTCTATCAGTTTGGGTGTTGGTTCCCTATTATGGGAATACTGACAAGAACGCGTCCCGATCCTATATGGC
>JBAVVA010000110.1:0-15624 GCA_049697055.1 Candidatus Aminicenantales bacterium
GGCCGTTAACGCTGAACAGACTGGCAGATGGGGCCCAGGAAGGCGTTGTCCGACCACTGCAGGTCTTCCTCCCCCAGCCGCACGACCACCAGGTCCAGGCTGGGCACGACATAGATCCTCTGGTTGACGGCGCCCATAGCCGCGTAGGCGTCGGCCGGCACGTCCGGCCACCAGTCGCCCCCGGCGTTGAGCCACCACAAGAGGCCGTAATGAGGGTTGAGGCTCTGTGAAGGCTGGACGGACTCGTTCACCCAGGAGGCGCTGACCACCCGGCGGCTGACCCACCGGCCGCCCCTGAGGAACAGGTAGCCGAATTTGGCAAATTCCCGGACCGAAGCGACGACCGACTGGTAGGTAAGGGTGTTGCCCGCGTCGTCGGTCAGCCAGTCGGCGTTCCACATGCCGATGACCGACCACAGCCGTTCCCGGGCATAGTCCTTGGCTTGACGGCCCGAGGCCTGGAGGATGACCTCGGCCAGCACCTGGACGGCTGCATTGTTGTACACCCAGGTCTCACCCGGCACCGCCTCCAGGCGCAGGCTGATGGCAAAGAGTGATTGGTTGGAAGCGGTGAGAAGTTGGAGATAATCGCTGGTATAAGTGCAGTACAGGCCGGAAGTCATGCTGAGCAGGTGGCGGATGGTGATGCCGCCGTGGGAAGCGTCGCGCCACTGGGGGACGAAATCCGAAACGCGCTGGTCCAGGCTCCGGATCCGCCCCTCATCGAGGAGCATGCCGACCAGAGCGCTGGTGAAGCTCTTGGCCATGGAGTATCCCGTGCGTGTCGAGTTCTTATCCCAGCCGTAGTCGTACCATTCTTTGACCACGTAGCCGTGGCGGACGACGAGCAGGGCTTTGGACCGGTGGCTTTCCCCGACGGCGAAAGCGCGGTCGAGGTCGGCCGGGTCCATGTCCTGCGCTTGGGGCGAGGAAAAGGCCCAGTCGATGGTCGGCCAGGGCGCTGTCCGGGCCGGGAGAAGCCGGGAGGCGGCTTCTCGGGCCGGAAGGCGCGGAGTCATAATAAGTCCCAGGATCATCAGGATGAGAATATTTCTCAGGCGGCGGTCCATGGCCCCATCATAGTGAAGTCGTGATCATTATTGCAAGCATCATCTCCAGCGGCTTTCTTGCCAAAAGTTTAAAAAAGCTATATTTAATAGAGCACAGCGATAGACGGCAAGGAGTGGTCATCATGAAGCGAGCCTGGTCCATGCTTTTGGTTATCTCGTTGATGCTTCTTCTAGCCGGGCAGGCGGCTCGAGCCCAGAACGCCCTGTGGCAGACCGTGCGGGACTACCGGCTGCAGCACGAGCAGGATATTATCCGCGAGTTCGTGGAGCTGCTGTCGATACCCAACGTCGCCTCCGACCGGGAGAACATCCGGCGCAATGTCGAATTCCTCCGCGGCATGCTGGAGCGGAGGGGCTTCGCCGGCCGAGTGATGGAGACGGCCGGAAATCCGGTTGTCTTCGGCGAGCGGACCGTGCCCGGCGCCGAGCGAACCCTCCTCTTCTATATTCACTATGACGGCCAGCCGGTGGAACCGGCCCAATGGACCGGAACCAAGCCCTTTGAACCCGCCCTCCGGCCCGGGAAACTCTTAGCCGGGACAAAAGCGCCGGCGCCCATTCCTTTTCCGGTGGCCGGCGAAAAGTTCGAGGACGACTGGCGGATCTACGGCCGCAGCTCGAGCGACGACAAGGCGCCCTTCATCTGTCTGCTGGCCGCCCTCGACGCGCTTGGGGCCGCGGGGCTTGAGCTCAAAAACAACGTTAAGGTCATCCTGGAGGGTGAAGAAGAAGCGGGCTCGGTCAACCTTTTCCCATTCCTGGAAAAGAACAAAGACCTCTTGCGCTGCGATGTGCTGTTCATGTGCGACGGCCCGGCCTACTATTCGGGAGACCCGACCCTGTTCTTTGGCGCGCGGGGCATCACCAGCCTGGAGGTCACGGTGTTCGGTGCGGACACCAGCCTCCACAGCGGCCACTATGGCAACTGGGCGCCCAACCCCGCCCTGCTGCTCAGCCATCTCCTGTCCTCGATGCGTGACGCCAACGGCCGGGTCAAGGTCAAAGGGTTCTATGACACGTGCGTTCCCCTGACCGAGGCCGAGCTCCGGGCGGTCAGGGCCGTTCCTTCCTATGAGGATGAGATCAAGAAGACCTACGGTTTCTCGGGGAACGAAGACTACTGGCCGAGTTTAATGGAGGCCATCCAGCATCCGGGGCTCAACGTCAACGGCCTGTTGAGCGGGACGGTCGGCCGCCAGGCCACAACCTCCATCCCGGCCACGGCCACCGCCCATCTCGACATCCGGCTGGTCAAGGGCAACGACCCTCAGGATATGGCCGGCAAGGTCATCGAGCACATCCGCAGTCAGGGGTATCACCTGGTGGATAAAGATCCGGACGCTGAGACGCGCAGCCGCTACAAACTGATTGCCAAAGTAACCGGCGGGCAAGGCGGCTATGCCGCCTCGCGCACGGCCATGGACCTGCCGGTCTGCCGGATGGTCATCGATTCGCTCAAGCGGCACAGCCGGCGGCCGCCCGTTCTGCTGCCTTCCCTGGGCGGCTCGCTGCCCATCGTCCACTTCCAGGAGCTGCTCGGCGTTCCTATCATCGGCGTTTCCGTGGCCAACCACGACAACAACCAGCACCAGCAGGACGAGAATATCCGGCTGGGTCATCTGTGGCAGGGCCTGGAGACCTTCGCCGCGCTGCTCGTGACGGGCGATTGAGACCGTCAGCGGCAACAAGCCTCGCTGGCCGGAATCCGTATTCAACATAGATGAAAAGGCTCAGGCTTTCTCAGACTTCTGGATGACCAGGGCGCTGGTCATATTCCCCACCATGTTGGTTGTCGTCCGGCACATGTCCAGGATGCGCTCCACACCCATGATGAGCGAAATCCCCTCCAGGGGGATGCCGATCTGTTTGAGGACCATGACCAGCATGATGACACCCGCCCCCGGGACGCCCGCCGCGCCGATGGAAGCCAGGGTGGCCATGAGGACGATCGTCAGCTGATCACCGACCGTAAGCGGTATGCCGTAGATCTGGGCGATGAACACGGCCGAGACGCCCTGATAAAGGGCGGTCCCGTCCATGTTGATCGTGGCGCCCAGGGGGATGACGAAACTGGAGAAGGTGCGCTTGACGCCGATCTGCTCGACATTTTCCATGGCCACGGGCAGAGTGGCGTTGGAGCTCGAGGTGCTGAAAGCGATCAACATGGCCTCTTTGGTGGCCTTGAAGAAACGGAACGGATTCATCCGACCCAGGAAGCGAATGGCCACGCTGTTGACAATAAAGGTGTGGATGGCCAGCCCGGCGATCACGGTCAGGGTGTACTTGAGCAGGGTTATGAGGACGGAGGCGCCGAACTGGCCGATGACCGAGGCGATGAGGGCCATGACCCCGAAGGGCGCGATGTTCATGGCGATGTGAACGACCTGGATCACGACGTCGTTAAGGCTGTCCAGGAGGCGCAGGACGGGGTCGGCCTTTTCCTTCTTGACCAGGGTCAGGGCGGCGCCGAAGACGACGGCGATGAATATGACCTGGAGCATGTTCCCTTCGGCTAAAGATTTGACGGGGTTGGCGGGCACGATTTCGATAAGGACCTCCAGCGTGGAGGGCTTGTCCTTGAGCCTCTGGATCCCGGCCTCGGTGCTGGCCTTGTAATTTTTGGTCAGCTCCGCGCGGGCTGTTTCGCTCAGCCCGATTCCCGGCTTGATGAGGTTAGCCAGGAGCAACCCGATGACGATGGCCACCACGGTCGTCAGCATGAAGTAGATGAAAGTCTTGATTCCGATCCGGCCCAGTTTTTTGATGTCGCCCAGGCCGGCCGTGCCCAGCATCAGGGAAACGAGGACCAGCGGCACGACGACCATGGTGATGAGCCGGATGAAGATAGTGCCGATGGGCTTGATGACCGTAGCCTTCTCGCCAAAAACGAGGCCGATTATGATGCCCACGACCAGGCCGATCAGAATCCGGGTGGGGAGCGTGATCCGTTTCATGTCCTCCGTTCCTTTCCTGAGCGTCCAGAATATTCTCGCTCAAATAGGAAGTCAATATTGGCTCAGCCCTTGTGGCGCAATGAGCTGTCTTTCGTTGTGCGCCCGGATTTTATCTGCCGCGTCCGGATTGAAATGCGGCCGCCGGTTTGTCGGGAGTTAAGCACTTGACAGGCATCCGTCAAATATTTATACTCTGAGTATAAAATATTGAGCATATGCCCCAAAAAATAGACTTTATCATGCCTACCACTATGAAAGTGCTGGAGCTCTTCTTTGCTAATCCGGCGGCGGAGTTCCACGAACGCGAAGTCCTGAGTAAAACCAAGATCAGCAAGGGCTCCGCAAACAGAATCCTGCGCCGGCTTGCGGCGCTGGCGCTTTTGGACCGAAAGGAGAAAGGCCGCATGGTCTTTTACAAGCTCCAGGCGGGCGACCCGTTTGTGAAGCAGATGAAAATCCTGGGTAATATATGGTTTTTGAGGGAATTCGTCGCGGAGCTTAAGGAGGGCGCAAAAAAAGTCATCCTCTTCGGAAGTTGCGCGGAGGGAACGGATGTCGGGGAAAGCGATATTGATATCCTGATTCTTACAGGCGAGAGGAAGAAGGCCAAAGAAAGCGTGAGTCGTTTCAACCGGAAGAGCGAAAGGCAAATAGCGCCCGTCATCCTCGACATGGTCGAGTTCATGCAAATGAAAAAAGAGGATAAGCCGCTTTTCGAAAGAATAGACAGGGGGATTATTCTATGGGAAACGCCTTAAGTCCGGCGATTCAGAAACTGCTGGAAGAGCGCAAACTAACAAGAATAAGAACTGACAGAAAATTAATTTTCAAGGAAATGGCGGCCGCAAAATCGGATTTGAAAGACGCCATGGAATCTATGTCCATTAAGAAATTCAAGTGGGGGACCATTCAGGGCTATTATTCAATGTTTCATAGCGCCAGGGCCCTGCTGTTCGACAAGGGCTACCGGGAAAAGAGCCACTATGCATTATTAGCGGCGATAAGAGAATTGTATGCAAAGGAAGTTGAGCGTTCGCTTATTCAGGAATTCGAGCAGGGCATGTACTTGCGACAGGAAGCTGATTATGGCCTTAAGTTTTCCGAGAGCGGGGCTCAGGATGTCATAGAAACCGCGAAAAAGCTTCTCCAAAGAGCAAAGGTCATATTGAAAATAAAATAATCGGTATGAATTTATGAATAAGAAGCAATTTTCGACCATGGGAAGTTTTTTGGGAAGAATTGTTCTCGTTGTTTTTTCCTTATTGCTTCTTAGCTTTTTTTCGCCTCCGCTCACCGCCGAAACTTGGATTATCAACAGCCGAGTCGAAGTCACCGCGCCCAGGGATGTCGAGGATGTTCTCGTCACGGAGGGCGGCCACTTGATCGTGAGCGGGGTGGGGGAGCCTGGCTTCCGCATCTCGGGGAACTTCGTAGTGGAAAAGACCGGCCAGGCTGAATTGCGCGACTCCGTAATCATAGTCATGAGCCGCTATCGCCCCGGAGAACTGGGTGGTGGTCGGTCTCCATCTTCCTCAATCGGCGACGATCACGGGCTTGACCAACAGGCTTTCCTATGACGATCAGGTTCTTCCCCTGAGCGACCGCACCCTGCGCCTGGTCAATGCCACTATCGACACCTGGAACCTCTATCCGCAGAAAGAGGCCCAGGTTACGGTCCGGAACTGCCTCATCGGAGAGCTCATCGCCCAGGATTCTTCCCGGGTGGACATGGAAGGAACGATTGTGGACGGGACGGGCGGCTATTTCGGCGCCAGCCAAAACTCGTTCCTGACCGCCACCGGCTGCCTCATCGCCTGCGACGTGCAGGCCGTCGGCCAGGCTGGGATGGCCTTCCACCAGAGCCAGCTCCTACCCTATTATTTTGATGAGACGGGCGCTTACACATTCCTCAGCGTTTTTGACACGGCTTCTATCCACCTTGACCAGACGTTTCTCAAGGCGACGCCGGTCTTGGGCCGCTGTCTATTCGCTCGACCCGAGGGTCTCCCTCCTGTCCTTGTCCTTAAGGCTTTTCCGGCGGGGCACCCACTCGTTCACTGTCATCGGCTCGGGAATCGGCAACAGGGAGAATGGTTATTTAGGAACCTGGCAGAACGCCGCCCCCGACACTCACTACGAGCTGCGCCTAACCCTCCGGGACAGCCTGATGCGAAAGCACGAGGGCCGAATTATTTATTATTGACCTTCTTCGCCCTCTCCGCCCGGGCCTCCTCCACCATGGCCTTCACTTCTTTCATAAGGGTGGGGACGTGGTAGGGGATACCGTCCTTGATCGTCCACTCGATGCCGCCGCCGTGCTCGGCTTTGATCTTGGGGTCGTCGGGAATGAGGGCGCTGTAGTTGTTCACAACTTTTCCGTCGTAAGTCACGATGTCGGTTCCGTAGGGGTTGAGGAGCCGCAAATTTTCCAGCGGGTTGCCGTTGACCACCAGCAGGTCGGCGATGAACCCCTGGCGGACGCGGCCGAGGCGGTCCTCCATCCCGATGAGTTTGGCTCCGTTCACCGTGGCCATCTTGATGACTTCCAGGGGATGGAACCCGGCCTCCTCGAGCAGATCCATTTCGTGAACCTGCCCGAACCCGTACACCGAAAAGATGAATCCGGCATCGTCGCCTACGGTGATGTTGCCGCCCTTAAGAGCGAACTCCTTGAGGGCCTCCATCCAGACTTGGTAATCCTTTTTCCAGCGGACCTCCTGGGTGTTGGTCCAGCCCAGGAAGTAGGAGCCATGGTGCTGGAGGTCAGGCCGGAAATATTCTTCCAGGGTGGGGTGGAGGTAGTCCTTGTACCAGGGGAGGTTCTGGGCCCGGACGAGGTCGCGGCTGGCGATATAGATGGAGAGCGTCGGGCACCAGGTGACGTTGTTCTTGACCATGAGGTCCAGGACGGCGGAGAGCTTCTGCCGGTTGAGGTTCGGCTGGATGAACAGCTCGCCGGCCCGGCCAAAACGATGGATTTCGTTGCTGGCGTTGTGCTCGGGCGGGAAGTTCTGGATGCCGTCCAGGGTCGCGTCGGCCACGCCGTAGAAGTGCTCGATGGAGGTCACGCCCAGCTCGGCCCAGTCCTTGGCCGTCGTTTCATCGACGGCGATGTGGACGGCCGTCCGGAGGCCCTGCTTCTTTGCCTCGTCCATCAAGGCCTCAGCCAGGTCCCGGTCCATGCCCGACATCTTCAGGCCATCCACCCCCAACTGCTTGGCGTAGCGGACGCCCTGGCGGACGAGCTCGGCCGTATGGGATCCCTTGGAGGCCCAGACCCGCTCATAGAGCAGGATGCGCGGCGCGATCATCGAGTGGTCCGCGCTCCGGGCGCGCCACTCCTTGGCTTTCTCCCAATCAGAGCCGACGTCACGGACTGTCGTGGCCCCGGCCGCCAAGTAGAGGTTCATCTCGTACTGGAGCGGTTGGGGGACGCCGCCGCGCTCGTCCTGGAGATGGATATGAGTATTGATGATGCCCGGCATGACATACTTGCCGGAAGCATCAATTTCGGCCTCCGCTTCCCAGCCTTTGGGCACCGGGCCCACCTGGGCGATCCGGCCGTCTTCGATGCAGATGTTGACGGGACCGAAGGCCGGCTCTGCGTTCCCGTAGATGACCATGGCGTTCCTGATGAGGAGACGCTTGTAGATTTTGGCGTGAACAGGCGCCTTTAGCGACGCGGCCGGCAGGCCGGCCTGAGCGGCCGCCGGGGCGGCCTGTCCCAGAACGGCGAGCGCGATGGCCAGGATGACCAGAACTCCGATGTGAGTTTTTTTCTTCATGGATCCCTCCTTGCCGGCAGCCGTTTGAACTTTATGCGGTTGCCTAATATTTTGCCTAATTCTGTATTCGGTCAGGATCTCCAAATCGACCTCGGCGATCGATAAAATTTTGAGGAATTCCCGGCGGGGCGATAATCAACCCTTTTTTTTAAACGTTTTGGGGATGAATGGCAGGACAACCTTGAACACGCCGCTTTCTCCCTTGAACTTTCCGTCGGCGGTTTTCACCAGAATCTTGTTCTGGCCGATATCATAAGAGGTCGGCGTCCATGAATAGACGCCCGAGTTGGCCACGGGATACTCGCCCCCGGCTGCTTGGAGTTTCATGGAGAATACCTGCAAAAACACCGTCGCATAATACTTGAAGGCATTCAGCGCGTTTTTGTCCCATTCAATGCTGCAGGGCGTGTTGACGGTGAGGACCTGGCCGGTTGTGGGCGATTTGACCAAAATCACTCCCGGTGCAAACTCAAAGGTGCTGCTCCGGCCTGATTTTTTATGGTCGTACGTTGTCAGGCGAAAATAGCGCTTGCCCAAGTCATCGTAGATATCGACGACCTTTTGATCATTAGATCCCGTGTTGTCAACCTGGAAAGAACCGCTTATTTGCGCGTTCGTAACTGCGTTGTGCAAATAGAGGAGGAGTTTGGTGTCGGAAACGCTGTTCTTATCCCAGGCGATGGTGACCTTGGATCCGATGGGAAACTGCTGGCCTTCAGTCGGCTTGGTGAAGTGGATAACGTTGTCCTGGGCTGGCGCCCCGGCATTGATGCCGGGGTCTCCTGACACGGCCGCCAGAAGCACGGCCAGGAAGATACAGGACAAAACAATGCTTGTCTTTTTCATGAGTGACCTCCCTCTCCGGCGGGATCTTTTCCCCCGGCCTTCCCGCCGTTCCCGTAATCCTATTGACGATGATACAATCTTAGGAGAAATTCAGCAGAATGACAAGATAAAGGCCGTCACTTTGTGCAGGCGCAAGAAGCCGCCCAGGCTTCATCCATCTTGGGCTGTTTGTTCCCGTTTTGACACAAACAGGCCGCGGTCGCTAAGGTAGCTGATGATGAGCAAGGAGGTCGGCTGTGCCCGTGAAATACAAAAATCCCGGTCAAATCAAGTTTGAGGGCGTGATTCACCAGCAGGAGGGCGGGGGCGCCTTCGTCTATTTTCCCCACGATGTCGAGAAGCTCTACGGGGTCAAAGGCCGCGTGCCGGTGAAGGTGACCTTTGACGGCATCCCTTACCGCGGTTCGATGGTCAAGATGGGCTCTGACCGCCACATACTGCTTATCCTTAAGGAGATCCGCGAACGTCTTAAAAAAGGCCGGGGAGACAAGCTGCGCGTCACGGTCGACCTCGACGATGCGCCTCGGGTAGTCACTCTGTCCCGCGATGTGGAGGCTGCTTGCAAGCGGGCCGGCGTGCTGGAGCGGTATCGGGCGCTTTCCTACAGCCACCAGCGCGAGTATGCTCTTTGGATCGAAGCGGCCAAACAGGCTGAGACGCGCCAGCGCCGGATCGAAAAGTCCATCGCTGCCCTGCGCGGCCAAAAGCCTTTGAAGAGCTAGTCAACTTTCGAAAGTACTTGCAGATTTTGATTCATTGGAAATAGATAAAGCCATTTTTTAGTAAAATTATGAAAAAAAGACGAAGAAGGAACGTCTTTATTGATGAAAGGATTGATTAGAAAAAATTGAAGTGGCCGGCGCTAATGGATATCTGTATAATACTTATTGATATTTGATTTGATGGGTTTTTGAGAAATAATGGAAAATAACGTTATTCTCCATGATCTGAATAAAAAGATAAATCAAGCGGTTGCTTGCTATTGGCGAACACGGGCTTCTCAACAGCGGAAACAAGAGAAGGGTGGCAGGTCAGATCAGGGGTTGCGCAGCGCTGTAACCGGCGGTGCGCACATGGATGGTTTCATTGATCTCATAACGGATCTCATCACCCACACTGGAATCTCAAAGCAATATGTTTTTAGGAAGAAAGCCGTCGAACTTCCAGGCTTCTTCAGGCCTACTAAAGAATGGGACCTCCTTGTCGTCAAAGAACATACCCTAATAGCTGCCATAGAAGCAAAATCACAAGTCGGTCCCTCTTTTGGCAATAATTTCAACAACCGGACCGAAGAAGCTATGGGAAGCGCCCTCGACTTATGGACGGCTTTCAGAGAACATGGCTTTTTTCAGAGTCCGCAGCCTTTTCTTGGCTATTTTTTTATGCTTGAAGACTGTGAAGCATCAAACCGACCAGTCAGTATTTTTGAGCCGCATTTTAAGGTTTTCCCGGAATTTGTCGGAACTTCATACATGAGACGCTATGAATTGTTTTGTAGGAAGCTTGTCTTAGAACGCCATTATACGGCATCTGCTTTCATAACCTCGAGGAGCCGAGATGGCCTCCGCGGCCACTTCAATACCCCGGCCGACGACCTGTCGGTTGAACGATTTGCCAAGGCGCTGGTTGGCCATGCACAAATATTTGCATGAAGACATGTTGCAAACTTTTCATAGACTAATCAATGGTGATGCAAGAAACTTATCTTTCTTATCGGATGAATCTGTCCATCTGGTCGTTACTTCTCCGCCTTATTGGAATTTAAAACAATATAAAGAGAATCCGGATCAGTTGGGCCATATAGAAGATTATGAAGCTTTCTTGGCTGAGTTAGAAAAAGTGTGGAGGCATGTCTTTCGTATTCTAGTTCCGGGTGGGCGGTTGGTTTGTGTCGTTGGAGATGTTTGTGTGGCGAGGCGCGATTTCGGACGACATCTTGTTTTTCCGCTTCATGCTGATATATGTGTCATTTGCCGGCGAATTGGGTTTGATAATCTGAATCCAATAATCTGGCACAAGATTGCCAATGCATCCTATGAGGTTTCGAACGGGTCTAAATTTTTAGGAAAACCCTATGAACCCAATGCCATTATCAAAAACGATATGGAATTCATTTTAATGCAGCGTAAACCCGGAGGATATCGAAAACCGTCAAATTCACAGCGAGAAGCCAGCAAGATATCTAAAGATGAATTCGCTCGCTGGTTTCAGCAAATATGGAATATTCCCGGTGCATCAACCAAACACCATCCGGCTCCATTCCCGATGGAAGTGGCCACTCGTCTCATCCGTATGTTTTCTTTTATGGGTGATACTGTCATTGATCCGTTTTGCGGATCTGGAACCACAATGGTTGCTGCAATGAGAACCGGTCGTAATAGTGTAGGTGTTGAGATAGAGCCGGAATATTGTCGGCAGGCAGCTCGATATTTAAAAGCCGAAAGCACAGACCTTTTTAAAAAAACGAAGTTGGTTTTCGAAAAAGCGACCTCCGCATGCATGCAATCTCTTAGAGAGGATCAAGAACTCTATAATATTAATCCGTCAAAGAACAGATTAGTCTAGGCCATCCTGACTCTGAGTTGCCTATTCTTTATAACCATCCCGTTTCATGAGAATTTTGGCCAACTGCATTTCGGATAAGAGTGGCTGTTTCAATTTCCGCAGATATTTATTTATCTTTTCTCGGTCAAATGCTTCGGGATCGAACTTGCCTCCGAGCCAATCCATCATGGATTCATATTCCTCGTGTCGGGGGTTTTTGATAATCTCAAGCAGGTTGGCGTATCCGCCTATGCCTCCGCAGTCTTCCGGCGGACAAGCGCGACTCCCGTCGATACATTCCGCAACGATGTCTTCCGAATCCTGTTTATCAAGAATCTTCTCAACTAAAATCAGATGACGCCATGAATCGCCGAAATCGTATTCGTAAATGATTTTGGCTTTTTCTCGTGGAGCGATTTCCATTAAAATAGATTTTCCTTCGTCCAGAACCGGAGGACCGCCAAAGTCCTCGCCTATTTCAAAATCTGGATCGGAATAGACCCGTTTTCCTATCGTGAATTGGTGAAGATGGCTATTTGTCCATCCCATACATACCTGGATGATGGAATGCAGCATAGCAAGGTTAGCATCACTGCGCACCAGCAATCTGCGCCAGATAGGGGGATTGATATAACCGAGCGTGATTATCAACTGGTACATTTTTACTTCTCGTCTCCTAGAGGCTCGGGGCTTAATTCTTTCAACCATGGATAGATCTCCTTTTCCTAAATGGGAACTTCTTCTACATGCTTACCGATAGAGATATACACGCCCGGGGATGGAGCTTTTTCATTTTTCTTATCCTTTATAATAGATTAAAGAAAAAACATCAAGATTGAAAAATAATCGCTTTTTTATTACAGTGGAACGTTATAAACGACCTCCCCTGGCCGAGTGATATCGCGACCTTGCGGTTGAGAATGAGGAAAAAGCAATGAAAAGGACACTGGCTTTACTTGCCGTTTTCCTGACCACGCTGTTCCTTTTAAGTGCGGCCAAGGCCCCCCGAGCCGAGCCGGATGGCGCAAAAGCGCTGGCCCACGTCCAATACCTGGCTTCGGACGCCATGATGAGCCGCCGGGCCGGCACACCCGAATACGAGAAGGCGGCCGCCTATGTCGCCGCCAAGATGAAGGAGTGCGGCCTTCAGCCCGGCGGCGATAACGGCTCTTATTTCCAGCAGGTCCCTTTCAAGACCTGGACCAATTTCGAGCCGCCCACGCGCCTGGAGATCGTCTCGCCCGAGCGCCGGATCTATTTCGCCGGCCGTGAACGTGACTTCCAGCCCGTTTCAGGCACCGGCTCGGGTATCGTCCGGGCCCAGCCCGTTTTCGCCGGCTATGGGGTTACGGCAGACAAAATCGGCTGGGATGATTATAAGGACCTCGACGTCAAAGGCAGGTTCGTTCTGGTCATGCCGGACGGGCCCAAATCCCTCGAAGAGCCGGCGCGCAAGGATTGGACCCTGCTCAAAAAATTGAAGCTGGCGGCAGAAAAGGGCGCAGCGGGGCTTATTGAAATGGACCTTACTGACCCGCACCAACCTCCCCCCGACCGCCACCAGAGATACGCTCCGCTGACGCCCGGCGCCTGCCCGGCCGGCTTCATCGTGCTGCGGGCCGGCCGCAATTTTTTGGACGATCTCTGCTATATCGGCCACAAGAGCTGGCGGGATGCGGTCAGCAAGACGCTTCGCCTGGGCAAACCTTTCCATATGACCCTCGATGGCGCCATTATCGAGGCCGAGGTGCATTTCGTAGCCGGCGAGCGCACTGCGTCGAACGTTCTGGGAATCCTGCCCGGCGCCGACTCCCGGCTGAAGAAGGAGGCCGTTATTATCGGCGGTCACCTCGACCACTTGGGCCTGGGAACGGACGGCTTCACCTATAACGGCGCGGATGACGACGCCGCCTCGGCGGCGGTCCTGCTGGAGACGGCCCGGGTGCTTTCCGCCCGGCGCTTCAAGCCCCGCCGCACGATCATCTTCGCCTCCTGGGCTGGCGAGGAGCAGGGGCTGGTCGGCTCTCGATATTACACGGAGCATCCCCTCCTCCCGCTGGACCGCACGGCCGCCTACCTGAACATCGATATGGTGGGCGTCGGCAGCTCAAACCTTTTTGTCGGCGGGATGTACGAATACGGCCGGTTCTTCGACATCCTCAAGCAGGGCCTGAGCGAAGACCTGCGCCAGAAGCTGCATGACCGGCGGAGCTACCGCGGCTCGGACCACACCTCTTTTTGGAACAGGGGCGTCACCGCGGTCAGCCTGCGGACGGGCGGGCTCGAAACAGAGGCCCTAGACGACGAACATCCCGAATATCACCATCCGGGCGACCGTCCGGAGCTTATCGATCCCGAGCTGCTGCGGCTGGCGGTCGAGTATCACCTGGAGGCGCTCATGAATATTGCCGATAGCCGGAACAACCTGCTGGACAAGGGTTTTCGCCAGGAATTTATCCATAAGGATGCCGACGTGGTTGACCTCCACTGCGACACGATCGACAGGTACCTTCACGGCGAGGACCTGCGCCAGGACCTGCCCAAGGGCCACATCGATATCCCCAAGCTGAAAAGGGGAGCGGTGGACCTCCAGGTTTTCGCCTGCTATAACGGCGCTCCGGAGAACGAGCAGGAAAAAGCCTGGAGCGTGCGGGCAGTCTTCCGCATGATCGACGCTGTGCGCCGCCTGGCCGAGGAGAACCCGAATGACCTGGCCGTGATACGGTCTTACGAGGATTATCAGAAGCTCCGGGGCACGGGCAAGGTCGGCCTTCTCATCGGCATTGAGGGCGGCTACACGCTTACCGACGACCTGAGCCTGCTGCGGGCCTATTATGACTGCGGGGCAAGGCTCCTGACCCTGACTCACTGGACGCACACCGACTGGGCCGACGCCTCGGGCGACCCCCGGCCAGTCTTCGGCGGCCTCACCGAGTTCGGCGAGAAAGTGGTCAGGGAGATGAACCGGCTGGGGATGATCATCGACCTGTCTCATGCTTCGGACGAAACCTTCTGGGACGTCCTCAAGATCTCCAATGCGCCGGTGGTGGCCTCCCATTCCTGCTGCCGGGCCCTGGCCGAGCATCATCGCAACCTGACCGACGATATGCTCAAGGCCCTGGCCAAGAACGGCGGCATGGTCGGCATCAACTTTTCGGCCGGTTTCCTCAATTCTGACCGGGACAAGAAACAAACGGCGCTGCTGGAAGAGGTAGCCCGCAAATACGGCCTGCCCACAGACTACCGCGAGATCATGCGCTTGGCGCCGGAGAAAAGGGATCCGGCCCTGAAGGAGTTCCACGACCGCTGGGAGGAGATGAAGAAGAGCGGAAAGGTGCCTCCGGTCGACGTCAAGACTCTGGTGGACCACATCGACCACGTGGTCAAGGTCACGGGGAACGCCAATCACGTCGGGCTGGGCTCGGACTTCGATGGGATTTCGGAAGCGCCCGAAGGGCTGGAGAATGTCGGCAAGCTGGAAAACATCACCCACGAGCTTGTGGCCCGCGGCTACAAAGAGGATGACATCCGCAAGATCCTGGGCGGAAATTTCCTGCGGATATTGAATGCGGTCTGCAGTGAGAGCCGGAAGGCCGCGGTGAAATAGAAAAGAGGGATCCTGTCATGGCGCATTCCCACCCGCCCTCGCGCGAAGCCCGCCCACCCGCCGCCATGCGCTTCGGGCGGGAGGAGATGGGCCATGATTCCCCTCTCTAAGAATCATGCGTTTGGCGAGGCCAATTATAGCCAGGAAAGAACAGGACGAAGCAAAGGGTAGGTACTGTGAATCATAATGATAGCTGCCCAGAACAAGAACTGGCCCGCTATACCTGCATCCGCGCCCGAAGCCCAATCTCCATCGACGGCAATTTGGACAAATCACCTTGGGCAGCCGCTCCACGGTCGGGCCGTTTCGTGGACCTGGTGACCGGCTCACCGGCCTGGCTCGACACGCGAATGGCCGGGCTGTGGGATGATGAGAATCTTTACCTGGCCTTCTGGCTCGAGGAGCCGGATGTGCGGGCCGCCCTCACCGAGCGTGATTCTTTCATCTGGACGGAGAACGACCTGGAAGTGTTCATCGCCGGCCCGGACTGCTACTACGAATTCCAGGTCAACGCCCTGGGCGCCATCTACGAGGTGTTCTACATCTGGCAGGACGCTTATCTTCGCGGAGGCTTTTCACGGAAGCCGGAATTCGACCTGGCGGCGCATAAGGCAGATGTATTGGCCGGATTCCAGGATACATCACGCCATGGCCGCCATCCCCGTGGCAAACGGTGGGCCTTTCTGGACTGGGACTTCCCCGGCTTGCGCTGGGCGGTGAAAGTGGACGGAACGCTCAACGACAGCCGCGACCTGGACCGCGGCTGGACCGTCGAGCTGGCTTTTCCCTGGATGGGCATGGCCAGCCTGGCCCAGGGC
>JBAVVA010000111.1:0-2483 GCA_049697055.1 Candidatus Aminicenantales bacterium
GGACACGTCCTCAACATGGACTTCGGCCTAAAGGTAGAGGCCTACTGCTCGGACCTGCAGCGAACTTTTTACATTCTGGGCGAAAAAGAGAAGGGAGCTCCGGCCGAAGTGAAAAAAGGGTTCGAGACCATCGTCCTGGCCGTTGATTCCGCCAAGCGGGCCATGAAGCCCGGCCGGCAGGGTCTCGAAATTGACGCCCTGGCGCGGCAAATCCTCAGGGCTGCCGGATACGATGAATTCCCTCATGCGCTGGGCCATCAAGTCGGCAGGTTCCCGCACGACGGAACGGCCCTCTTGGGCCCCCCTTGGGAAAAATACGCCCACAAACCGTTCCAGCGCCTTGAGGAAGGCATGGTCTTTAAGATCGAGCCGCGCTTGACCGTTCCGGGCCGCGGCGTCGTCACCGTCGAGGAAATGGTCGTCGTGAGCAAGGACGGCGCGGAATGGCTGTCCACGCCTCAAAAAGAACTCCTTTTTATACGATAGCATCTGCAAACGTGTGATACGTGGAGAGGGGTGGCTGCCGAAGACACCTTTTGATTTGCTTGAGAAAATATTAATCCCCCCCACCCCCTTGGAATCAAGGGGGCAACAGGTTGGTGTCTTCGGAAAGGCCGGCGGAGGGGCCGGCCTCTCCGGAGACGCCATCGAGCCCCCTAATTTCTAGGGGGCTGGGGGGTTAATAAATATAAAAAAGCACGAAGGCGGCTCCGGCCATACAGTCCACCCCCGTGCAGCCTGGCATAGCCGGAGACACCTAGAGAAGTTCTCTTTATTCTTTTTAACCCCCTCTAGCCCCCCTTAGTGAAACAAGGGGGGCAAAGGTTGGTGTCTCCGGAAAGGTCGCAGGCGGGAGGGAAAAACCCGAAAAAAAGGCAGACTCCAACCTCGCTGAAATCCGCCTGGGTTTCTTTGGTTGTCAGGCGACAGGCTCGGAATTCAAAAGAATTCCGAGCCCGTCGCTTTTTTGGCGAATCAGAACCGGCGGCCGCCGCCGAACCCGCCGCTCCGCGGCCGGTCCGACTGGGGCTTGGCCTCGTTGACCTTCAGGGCCCGGCCCTTGAGTTCCTTGCCGTTCATGGCGGCGATGGCCTTTTGGGCCTCTTCGCTGTTGGAGATTTCGACGAAGCCGAAGCCGCGCGATTCTCCGCTGTACTTGTCCTTAATGATCGAGGCGGTCTGGACTGTGCCGAAGGCACCAAAGGCCTCCTTGAGGTCGGCCTCGGTCACGTTGAAAGAAAGGTTGCCTACATAAATGTTCATACTCGTCTCCTTTGACGAGGGATCCCGCCGGGAGGCACCCGGATGGTCCCGCTAAAATGTGATCTAAATAAAGGAGAGGAGTATGCGACCGATCAGGGCCTTTGCCCCTTCCTTTATTCTGTCCTGAAATACCTAGAAAATCAAAACCGGCGGCCGCCGCCGAAACCGCCGCGGCTCCGGCCTCCGCCGAAACCGCCGCGTGCGGCCCCGCTGCTGCGCCGGCCGTCATCGGTTCGCGGCCGGGCCTCGTTGACTGTGATGTTACGGCCCTTCAAATCCTTGCCGTTCATCGCGGCGATGGCTTTCTCGCCTTCTTCCTTGTTCGGCATCTCCACGAAGCCGAAACCGCGCGACTCGCCGCTGAACTTATCCTTGATGATGGAACAGGCCTGGACCTGCCCGTGGGCCTCAAAGGCCTCACGCAACTCGCGCTCAGACACGTCCCGGGACAAATTGCCCACGTAGATGTTCATTCACCGAATCTCCTTTTTCATATTAGCCGAATTCGAGGTAAGGAGTCTTATGCCGAAGGCCATTCGCCCCCCTGCCCTTATTCGCTTGCTCTGCTTACAAAACATATTTTTTAATAATAAACCCGGCAACGACCTACTCTCCCACCAAGCTCCCCTGGCAGTACCATCGGCACACAAGGGCTTAACTTCCGTGTTCGGAATGGGAACGGGTGTTTCCCCTTCGTTAAAGTCGCCGGGAATTCATAGCCTTGTTGATGCTCAAAAAGCGACACTATCAAATCCCGGGACACGATACCAAATTCAAGAGAATTTGGTTCATGTCCCACGTTTTGCTTTGATAAACTTTATGGTCAAGCCTCACGGTCTATTAGTACTGGTAAGCTCAATCCGTCACCGGACTTACACACCCAGCCTATCGAACCCGTAGTCTTCGGGTGACCTTTAGCCCCTTGCGGGGAGGGAGATCTTATCTTGGGGCGTGCTTCCCGCTTATATGCTTTCAGCGGTTATCACTTCCAAACGCAGCTACCCAGCTATGCCCCTGGCGGGACAACTGGCACACCGGAGGTTTGTCCGTCCCGGTCCTTTCGTACTAGGGACAGCCCCCCTCAAATCTCCTACGCCTACCGTGGATAGGGACCGAACTGTCTCGCGACGTTCTAAACCCAGCTCACGTACCGCTTTAACCGGCGAACAGCCGGACCCTTGGGACCCGCTTCAGCCCCAGGATGCGATGAGCCGACATCG
>JBAVVA010000112.1:0-1599 GCA_049697055.1 Candidatus Aminicenantales bacterium
CGCCCAAGCCATGAATCGCGCTTTTCATGACCAACCCCTCTTTGCCAGAGGCCTACCCGCCGCGCAGGGTTTCTATTCAGGCCTTCTTATCCGGCAGCTAGACAAGGACTAGACTTATCGGTAATGAATTTCCCATCTCTTCTATGAAATATGATCTATTAGTTTATGAGGAAAGTCAAGGTTGAATGGGGAGGCCGGGGAAGGCTATCCTGGCTAGCGCGAGACGATTAGGCCGAAGATTACAAATAAAACGAACACCGCCAATAAGATCGTGACCAGCGTTCTGGTCTGGGGCCGGTAGCGGTCCTGAGAATATTTCCCCCTGCTCCCGGGATCCCGGCCGGCCAGACGATAGGGGTTGTCCCTGAACTCGGCGCCCCGCCTCACTAAGGCAGAGGCGAGCCGGGTCGTCAAGTCGAACAGGCGGCCGGGGCTCTCCACAAAAACCTTTCGTAAAAAGCCGGCCGGCCGGCGGAAGAACCAGTCCACATCCAGGAGAAGGCCGGGATGCGGTTCAAGGAGCCGGCGGCAGAGCCAGAAAGCGGCCAGGGTCAGGACGAGGAGCTGCGCGGTCTCGCTGAGGTGCGGCCAGGCATAAGGCCGGTAGTTTACGGGATAGGGCAGCCAGCGGTAGAGCAGCCCCGGCCGGAGGCCGTGCAGGACGCAGATGGCGGCGGTCAGGCCCATGCCCAGGTACATGTTGAGCGGCGCTTTCTCCGGCTTGAGCCCCCGGTCTTTGCCGAACCAGGTGAAATAGGGAAGCTTGAGGCCAATACTGAGGAAAGTCCCCACCGAGGCCAGGATCATCAGCAGCCTGGCCGCCTCCTGTCCCGCTTCGCCCGCGGCACTTACGGTCATCGACTTGCTGATGAACCCGTTGAAGAGCGGCACTCCGGAGATGGAGAAAGCGGCGATCATGTACAGGACGAGCGCCGCCGGCTGCCTTGACCGCAGCCCGCCCAGCTCGCTCAACCGGCTTCGGCCCGTGGTGTGCAGGACCAGCCCGGCGGCCATGAACAGCAACGCCTTGCTGAGGATGACGCTGAAGGCGTGGGCCGTCGAGCCGTTGAGCCCCATTTCCGTACCCAGGCCTATGCCGGCCACCATGAAGCCGACCTGGCTGATGATGTGATAGGCAAGGATCGCCCGGATGTCGTCAGACAGCACGGCAAAGACGACCCCGTAGAGGGCCATGACCACACCCGCCCAAAGCAGCAGTTCCCAGCCGGGGAACATCCGGGCCAGGGCATAAACCGCCGTCTTGGTGGTGAAGGCGCTGAGGAAAACCGCGCCGGTCACGGTGGCTTTGGGATAGGAGTCCGAGAGCCAGGTGTGGAGCGGGACCACGGCGGCGTTTACGGCCAGGCCCAGGAGCATGAGCCAGGATGCGGCCGATGAGCCGGGGGCCAGGGCGGTGATGGCCAGACTCCCGCTCCAGCCGGCCTGCATCAGGATGCCGACCAGGAGAAGCGCTCCGCCGAAGATGTGGTAAAAAAGGTAGCGCAGCCCGGCGCGGCGCGCCTCTCGGTTGCGGCTGGACCAGATGAGAATGACCGAGGAGGCGGCCATCATCTCCCAGAAAACATAGAAGCTGAGAAG
>JBAVVA010000113.1:0-2456 GCA_049697055.1 Candidatus Aminicenantales bacterium
CCTCCACGATCCGGCCGAAGGCCAGGTCGTTGTCCGCGACGCAAGCCTCGGGGATGGGCCAGCCGGCCTTGGTCCCGCTGGTATGGTCGTTGGGCAGGCAGATGAGGACAAGCTGGGGCATCCGGCCGTCCTTCTCCCAGGCCTCGATCTGCCGTACGATGAACCGAGCCCGCCAGACGTCGGGCACGGCCATATTCCAGCCGACGCAGTCAGCCGGCGTGAACGGGGCGATCGTTTCGATCCCCGGCTTGCTGCCGATGAGAACCCGGCCGCACCCCCTCAGGTATTCGTCCCAAAAATCCTTCCAGCCCGGTTCCCCCTGGCGCTGAGAATCGGCCCAGCGGCAGTCCGGCATGGTGAATTCCCCGAAATTCCACATCGACACCCCGTGCCGGAGGGCGTTGTCCCAGATGAATCCGCTGGGGGCATAGGCCAGGGCGTCGACTTCGTCCGGCGCCATCCCGTCGGGATAGCTGCGGGGCCAGCCGGCGAAGGACCGCTCCAGGTAGTCGGTGCCGAAGGCGGTGGTCGACCATTGGTGCCCGTCGGCGCTCAGGATGCCGCAGCAGTAGGTGTTGTCCAGGAGGACAAACTCGCGGGCCAGTTTGTGCTGATTGGGGGTCGCCCGCTCGCCGAAGATGCAAAGCGTCGGCTCGCCGTTCCCGGGGGCGATGTCGCCCAGGACCTGGTCGTAGGTTCTGTTCTCTTTGATGATGTAGACGACGTGCTTGAACAGGCTCGGCTCGCCGATCCGCTCCGGCACGGGCCGGGGCGGCCGGCCGGGGCGGGGCGGGAGGAGGGCCAGGGCGATCCGCTCGCGGCGGTAGTTCTGCTCCACGGTGGCCGACATGCGGGCCAGCTCGCTTTCCCCGGGAACGGGGACGAGCGAGACCGAGCCGGTATACTGATGGGAGTTGAAGCCGGGGGCGCCCGTATCCTCGGACGGCTCCCGGCCGAGGGGGAGGCCCTTGATGTTCGCCACGCAAAGCAAGTTTCGCGACGGGCTGAAGGCGATCGCGCCCGGAAACCAGCCGGCTGGAATGAGGCCTTCGATCCGCGACCCGCCCGCCTCCGGTTTGAAGGCCAGGACGGCGATTGCGTTTTGGGTCCCGTTGGCGACGTAGAGCCGCCGGCCGTCCGGAGAGAAACAAAGGGCGTTGGGGGAGGCGCCGAACAAGTCGGCCGGGTTCAACTTGGCCCAAATCGTTTCGATGACGGCGTCGGTCCGGGTGTCGATGACGCTTAGGTTGTCGCTGGCGGCATTGGCGCAGACAACGGTGCGGCCGTCCGGGGATACAGCCAGGCCAGAGGCGTGCTTGTGGACGAGGATTTCGCCCGTTACCCGGCCGGCGTCGAGGTCGATAACGCTGACCGAGCCTTCGGAAGCGATCCGGGTCTGAGGGTCGACTTTGACCTCCGTCCCGCGCCCTGCCGGGCCGGTCATGTCGCCCGGCCGCGGACGCCGGCCTCCCCAGTTGCTGACGTAGGCTTTGCCCGCGGCCAAAACAACATCAAAGGGCGCGACGCCGACTTCGAAGGACCGGACGAAGGCGCCCGTCTCGACGTCGAGCTCGAGAAGCCGGTTGGAGAGGTTGCCGCAGACGAACAAGCGCCGGCCGTCGCCGGAGAGGGCCAGGCCGGCCGGGATCTCTTCGGCCCGTCGCGGCGCCTTGGCTGGGGGGAGCGGGATCACCTGCCGGGGAGCGGCCTGTCCGTCAGGGGCGATGCTGAAGACTTTGATGTCGCCGTTGACGTTGCTTAGGTAAAGGCGATCGCCGCGGGGCGAGAAGATGAGGCCCGTGTAGCTCAACTGTCCCTTGAGGTCCGGATACAGGATGGCGGAAGGAGGAGCCTGGGAACTGGGCTGAGCCTCATTCTGGCCGGGAAGGAAGAGGCGCTGACGGATGCGTCCGCTGCCCGGGTCGATGAGGACGACTTCGCTAGTTTTGCCCGAAACGGCCAGGAGCTTTTCATCCGGAGACAGGGCCAGGGCCAAAGGACGCAGGCCGGGCAGCGGGACTTGCAAACCCGCCGGTGTCACCACCTGGTTTACGGGCAGCACGGTTCCCTGCGGCCCGGCCGTCCCTGCATGATCGGAGTCGGCCGCCCCCTTCTCCTCGGTTCGGCTGCCCGTTGCCGCCAGGACGGCCAGGAGGATAATGATGACCGTCGGGCAGCGCCTGCTATTTTTTCTCATGGTTAAAATAATACCGGAGAATCAGTGCCGGAGACAATCCTTCCTTTAGGCCAACGGCGCCGACTTGCCTGAGCAGGCAAGCTATTCGGTGCGACTTGACATATAGGTAGCGTTTTGCTACCCTGTGGGCATGAGCCAGCCCGTGAAGATTTCTGAGGATCTTGTGCTCAACGCGCGGCTTATCGGACCGATTGCCAAGAGATCAATCGCCGGCCAGATCGAGTTCTGGGCACAGCTGGGCCGGGCGATTGAGCCTCTT
>JBAVVA010000114.1:0-4230 GCA_049697055.1 Candidatus Aminicenantales bacterium
GGCCGATAGCGGCCGGGATGTCGCCTTCGGCGTGCTCGCCCCCGCGGGTCATCATGGGCGTCACCACGACGATCTTTTTTGCGCCTTTCGCGGCGGCCCGGTCGAAGATTTCATCCAAGCTGGGCCCGCAGAATTCGTTAAAGCCGAGGAAAACGGGCAAGCCGCTGGCCTTTTCCAGCGCCGCGGCCAGATCCCGGGAGCCCTGCCAGAACGGGTCATTGGTTTCGTTGCGGGGGAAGGCCCTCATTTTGGCTTCCAGTTCCTTGAACCTAGGGGGATGTCCGCCCGCCGGCGGGCGCTCGTGCTCCCGCGCCTGGAGCTGGAAATACTCCTGCATCTCTTCTCTGGGAAAGTCCCGCGGCGGAGCCCCATGCATGGCTAGGACAACGACGGTTTTCATGATTATATTATACAAAAAAAGGGGGCGGCCCAGCTTAATTTACTGATATTAAAGCTTTTATTCATCTAAATATGCCGAGAATAGCCTTAAAATCATTTTTTATGCCCAAAAATGGAGCTCTAATATGTAAAATAGATGGGCTTAAGTTGTTGTTTGCTTAGAGGGAGACTCGTGGACATCGTGCTGGCCTCGCGTTCGCCCCGTCGCCGGGAATTGATGGCCGGAGTGGCAGCTGAATTCCGTGTTTTTCCGGTGGACGTGGACGAATCGGGAGTTCGGCAGGACGACCCCGTCCAGTTCGCCGTGGAAGCGGCTGTGCTCAAGGCCAAAGCCGCAGCCGATGTCTTTCCCTCGGCGGTGGTCATCGGCTCGGATACGGTGGTGGCGGTCAAAAACCTGATCTTGGGCAAACCCCGGGACCGCGGCGAAGCCAAGGCCATGCTCGAGGCGCTCTCGGGCCGGAGGCACAGGGTCATTTCCGGCGTGGCACTATATAAAAAAGATGAAGATAAGCTCCTGACCGGATACGAAATCACTCGGGTTGCTTTCAAGGAGCTGACCGAGGCCCTGATCGAGGAGTATCTGGCCAAAGAGAGTTTTGCGGACAAAGCCGGCTCTTACGCTATCCAAGAAGTAGGCCAGACCTTTATGGCCGACCTTCAGGGCGATTTCGACAACGTGGTCGGGTTTCCGGTGAGAAGGGTGAAGCGACTCCTGGAGCGCTTCCTCGCGCCGGAACCCGAGGTCGTCATCGAGGATGTCGCTTTGCCCGACGGATGGGGTGTGGCCCGTCAGGACAGGCGCATCTTGTTCATCCCATCTTCCGTTCTCGGTGAAAAGGTCCGGATCCGGGTCGTCAAGGACAGGGACAACTACGCCTTTGGCGAGATTGTCGAGCGTCTGGAGCCTTCGCCGTTTCCGGCGGCCCCGGATTGTCCTCATTTCGGAGCGTGCGGCGGCTGCCTTTTCCAGGACCTCCTCTATGACAAACAGCTCGAATTAAAGGAGAGCTATCTGCTTCAGACCTTGAAAAGGATAGGCCAGCTGGAGCCGGCCCGTTCGGAGCTGGCGCCCATCACCCCCTCTCCCGACCTCTATTACTACCGGAACAAGATGGAGTTTGCCTTCGGCCAGGATGAGGGGAAGGTGATCCTGGGCCTGCGGCAGAGGGGGCTGCCCTTCGGCCGCCAAATGTGGCGCACCATTCCTCTTCAACAATGTTCCATCTTCAGCCCGGTGGCGGCCCGCTTTTTTCCCCCGTTCCTAGATTTTGCCCGCTCGGCCGGGTATTCGGTATTCGACCGCCGGACGGGGAGGGGATTTCTGAGAAACCTCGTGTTGAGAGAGGGGAAGCGCACCGGCCAGGCCATGGCCATCCTGGTAACCACCGGCGAAGCGGAGCCTGATCTCGGCGACCTCTGCCGCCGGCTGTCGGCCGTTGTCCCTTCCCTCAATAGTTTTTACTGGGGTATCAGCAACGAGCCTTCCGACGCGGTCCACTATGAGCGTCTTCAGCTTCTGGCCGGGGAACCCTGGATCGAGGAAAAACTGGACGGGTTGAGGTTCCGGATTTATCCGGAGACGTTTTTCCAGCCCAACCCGGCTGGGGCCGAGATTCTCTATGGCCGCATCGCCCAGGAAGCCGGATTAGGCCCCCAGACCCACGCCCTGGGCCTGTATTGCGGCGCGGGCACTATGGAGATTTTTTTCTCCCGACGGGCGGGCCTGGTCACCGGGCTTGACTTGAGCGGGGCCAACATCGCCGCCGCCGAGGAGAACCGCAAATTAAACGGCGCCGTGAATTGCGAATTTCTGGAAGGGGCTGTGGAGCAGCTTCCGACCAGGCTGGGGGACCGGCCGGTTGAAGTGGTCATCCTTGATCCGCCCCGGGCCGGGCTGTCGGTTAAAGCCGCCAGACGGGTCCTGGCCCTCAACGTTCCTTCCCTCGTTTACGTCTCCTGCAACCCGGCCACCCTGGCCCGCGACCTCAAGGCCCTGACCCAGGCCGGCTACGGGATCACCCGCTTGGCCCCCTTCGACTTTTTCCCCCACACGGCGCACCTGGAGATACTGGCGGTCTTGCGGAAAAAATAGAGGCCCACACCCGGCGGTTCGGTCTCCGGGCTAAATCCTCAGGAGATAGGACACCTTCAAGGTGAGGGAATATCCGCCCTCCCGGCCAAAAGCTTCGGTCCTGGCGCTTTTTTTATAGCTGAGCTGGACGATGTTTCCGGCTCCGAAATAGTAGCCCAGCAGGACATCCAGGTTGTATTGGTTTTCCCGGGTTTCCCCCAAGAGGCGGGTGCTCAGGAACAGGTTGCGGGTGATCTGGAAGTGAAGAGCGGTGGCATAGGTCAACCCGTTGAAAACCTCTTCTGCGGTCCGGTCCAGGGTCTGACGGATCCAATCACAGCTGACCGACCATTCGATGTTGCTCAGCGGCCGCAAGGCCAAGGAGGCTTCCAGGTTCGTTTGAGATCCGGGTTCTACCCCGGTGAAGCTTTCGTTGTAAATTCCCCGTTTTTCCCAGCCCCCCTCCAGGCTGATCTCTTTGAGGAATCCGCCGCGTTCCCAGCTCACGTCCAGGTTCCCGCCGGTGGTCTTGATGGGATCCCTCGTCCAGGTCAATTCACCGTTCTGGTCCAGCACCTGATATTTGCTGCTCCCCGTTTCCAGGCCGCCGTGGATTTCGAGAAGCGAAAAGAATTCCGTCCAGAAGAAAAAGTTCAGGCCGCTGCCGGTCCAGCGGCCGCCGGAATCCTGCTCCAGGACGCCGGTCAGGTCCAGGCTGAAGCGCTTGACCGCGCCCCCATTGAACCGCCAGGCGTAGCCGGCCATCATTTCCTCCGATTGGACGTCGGTCCGGTTGATAAACCCGGTTCTGACTCGCGCGTTTTTTTCGATCCGCTTGAAGTTGAACGTCAGTTGGAGCCCCGCATCGGGCTCCCTCTGGAACTGGAGGAGATGGAGGCCGTTGTTTTTGTTCTCGGCATCTTTGTTGAAAGTGAAGGCGCTCGAGCCCCGGACAAAGTAAATATCTCTGAAATTGAAGCTGTAATCGAGGGCGATGTTGCGATTATAATCGCTGCCCGCGCTCATCCCGGCATAGTACAGGCCGACCTGAGAATTCTGGAAGATGTCCTTCTGGACCCGTACAACGCTGAATAGCTCATCCCCCTCCTCGGCCTGGTTCAAGGCCCCCAGGATCCCGAAGGAGAATCCACCCGTCTTGCCCGACAGCTTGGCGGCCAGGCGGGGGTTGCCGATACGCCTGGAATAGAAGAAATTTGTTTCCGGCTCATCGTAGTATTCGCCTTCGGTGGTCATCTGAAAATAGCGGCTGCCCTCCGTGAAAAACGGCCGGTTCTCCTGAAAATAATTTTCGTAGGGGGACAGCTGATAAAGGAAAGGGTCGGATTCCACCTCGCTGAAATCCGGGCTGGCCGTCGCGTCCAGATAAAGATTGGGCAGGATCCCATATTTGATGTCCAGGCCGGCGGCGAATTTGTCGTCCTTGGCCCCCTCCCAGCGCGTGGACCTGAGGCCGGCATAGGGAAAGAATTCGAGGTTGTAACCGGGGCGGATCCCGGCCAGGCCCTGCAGGTCGCCCATCTGCTGGAGCAGCGGCTTGTCCCGGCTGACATCGGTCCAGAAGTCCGTTTCGTTCAGACGGTGAAGATAGCGCTCGAAATTGACTCCCCAGACCTGGCTGGCGGTCGGAGAGAACCGTAGAGATTTGAAGGGGACGGCCATTTCGGCGGCCCATCCGTCGGGGCCAAGAGTCGCTTCGGATTTCCAGATCGTTTCCACGGAATTTTTTTGGACTCCCT
>JBAVVA010000115.1:0-18343 GCA_049697055.1 Candidatus Aminicenantales bacterium
GTTTAGCCCGGAATCGACGGGTTTCGACGGCTTCTGACATATTCTTGTCGGCAGGTGAGCATGTCTGAGCTTCCGCAGGAAGCGAGTTGCGCAACCGCCGAGAAACCCGGAGATTCCGCGGCGTGAAAAACCGCGGCCGGGCGCCGAGCCCTTCCCCAGGCCCTGATTCTCCTTGCCACACTTTTTGCTGTAGAGCCGCCGCGGCCTTGCTTCGGGCCAGGCGCGTATGATATTTTATCTCCATCTTCGTGCACACTCTATGCATCTTCAAGGGAGGGAGTCATGACCGCAAAAAAGATTGCTCTCGTCTGCCTGAGCCTCTGCCTTGTTCTTGGAATCTTGCTTTCCGGCGCCTCCTGCAAGCGCGGGGCTGAGCGGACCGCCCGGGCCGCCGCCGAGCTGCGCCAGGAGTGGTTCCGCTATATCAGCGCCTACAGCTCCGGTTTCGTTTCCCGCCAATCGCCCATCCGCGTGCTGTTCGTCAATAACGTCGGCCCGGAGGGAGAGGAGCGCAGCGTTCCGGCCGGGGTGCTGGAATTCAGGCCCCACCTCTCCGGCCGGGTTGAATGGAAGGGCTCCCGTGAACTGGCCTTTACCCCCGACCAACTGCTCAAGCCGGGCGCTACCCATAAAGTCATCCTCCACCTGGACAAAATCATGAAGGTGCCGCGGGAATTCAGAGAGTTTGAATTCTCCTTCACCGTCATTCCCCCTAACATGGAGATTCAGGTTGACGGGCTCGAGCCGCAGCCGGGGTCAGGCCCGGATCGCCAGGTCCTACGCGGCGTTTTGTTCACCTCCGACAGCGAGGACGGCGCGCTAGTGGAAAAGGTCCTATCCGCCGAGGAGGAGGGAAGAGGCTTGGACATCGCCTGGACCCATGAAGGGGACGGCCGGCGCCACCTCTTCCAAGTCAAGGACGTGAAGCGGAAGGATGAAGCTTCGGCCGTGAAGCTGAGCTGGGACGGCCGGCCCATCGGCGTGGACAGCAGCGGCCAGAGGGAGTTTTCCGTGCCGCCGGCCGGCCAGTTCGAGCTCCTGGAAGCCGAAGCGGTGGAGGGTGACCCGAACTTTATCCTCCTCCGCTTCTCCGACCCGCTGAAGAAAAACCAGGACCTGGACGGCCTGATCAACGTCGAAGACCACACCCTGACTTTTGAAACCGAGGGGAACCTGGTCCGCGTCTACTCCTCCAAAGGGTTCGTGGGTTCAGTCACGGTGACCCTGGAGGCCGGCATCCGAAACTTTGCCGAGGGCAAGCTGAAGGAGGTCATCTCCCGCAGCCTTTCCTTTAAGACCCTCACCCCCCAGGTCCGGTTCGTGGGCCAGGGGACGATCCTCCCTCAAAAGGACCGTCTGACCGTTCCCATCGAGGCGGTGAACCTGAAGTCTATTCAGGTAACGGCCTTCCAGATTTTCAGCCACAACATGCCTCAGTTCTTTCAGCTCAACGCCATGGAAGGGGACCAGGAGTTGACCCGGGTCGGACGCTTCCTCTGGCGCAAGACCATCCCCCTCTCCGATGACCTGAAGCAGTGCCGGCAATGGACGCGCTACAGCCTGGACGTGACCCGGCTTCTTCAGGAGAACCCGGGCAGCCTGTTCCGTCTGACCCTGTCCTTTAACCGGAGCAATTCAACCTATCCTTGCCCCGCCAGCGACACGCCCCCCGTCCCCGAGCCGGACTTCCAGAACCAGGATGACGTCATGCTCCGCGATGTCTCCAGCTGGGATTATGCCGAGGATTATTACAACGAGGACCGCTTCAACTGGTCCGACCGCAACGACCCCTGCCGGGACACTTACTACAACCCGCGCTTCAACTCCGGGGCCGCGGCCTCGCGGAATTTCATCGCCTCGAACATCGGGCTTATCGCCGAGCTGGAGAAGAGCCTGACTCTGCATGTGGTGACCACCGACCTGAGGACTGGCCGTCCGCTCGGCGGCGCCCGGGTGCGGGCTTTCGACTTCCAGAACCGGCCGCTGGCCGAGGGAACGAGCGACAGCTCCGGGTTCCTGACCCTGAAGCCGGCCGATAAGCCCTTCTACCTATCCGCCCAGTCGGGCCGGGACATCGGCTATCTGCGAGTGAACAAGGATGCCGCCCTGGCCGTGAGCCATTTCGACGTGGGCGGGGAAGCCGTGGAGAAGGGGATCAAGGGCGCGATCTACGGCGAGCGGGGCATCTGGCGTCCGGGCGACACGATCTATCTCACCTTCGTCCTCTTCGACCGGGACCGCGTTCTGCCCAAGGAGCATCCCATCCTCCTGGAGCTCTACAACCCCAAGGGCCAGCTCATCCAGACCGCCAGGCCGGCCAAGTCGCTCCAATCCTTCTACGCTTTCCGCCTGGCCACCGACGAGGATGCGCCCACCGGCGTATGGAATACCCATGTGCTGGTCGGAGGCCTGACTTTTTCCAAGGACCTGCGTATCGAGACTGTGGTGCCCAACCGCCTGAAAATCCAGTTCAACCCCGGCCGCGACGTCCTGGTCCAGAAGGACATGCCGCTGCAGGCGAGCTTGTCCAGCCAGTGGCTCCATGGCGCGGTGGCCGATGGACTTAAGTTTGACGTCAAGGTCCGCTTCTCCAGCCGGCCCACCCGTTTCGCCCGCTACCAGGATTATGTCTTCGACGACCCGGCCCGCGAATTCTTCGGCGCCGAGCAGGACGTTTTCGAGGGGAAGCTCGACGAAAAGGGAGAAGCCCTCTTCCCGGTCAAGCTGGCGGTGGAGCAGCCCAGCCCGGGCGCCCTGGATGCCACCTTCCTGACCCGCGTTTTCGAGGAGACGGGCGAGTTCAGCAGCGATTCGCTGACCCTGCCCTTCCATCCCTACCAGGCCTACGTCGGGATCAAGACGCCTAAGGGCGACGAAACACGCGGCCTGCTGCTCACTGATAACGACCATGTGGTGAGCATCGCCACGGTGGACCCGGCCGGGAACCCGGTTTCGCGCGACAACCTGGAAGTCCGCCTTTACAAGATTAGTTGGAAGTGGTGGTGGGACAAGTCGGGCGAGTCATTGGCCCAGTACGCTTCGACCACCTCCACCGAGGTCCTGCAGAAAGGCTTCGTCTCGACCAAGAACGGACAGGGCCAGTGGACTTTCCGCATCAAATATCCCGACTGGGGCCGCTATTTGATCCGTGTCTTCGACCCGGCCGGTGGTCACGCCACGGGCAAGATCGTTTATGTCGATTGGCCGGGCTGGGCCGGAAGGGCCCGCGAGGAGAAGGGGCCGGGCGCCAGCCGCCTCAACTTCACCGCCGACAAGGCCAAGTATCAAGTAGGCGAGAAAGCGGTTATCTTTTTGCCCGAAGCTCCCGAGGGCCGCGCCCTAGTTTCCTTGGAGAACGGCTCGGCGGTCATCAAGCAGATGTGGGTCTCGACCAAGAAGGGCGAGAACCGTTTCGACATCCCCCTCACCGAAGAGATGTGCCCCAATATCTATGTCCACGTCATGCTCCTCCAGCCCCATTCCGGAAAGAAGAGCGACACGCCCATCCGCCTCTACGGGGTCATCCCCATCCTGGTGGAGAATCCCAAGACCGTGTTGTCGCCCAAGCTCAAGCTGGCCGACGAGCTGCGGCCGCGCCAGAAATTCGACGTGGAAGTGGCCGAGAAAGACGGCCGGCCCATGACCTACACCCTGGCCGTAGTGGACGAGGGGCTGCTCGGCCTGACTCGTTTCACCACCCCGGACCTTCATAAAGAGTTCTACAAAAGGGAGGCCCTGGGCATCCAGACCTGGGACCTCTTTGACGAGGTGGTGGAAGCCTACGGCGCGGAGCTTTCGCGGCTGCTGGCCATCGGCGGCGGCGAAGAAGGCGCGGCGGAGGGGGGCGAGCGCGGCAAGCGCCGCTTCCCGCCGGTCGTCCTGTTCGAGGGCCCCTTTGCCCTGGCCGCCGGAAAGACGGCCGTCCACAACCTGACCATGCCCCAGTATTTCGGCGCGGTGCGGGTGATGCTGGTGGCCGGCAGCGGGGGCGCTTACGGCTTGGCCGAGAAAAGCGTCCCCGTGCGTGAAGACTTGATGATCCTGCCCACCCTGCCCCGCGTGGCCAGGCCCGGCGAGCAGACGGACCTGCCCATCTCGGTCTTCGTCTCCACGCCCGCTATCAAGGAAGTCCGCGTCTCGGTCGAACCCAACGACATGTTCAAGCTGGCCGGACCCTCGAGCCGGACCGTGCGCTTCAGCCGGCCGGGGGACGAAATCGTGTCTTTCTCCCTCCTCACCGGGACCAAGGTCGGCCAGGGCCAAGTCCGCTTCCGGGCCCAAGCCGGCTCACGGCGCGTCGAGGATTCGGTCTTCATACCGGTCCTCTCGGCCAACCCCAGGATGATCCGCTCCGTACGGGCCGAGGTCGAGCCGGGCCAGCCCTGGAAGCAGGAGGTCAAGCCCTTCGGCCTGGACGGCTCCAACGAAGCCATCCTGGAGGTCTCGGCCGTCCCGCCCATCAACCTCGAGGAGCGGCTCGACTTTCTAGTCCAGTATCCCCACGGCTGTCTGGAACAGACTCTGTCCATCGCTTTCCCCCAGCTCTACCTCAAGAACCTGGTCAAGCTCGACCCGGAGATGATTAAATCCGTGGAAAAGAACATCAACGCCGGCATCGGCAAGCTGAGCTTCTTCCAGGTCGGGAACGGCGGGTTCTGTTACTGGCCGGGGGGGTACGAAGCGCACGGCTGGATCTCGAGCTATGCCGGGTATTTTCTGCTCGAGGCGCAGAGGCTGGGCTACCTCATTCCCGAGGCCATGCTCAACAAGTGGAAGCAGCACCAGAAGCAGACGGCCAATGCTTGGACCGCCGGCAGCGCCGATGAGAAGATGAACCAAGCTTTCCGCCTCTTCAGCCTGGCCTTGGCCCGCGACCCGGACCTGGGGGCCATGAACCGCCTGCGGGAGATGGAGTCGCTCAACACCACGGCGGCCGTGCTCTTGGCCGCAGCCTTCCACCTCAGCGGGCAAAAAGACGCCGCCCAGGACTTGCTGGCCAAATGCGAATGGATCATCCCCCGCTACCGCGACGACCGGAGCACCTTCGGTTCGGACCTGCGCGACAAGGCCCTCCTGGTCCGCACCTTGACGGCCATGGACCGGAGAGACAGGGCCGAGAAACTCATCCGCGAGATCGTCCCAGTGCTGGGCGCCGAAGAGTGGCTCTCCACCCAGGAGACGGCCTTCGGGTTGATGGCTGTCAGCGATTTCTACGCGGGGGGCGGGGCCCAGCCGTCCCGCTTCCGGCTGGGCTGGAACGGCGACACGCCGCAGGATACAGTGTTGGATACGCCGTTTTTCCAGAAGCGCTATACCGGCTTTCCGGCCCAAGGCCGCACCCTGAATCTGGTCAATACTTCCGCATCCAAGCTCTATGCCGCCGTTTATATGATCGGCGTGCCGCCATCGGGAAGCGAGACCGCATCCGAAAGCAACCTCAAGCTCCAAGTCGAGTTCAAGGACCTCCAAGGAGAATCCATCACTCCCCAGGAAATCACCCAGGGCCGAGACTTTGTCATGGCCGTCAAGGTGACCAACGCCACCAAGCGGCGTTTGAGCAACCTGGCCCTGACCCAGCTCGTCCCGGCCGGCTGCCAGATTTCCAACCCCCGCCTCTTCACCGAGACGCCGCCGCGCGGCTATTTCGATTTCCAGGATGTCCGCGACGACCGGGTGTACACTTATTTCGGCCTGGATTCCCTGGCCGAAAAATCATTCCAGGTCGTGCTCAACGCTTCCTACAGCGGCCGGTTCTATCTGCCGGGCGTGGCCGTGGAATCGATGTATGACGCTTCTTATCACGCCAACACCAAGGGGCAATGGATAGATATCGTAAAATAGCGGCGCTGGGCGCGCTGCTGCGCCGGCGCCGGAAAGCCCTGTTCCCGGCCGGCGGGGCGGTCCTGCTCATTTTTCTGTTCTGGACCGCCCTGCCCTGTCCGCTTTTTCGCGAGCCGCTTTCGCCGGTGCTCCTCTCGGCCGACGGCCGGCTGATGGGCGCCCGCCTGGCCGCCGATGAGCAATGGCGGTTTCCCCGCCTGGAGGCTGTGCCCGATCGTTTCTTCCAGGTGCTGGTCCGGTATGAAGACAGCCGGTTTTATTCCCACAACGGCGTGGACCCCCTGTCCCTGGGCCGGGCCCTCTTCCAGAATATCAAGCGCGGCCGGGTGGTGAGCGGCGGCAGCACTTTGACCATGCAGGTCGTCCGCCTTTTCCGAAAAGGGAAGCCCCGCACCGTCCCGGAGAAGATGCTCGAGACCATCCTGGCTCTGCGGCTGGAAATGTCCTATACCAAAAATGAGATCCTGTCCCTGTATGCGGCTCATGCTCCTTTCGGAGGGAACATCGTGGGGATCGACGCGGCCTCCTGGTTCTATTTCGGCCGCAGCCCGGAGAAGATGAGCTGGGCGGAAGCAGCCTACCTGGCTGTGCTGCCCAACAACCCGGGCCTTCTCGCCTCGCCGGAGAGGCGGGAGAGGCTCAAAGAAAAACGCGACAGGCTGCTCGGCCGGCTTAAAGCCAAAGGGCTCATCTCCGGGCTTGAGCACAGCCTGGCCCTGGCCGAGCTTATTCCGGAGCGACCGCGGCCCGTGCCTCGGCTGGCGCCCCATTTTCTGGATACCCTCATCGCTCAGGCGAAGGGACAAAGGGCGCTCTTCCGTTCTTGCCTTCACAGCGGCCTCCAGCAAGACCTGACCTCCCTCCTTGACGAACAATGTGAAAAGCTTTTCAGCCGCAATATCCGCAATGCCGCTGTCCTGGTCGTCGACAACCGGACGGCCGCCGTGGCGGCCTATGTGGGCAACGCGGGCCTCGGCCGCGGCGGCGACCTCGGCCAGCAAGTGGACCTCATCCAAAGCCCGCGCAGCACCGGAAGCATCCTCAAGCCTTTCCTTTACGCCGCCATGCTCCAGGAAGGCGGCCTCACTCCCCGGACCCTGGTCCCGGACATCCCCACCCACTACAGCGGCTTCATCCCCGAGAACTTCGACCGCCGCTTCCGGGGCGCGGTGCCGGCCCAGGAAGCCCTGGCCTGGTCGCTCAACGTGCCGGCCGTGAAAATGCTGCGGCAATTCGGAATTCCCCGCTTCCACAGCCTGCTGCGGCGGTGGGGGATAACCACGCTGGACCGGCCGCCCGGCGGATACGGCCTGACCCTGATCCTGGGCGGCGCGGAGGGGACGCTGCTGGAGATCACCGGTCTTTACGCCAAATTGGCTCAGCTGGCCATGGCCGTCAAAGGCGGCGGGTCCGAAATCCGCTTCCTGCAAGACGAGCCGGCGAAGCCCTCGCCGATGGCCGGAGCCGGGCTGGGGCCGGGCGCCGCTTATTTAACTTTGGAGGCACTGACTGAAGTGAACCGGCCCGATGAGGAGGGATTCTGGAAGAAATTTTCTTCATCCAAATGGGTGGCCTGGAAGACGGGGACGAGCTACGGGCTGCGCGACGCTTGGGCGGTGGGCGTGACTCCGGCTTACACGGTGGGAGTGTGGGCGGGGAATGCCGACGGCGAGGGGAATTCCGAGCTCACCGGGCTGGCAGTGGCCGCCCCCATCCTCTTCGCCGTCATCAACCGCCTGGAAACGGGCGGGGCGATCCGGAAACCCGCTTCTGATCTCAAAGGACTGCTGGTCTGCCGCGACTCGGGGATGCTGGCCACGGACCTCTGTCCTACCGTCCGCGTGGCGGTTCCCCAGGGCAGCCATTTCAACCAGCCCTGTCTGCTTCATCAGTTGGTCCATCTGGACCGCGGCCGCCGATTCCGCGTGGACAGCTCCTGTCTGTCGGTCGAGGAGATGGTCCACGAGCCCTGGTTCGTGCTGCCGGCGGTCCAGGAATTCTACTACCGCCGGTACCATCCCGAGTTTCGCGCCTTGCCCCCCTTCCGCAGCGACTGCGGCGGTTTTCTCCAGGCAGAGGCCGGTCGTAAGGTCATGAGCCTGGTTTATCCCGAGCCGGAAACCGCGGTTTTCATTCCCATCGACCTCGACGGCCGTCAGGGACAGGTCGTCTTCGAAGCGGTGCACCGCGACAGCGAGGCCGTGATCTACTGGCACCTGGACGAGAATTACCTCGGCTCCACCCGGCATTTTCACCAGGTTGCGCTCCGGCCCGACCCGGGCGAGCATCGCTTGATCCTGGTCGACGGCGCCGGCCGCCGTCTGGAACGCAGCTTCCGCGTGCTCGACCGGACGGCCGGCAGCGACAGCCCTTAGGGCCAAAAAAATTCAATTCCTATTTCATTAATATGACATTGACGCCTGTAACCCATAGGGTTACAATTGTAACCATAAATGAGTACTCTAGCCGATAAGAACGGCCCAGCCAAAATATTGCTTGGCAAATCGCGGCGGGCCATCCTTTCGCTCCTTTTCAGCCGTTCTGATGAAGCGTTTTACCTTCGTCAGATAGTTCGAGTTTGTGGCTTCGGGCTGGGCCCGGTCCAGCGGGAGCTTAAGCTTCTAGCAGAATCCGGAATCATCCGCCGCAGCGTACGCGGTCGGCAGGTCTACTACCAGGCTAATCCGGGATCACCGATTTTCCCCGAGTTGAAAAGCCTTATCACCAAGACGGTTGGAATCGGTGAGACCTTACGAAATGCCCTGGCCGCTTTCTCGGGCCGAATATTGATCGCGCTTATCTATGGTTCTATAGCCAGGGGCGAAGAAAGCCGGAGAAGCGATATAGATCTGCTAATCATCGGCGATGTTGCTTTTTCCGAAGTCGTGACGAATCTCCAAGCCGCCCAGCAAGCGCTCGGCCGGGAGATCAATCCCACGGTTTATCCGGCGAATGAATTTCGTTCGAAACTCCGAGAAAATCATCATTTTCTAACGTCTGTTCTCAAGGGACCTAAGATATATCTGATCGGGGATGAGAATGAGCTTGGCCGATTGGCTGCGAAACGGCTGGCTAGTCGAACATAAGACCAGTCCTCAGGAGATTGCCGAACTCCTAGCCATAGCCGACCGAGACTTGAGGGGGAGTGTCAAGCCTCTGTCCTTAGCCCGGATTGGCGCTTAGCTATTGCCTACAATTCAGCCCTCCAAGCGGCCACCGCTCCCTTGGCGGCCGCCGGCTATCGTGCAACGAGAGACGGCTATCATTACCGGATTATCCAATCTCTGGCCCACACAATAGGAGCGGAAGCCGATTTAATAGCCAAGATTGACGGCTTCCGTAAAAAACGCAACATCAGTGATTATGAACGATCGGGTTCGGTTTCGATTCAAGAAGCCGGAGAAATGTTCGTTCTTGCCAGGGAGCTTCGGCGCACCGTGGCCGGGTGGTTGAAAAAAAATCATCCGGAGCTTCTCAAGAAGTGAACTTGCCCAGGCATGATTTCATCCGCCGAGGGCAAAAAGTAAATTCATATTCCAGGCGTGGTTTTAATCTCCTTTGGTAAGCGATGAAAGCTTATTAAAGCGTTCCGGGCTCAGTCCTCTTCTCCGGGCCCGCCGCCGTACCAGGTTTCCATGAAAACCCGCCACTCTTTTTCGTTTTTGATACCCAGGCAGGCCTGCCGGACTTTGCCCGGCTGAGGATGCAGCCGGGCGTAGCGGATACCGAAATTGCGCATGTACAGAGCGCCCCGTTTGGGGCCGTAGGTCTGACAGGCCAGTTCATGGTGACGCAGGATCAGGCGGCGCTGTTCATCGAGCGTCGGTTGATGCGGCGGCCGGCCGGCGGCCAGGTCGCGGGCCTGCCGGAAGAACCAGGGGTTGCCGATCGCGCCCCGGGCGGCCAGCACGCCGTCAACGCCGGTCTCGGCGAGCATCCTCAGCGCGTCGGCCGGCTGCAGGACATCGCCCGAACCGATGATCGTCCTGTCCAGGAATTCGCGCTTGACCTTTGCCAGAAAAACCCGGTCGTCCCGGCCCTGGTATTTTTGGTCAACGCTCCGGCCATGAACGGCGATGGCCGCCGCTCCGAGCTCAAACGCTCCCCGGCTGATTGTCCAAAAATCGTCACAAGCGCGGTCGGCCTCACGGAATGATCGGCGCAGCTTGAGGGTCAGGGGCTTCCCCGGCACCTTCTCCCGGACGGCGCGCACAATGTCCAACACTCGCTCGGGCTGCCGCATCAGGTAGCCGCCCCGCTTGCGGGCCAGCACTTTTTTGACAGGGCAGGCAAAGTTGAGGTCGATTACGTCGAACCCCATGCGGTCCAAAACCGCGGCCGCTTCGGCCATGACCTCGGGCTCGCTGCCCATGATCTGACCGGCCAGGGGATGATCGGACTCATCGAGCCGGATCAGCCGGCGCTGGAGCTTGCCCTCCCTCACCACTTGCCTATCCAGCATGACCTCAGTGGCTGCATACGGAGCGCCGCAGGACCTGCAGATCAGGCGGAAGGGGCGGTCGCTGTAGCCCGCCAGCGCGGCCAGCACGACCGGGAAATCGATCACGATTCTGCCGATGGTTAGAGGCTTAAGAGGCTGTCTCACGGCCGGCTCTCGGCTTTCAACCGGTCGAACTTGAATTTCAGCCAGAGCAGGGCGGTGACGTTGGAGGCTAGCCCGCCCAGGACCATGGCCCAGGCCACCGACAGGAAGCCCCAGCCTATGACGAAGACGAAAAAGTAAGCCAGGGGCACGGCCACCAGCATGATGCGGATGAAATTGATGAAAAATCCCGGCGCCCCCATCCCTAAACCTTGCATAATGCGGCTGATGATCATGGAGGTGGACATCAGGGGGAAGGTCAGGACATCGACCCGCAGGTAAGCGATGCCCAGGCCGAGCAGCGCCGCGTCGCCGGTGAAAATCATCAGCCACAGCTTGGCCGTGACGAAGAAAACGACGCCCACCCCCGCGGTGAGGACAACACCGGCCCGGATTCCGTGCCAAGCGATGTCTTTAACCTCGTTGGAGCGCCGGGCCCCGTAGAACATGCCCACCAGAGTCACCAGGGATACGGACAGGGCCACGATGGGCATGGTAGCGAAACTCTCCAGGCGGGAGACCAGGCCGAAGGCGGCCACGGTCTTGGTCCCGAAATGGGCCATGAAGCGGTTGATGAACACGACGTAGATGGACAGGAGCAGCATCATCAGGCTGGCCGGCACGCCCACCTGGCAGATCTCCCAAACTAACCGGAAGGAAAATCTGAAGCCGTGGAAGGAGATTCTCAGATAGGACTTTCTCCGCAGAAAGAATAAGAACAGAACCAGGGCGAACAGAAAGCCCAGGACCGAGGCCTCCGCCGCGCCCTGCACGCCTAGGCGCAGGAGATAGATGAAGATAGGGTCGAGGATAGCGTTCAGGACGAGGCCCGCCACCTGGACCTTCATCGGGGTGCGCGTGTCGCCCTGGGCGGAGAATATGCTGCTCATGATGAAGCTGGGAAACATGAAAAGGACGCCCAGGAGGATGATCCTCATGTAGCCGATGGCCAAGGGCAGCACGGCCGGGTCGGCCCCGAACAAAGAAAAGAGCGGCTTGAGGAAGAACAGCCCCAGGACGATAACGATCGCGCCGAAGGCGAAGGACAGGACCAGGCCGTGGGCCGCGCTCCGCTCGGCCGCCTCCTTGTCTTTGGCTCCCAGGTAGCGGGATACGCTGGAGTTCATGCCGATGGCGATGCCCGAGTTGAGGCCGATGAGGAAGAAAAAAACCGGGAAGCAGAAGGTCAGGGCGGCGATGGAATCCGCGCCCAAGCGGCCGACATAAGCCGTGTCCACGACGTTGTACATGGTCTGGACGAAAGTGGCGATGAAAATGGGGAGGGCCAGGGTCAGCAGAGCCCGGCGGGGCTGGGCCAGGAACTGGTCGATCTTGTTTTCCGTCATGGCTGCGCACAAAGAGGCCTATTGTACCAATAGATAAACGTGCCTCCAAGTGCTTGGCCAAGGGGAGAGGCAACGGGGAAAGGCCTTGAGCTCTTGGCGGAGCAGCGCTCAGATGGCGCCGGGGGCTGGCAGGGGGAGGCCGGCCTCTTGACAGAGCTTGTCCAGCTCGCGGACCGAACTGGGGTTGTTGAAGTCATAATAGGCGGAATAGGGGAGACGGAGCAGATCGACGATCGTCCGTGTCTGTCCGTCGAACCAGGGCAAGATGGCGCGTTTCAATTCGTCCAGGGGAAAACGGCCCAGCTTCAGCGGCAGGAGAACCTTGATCTTGGCCGGGTCGAGGGGCAGGGTGCTCAGCCCTTCTTGGAGTATCTTGCGCTTGGCTTGACGGATCTTCTGTTCTCCGACTTCATTGAGGATCTGCAGGTATTTTTCGAAGAGGAGCCATTCGTTGAGGAGGACGGCCACCTGCGGCGGGGTGAAGGACATCCAGAACTCGACAGACTGGGGCAGGCAGATGAACCGGCCGAGCATGAAGGCGCCCGCCGCGTAGCCGGCCTTTTTTTCATGCAGGCAGCGCTCGACGGCCAGCTTGAAAAAACGGATCTTACGCTCCAGGGTCAGAAGGTTGAACACGGTGTGCTGGTTGAGGTGGTCGCCCATATCGCTGCTGAAGACGCCGTCCAGGTAAAGATCCGTGTTCCGGTCGAACCATCGGTTGACCAGGCTCTGGGCCTTGTGCGATTCACCCCGGAACTCCAAAATGACCAGGCGGATGATGTCGGTCAGGCTCCGGATCTGGTCCAGGTTGAGGCCGGCCACCAGCTCCTGGTATCCCCGATAGGCTTGCGACATCTGGGCAAAGGTCTCCACTTCGTCGGGCTCCAGATGCACCGGCTCACCCCGCATGTAGCGGATGAGGCGGGCCGGTTTGAACCTGGCCTGTCCCTTATACAGGCAGCGGTTGCGGCTGGATACGGTGACCCAATCGCCTTCCCTGAGCTCCAGCCCGTCTTCATTGACCAGCTTTCCCTCCGGGTGGAGCGTGACCCTCTGGGCTTCCAGGCTCAAGAGGGCCGGCAGGCCATAGCTCTGGCAGATGGTGACCACGTGGATGGCCGCTGAGGTCAGGCTGACGATGGAGTTCACTTCACTCATGACCACCGTGTCGCTGGGCTCGAACGACCTCTTGCACAGGCAGACCTTCCGGCCCGCCTTCCTGTTCCGGAGGGCCGTTTCAGCCGAGAAGTATATCTGGGCCGTTACCGCCGAGCGGGGCAGGACCGAGGCGGCCCGGCTGAAAAGGGTCAGTTTCTTGAAGGAATCCGGGTCGATGGCGTCGGATTCGATCTGCTTAATGTGGTAGGGCTTGATCAGCTCAGAGACCCTTTCCCGGGAAATGACCCCCTTCTGGTAAAGGTCCATTATAGAAGTGATGGCGCAGCGGCCGGTCATTTCCGAGGGGTTCAATTGGAGCAGGGCGAAGAACTCGTAGCGGTCCGTGGCATCAGTAACGAACTCGACCGTCACCGGCGACCGGAACTCTGCCTCCAGCCGCAGCAAGGAGGGCAGGAAATAATAGGTGGAAGGGAAATCGGCCCGGATATCCTCCCGGGAATGGAAGACCGTTTTCTCCGTGGCCACCGTTCCGGACATGATCTCCTCGCCGAACATGTTGCGGCCGCTCTCGATCTGCATCCCCAGGCCGGTGCGGGGATGCCGGCTGTAGAGCACGCCCACCCGGGAGTTCGGCGAACGGACGGTGCAGATCATCTTCTGCAGGATGATCGAGGGAAAATGATCCTCTCCTTTGGACATGGTCAACATCAAGTCCCGATTGTTGTCGAAGTAGCGGAGGGAGGCCCGGCAAAACAGGACCAGCTGCTCGAAGGGATCTTCCAGGAGACGGGGCGCGCGGCGCCTCACCCTTTCCAAGGCTTTTTCCAGCAGGGCCGGCGCGGGAGGCCGGGCGTCTTGGGGAGAGAAAAACAGCTCCTTGTGGCTGTCCCGGTCCACGACCTGCAGGATATTGCGCAGGGTGTTCATGAGGATCTTGTGGGCCGCCTCGCGGCCGTAGCGGACGGTGAGGGTGGGGAGGAGCTTCTCCGTGACCCCGATGTTGAGGTAGGTGGGCATCACCCCGGGCATGTAGCAGGGCATGGCGCAGCGCAGGGCGATGAGCAGGGGGAACTCCGAAGCGCCGAACTCTTGAAAGGTCAACTGCTCCAGGATCCCCACCGCCTCTTGCAAGGACCGGAGGCGACGGCCTTCGTCGAGATGATAAAAGGCCGAGTTGAGGACGACGAAATCGGGAACGGGATAGCCCTGGCGGCTGAGTTGCAGCAGGGTGGCCCCCTTGTCGCTGACCAGTTCCTCGGAATGCGTTTCCTGGGAGGTGCAGGGAATGATGGACTCATTCCCGGCCCAAGGGATGCGGCGCAAATCTCGGCTCTGCTCCCGGAAGAAGTCCCGGATGAGGGCGTCCAGCTTTGGCCGGGCTTCGGGCAGGCCGCGCTCCGCTTGGAGGAGAAGGTGAAAATAGTCGAACGCCTGGCCCTGGTCCCGCTGACAGAGGAGAGGGACATCGATGTCCCGGATCGGATAATCCTGACCTGCCCTCTGACCAGAGTCGTCGAACATTTCCACGACCGGGCAGGAGGAGGCCGCGGACGGGGCCGAGGCCCTGCCCGGGGATGAGAGATATTCGGATATGAGGGTTAGGATTGTTCTTTTATTAAGGTAGGGCCCGATGACTCTCAAGTGCCGGACGGAAGAAGGGCCCATGGCCGTGGCGGAGTCAATTCTATAGAGGGCTGTTCCGGAATGTCAAATCTGTGTTCAGGCAAGCATGCCGCTTTCCGTGATAGGCTCGGATCGTCATGGGGTGGCGCGGCGGAGGGGCTCCCCGCCTGCGCGCAGCTTGGCGAGCACAGCCGGGGAGGAGCCGCGACAGGACCCCAAACGTTTCAGTTTTTATCACGGAAAACGGGATGCTTCCGATTTTAACTCAGCGCAGCGCAGGCCGCGGGGGTTGAGGCATTTGTTGCAGGAAATGCATTCCGACTTCAGGGCGGCGCCGGAGCGGAGTTTTTTCACTAAATCCGGCTCGCGGACGAACGGCCGGCTCAGGGAGATGAGGTCGGCCCGGCCTTGGCCGATGATGCGGGCCATGACCGAGAGCGAGCGTATCCCGCCCAGGCCGAAGACGGGTATCCTGACCGCGGCTTTGACCCGGGAGGCAGCCTCGACGAAATAGCCCTCCTCCTCCTCGCGCCGCAGGCCCGGCCACATCGAGCCCCGGCCCGCCTCGGCCATGCCGCCGCTGAGCTCGATGCCGTCCAGGCCCTCGGCCTCGAGCCGCCGAACTGACTCGACGCAGTCCTCGAGCGTCAGCCCGCCGGCCAACAGGTCGGTGGAGTTCATTTTGGCGATGACGGGGAAGCCGGGGTCCGGTCCGCTCTTGATGGCCCGCAGAATTTCCGCCGAGATACGCAGGCGGTTTTGAAGAGGGCCGCCCCAGCCGTCGGTCCGGCGGTTGGTGTAGGGCGACAGAAAGCTGCTGAGCAGGTAGCCGTGGGCCAGGTGGAGCTGGACGCCGTCGAAGCCGGCCTTAACGGCCCGGCCGGCCGCCCGCGCAAAATCGCCGATCATCTGCCGGATATCGTCTTCGGTCATCTCCTTGGGTATAACTTTGGTGGTGGGCTCATAGACGGCCGAGGGTGCCAGCGGCGTGCAGCCGCAATCTTTGGGCCTGGTCTGGCGTCCGGCATGGGCGATCTGGAGGAAGATCTTGGTGGGGGTGCGGTGAACAGTTTCGGCCAGAGAGGCAAGACCCGGTATGAATCGGTCGTGGTAGGCCGCGATCTGACGAGGACTGGCTTTTCCCGCCGGCTGGACATAGGCATGTCCGCTGATGATGAGGCCGACTTCGCCCTGGGCCAGCCGGCTGTAGAGGGAAATCTGGGCTGGGGTGATCCGGCCGTCCTCGGCGGCCAGAAAGTCCTGGGTTGCTGAACGGACAAAACGGTTGGGCACAGTCACTCTTCCGATCCGGACCGGAGTGAAGAGTACGGAGATCTCGGTGGCAACCGTCATCGGCTTATTTCCGCAGTCATTATGTTTATTATTTTTGAAGCTATTGATCTTACAGCTCTTGCCTGTTGAACACCAGGCAAGCAACGGCCAGCCCGCCGATGATGAGCCCCAGGCTGACTCCCAAAGCGGGCCAATAGGTCTCGGCGGTTCCGTTTCCCAAAGCCGTGGCCCAGCCGATGACCTGACGGGGCATGCAATCACCGACGCCGGGCAGCGCACCCAGCAGGCTGAGGACCATCCACACTCCGGTGGCCAGGCCGCCGGCCAGCACTTGAGACTTGGTCAGCGTGCTGCACAACAGGGTCAGGCTGACATAGACCAGCAGGAAAACGAGGACCATGCCGTTAAGGCCCAGCCAGCCCCACAAGTCCAATGGCCTGAACAAGACCAGGGTGTAGTAATAGCCGGCCGCTCCGGCCAGGACGATGCTCACGGTGAAGGTCAGGGCCAGGGAGCCGAACTTGGCCAGCAGGAAGGCCGGCCGGCTTAGCGGTTTGGCCAGCATCAGCGCCGCGGTGCCCTTGTCTTTTTCTTGGGCCATCAGGCCCATGGCCATGAGCAGGGCCAGCAGCACCCCGAACTGGGTGATGTTCTTGAGGTACTGGGCTATGGAGTCAGCCGCCGAGGGAGGGGGGATGAGCTTGGTGATCTCCTCGCCCTGGGGGAGGGCCATCCGGATGATGTCCGGCGTATAGCGGGCGATGATGGGCGAGAGAAGCCCGAAAAGAGTCAGGGCTACGGCCGTGATGAGCAGCCTGTAGGAACGGAGCTGCTCCAGCCATTCCTTGCGAAAAGCCGTGCCGAAGCCCATGTCAATGACTCCCCTGTTTCACCAGCTTAAGGAAGACATCCTCCAGGGAGGGCCGAACCATCTCGTAGCGGATGAGGACGAGCGAAGCGCGGGCCAGGAGGACCGGCAGCTCACGCTTGGCCGTTTCCAAGTCCTTGGCCAGGACTCGGGCCGTGAGCCCGTCGGTCAAGGCCACCGAATCCAGCCAGAGGGGGGGAGTCCGTTTCAAACCGTCGGCCCAGGCCCGCAGAGGGCCTTCTTGTCCACGGTCGGCCGCCACCTCGAAAACCGGAGCGGCATACTTCTCCAGGAGTTCCTTTTTCGGCGACTGGACCACCAGGCGGCCGTGGTCGATGATGCCCACTGTGTCGCAGACGCGCTCCACGTCGGCCAAAATATGGGTGGACATGAAAACCGTGCTCCGGCCGCGCAGGCTGTCGATGAGGTCCAGCAGCTCTTTGCGGCCGAACGGGTCGAGGGAGCTCACCGGCTCGTCGAGCATCAGGATGGGGGGCCGGTTGACCAGGGCCTGGGCAATGCCCAGCCTCTGCTTCATCCCGCCGGAAAAGCCGCCGATCCTGCGGCGGGCCGCCTCCTCCAGCCCGGCCAGCGCCAACAGCTCGGCCGTCCGGCTGCGGCGTTCTGCGGCGGGCAGGCCGAATACACGGCCGACATGGTCCAGCATTTCAGCCGCCGTCATCCAGGGATAGAAGGCGGGATCCTGGGGCAAGTAGCCGATGCGGGAAGCAGACCGACGGCCGCCGGGGGCGGTGACCTCTATGCCGTCCAGCCAGGCCCGGCCGCCGTGGGCCCGGGCCAGGCCGGCCAGGATGCGAATGGCCGTCGTTTTGCCCGCGCCGTTGGGGCCCAGAAAGCCGAACACCGACCCGGCCTCCACAACGAGCGACAGGCCGTCGAGGGCCTTCACCCGGCCGAAGTTCTTGCGCAGACCCTCGATGCGGACCGCGGCCATATCAATCCCGGCGTCCGAAAAGCAGATAGGCGATGGGGCCGAAGATGTTGAGAAAGATGATGACCAGAGCCCAGACCCATTTGGGGCCCCGGGTCCGCTCCCTCTTGACCAGGTCGAGCAGGGCGATGATCATTAGTCCCAGCTCGATGATGATGACGGGGATGAGGAGCGGGATGAGTTTTGCGGGAATGTCCATGCCGTTCCTCCCAGAGAATTCCTTGGGCGGTCCTTATTTCATCAAAAGCGATGAATATTATCAAGGGGCCGAGCTCTGCCAGGGCGCCATCCTTTAGCCCGCCTGAATCGAAATATCTTATTTTAAGCGCTGAGCGGCCTTGCCCTTTCGTTTTCTGCGGAACATAGCCTGGTCGGCGTTCTTCAGGCAGTCGTCGAACTCCATACCTTTCTTATAGACAGAAACCCCCAGGCTGAGCTGCACCCTCAAGTTTTTCTCTTTCCAGGGGAAGGCGGCCCGCCTGACTCGGGCTTGTACCTTGTGGGCCACCGCCTCCCCCCCGCTCAGGCCGGTTTCCGGCAGAAGGATCAGGAATTCGTCCCCTCCCCAGCGGCCGACGGTATCCTGGCCGCGGATCATGGAGCGCAGGAGAGAAGCCAGGGTCTTGAGGATGTCATCCCCGCAATTGTGGCCGTAAGTGTCGTTGAAAACCTTGAAGTTATCCAGGTCGGCCATGATC
>JBAVVA010000116.1:0-13525 GCA_049697055.1 Candidatus Aminicenantales bacterium
CTGGCATATCCTTGCCGGCCGGCTGCGTACAGCTCCCGGAGGGAGCGAATCGCGCAGCCGACTGAGAAACCCGGAGATTCCGCGGCGTTAAAAACCGCGGCCAGGCGCCGAGCCCTTCCCCCAGGCCATCCGCTCATTATCCTACTTTTCGTCATAGAGCCCACCCGTATTGACCTTTGGCCGCATTTTCTTTATGATTGAGCCGCTTTTGGCAGGCGTTTAGGCGCGTAGCTCAGTGGTAGAGCGCTTCCTTGACGCGGAAGAGGTCGTGGGTTCGATACCCTCCGCGCCTACCATGACCTGATGTCTTCATGGGCCGGGGGCTCATGTGAGGGTGTGATGCTAGTTTGGATGATGACGCATAAACCTCGAACGGGACAGTTTTGAACCCGCCAGGGGAGTCCTCTCGACCGAATTCCCTCCGGAAAAACCAGAAGCAGGCCGTTTCTATCCGGAGCGGGGCTGACGCGCCGGCGGGTTCGGGATGGGGATAGATAAAGAAAAGATAAGATAGCATGGCAAAGGAAAAGGCAAAGGAAGAGAAAGAGCCCGAGGAGGCGCTGGAGACCCTGCGCCACAGCGCTTCGCACCTGATGGCCCAGGCCGTCCTGGACCTCTATCCCGGGACCCAGGCCGGGATCGGCCCGGCCGTGGAAAACGGTTTCTATTACGATTTCCTCCGGGAAGAGCCTTTCACTCCGGAGGACTTAGAGGCCATCGAAAGGAAGATGCTGGAGCTGGCCCGGGCCGGCCTCCCCATCCAGCGGGTCGTCATTCCCAAGGAGGAGGCCGTGCGTCTCTTCCAGGAGATGGGCCAGAGCCTAAAAGTCGAGCTCATCCGGGAAAAAGGCGGCGCTCAAGTATCAACCTACCGACAGGGGAAGTTCGTCGATTTCTGCCTCGGGCCTCACCTGTCCTCCACCGCCCCGATCAAGAATTTCAAGCTCCTCTCGGTTTCCGGCGCCTACTGGAAGGGCGACGAGCGGGGCCAGCAGCTCCAGCGCATCTATGGGACCGTTTTTTTCACCAAGAAAGAGCTGGATGACTATTTAGTTATCCTCGAGGAAGCTAAAAAGCGCGACCACCGCAAGCTGGGCCAGGAGCTCGACCTGTTCAGCACTTCGGAGGACCTGGGCTCCGGCCTCATCCTGTGGCACCCCAAGGGCGGCCGCATTCGGGCACTGATCGAGCAGCACTGGCGCGAGCGCCACTGGGAGGGAGGCTACGAGCTTCTCTTCACCCCCCATATCGGCCGGGAGTCCCTCTGGCAGACCTCTGGCCATCTCGATTTCTATAAGGATTCCATGTACGCCCCCATGCTGATCGACGAGCAGAACTACTACCTGAAGCCCATGAACTGCCCGTTCCATATCCAGATCTACAAGTCGAGGCTCCGCTCCTATCGAGATCTGCCCCTCCGCTGGGCCGAGCTGGGGACTGTTTACCGCTATGAGCGGTCGGGAGTGCTCCACGGCCTGCTCCGGGTCCGGGGCTTCACCCAGGACGACGCCCACATCATCTGCACACCGGAACAGATAGAGGAGGAAATCCTGCGGGTCCTGGACTTCTCGATTTCCATACTGGCCGATTTCGGGTTCGCCGATTATAAAATTGACCTGTCTGTTCGCGACCCGAAGAACCCGGCCAAGTACGCCGGCTCGGACGACATGTGGCGGCAGGCCGAGGTTTCCCTGGTCAAAGCCCTCGAGGCCCGCCGCCTGCCTTACCAGCGGATTGAGGGCGAGGCGGTCTTCTACGGCCCCAAGATCGACATTAAAGTCAAAGACGCCCTCGGCCGGCTCTGGCAGTGCACGACCATCCAGTTCGATTTCAACATCCCCGAGCGGTGCGACATGACCTATGTCGGCGAGGACGGCCGGGAACACCGGCCCTACATGGTCCACCGGGCCCTCCTGGGCAGCCTGGAGCGGTTCTTCGGCCTGCTCATCGAACACTTCAACGGCAACTTCCCGCCCTGGCTGGCGCCTGTCCAGGTCCGCCTCCTGCCCATCGCCGAGAGACACCAGGCCTACGCCGAGAAATTGGAGTCTGAGTTCCGAGGCCGGGGGCTGCGGGCGGAAGTGGACGGCCGCCGGGAGAAGATCGGCTACAAGATCCGGGATGCCGAGGTCCACAAGGTCCCCTTCATACTGGTTGTGGGTGACAAGGAGGCTGCTGACGGCACCGCCTCCCTGCGAGTCCATTCCCAGGGCGACAAGGGGGCCGTGGCCGTCTCCGTATTTCTTGAAAAAGTCAAGGAAATCATCGACAATAAGGCCATCGCCGCTAGTTTCTGAAGGAGGAAAACGATTTTACGACGACAACCGTTCTATCCCGCAGCTAAAGCCAAACCGCACCGTGTCAACGAGATGATACATGCCAAACAGATCCGACTGATTGACGAGGAGAAAAAAATGCTGGGCCTCGTCACCGTTCCCGAAGCCCTGGTTCTGGCCAAACAGAAAGGGCTGGACCTGGTGGAGATCGCCCCCCAGGCCGCCCCGCCCGTCTGCCGGATCATGGACTACGGCAAGTTCCTGTACGAGCTGCACAAGCGCGACCATGAGGCCAAGAAGCACCAGAAGCAGATCCACATCAAAGAAATCAAGTTCCGGCCCAAGATTAGCATTCACGATTACACCTTCAAGATCAAGCATGTCCAGCGCTTCTTGGAGGAGGGGAACAAGGTCAAGATTACTGTCCTGCTGCGGGGCCGGGAGCGGTCGAGGCCGGAGCTGGGCCTCAAGGTCCTGAACCGTGTCTTGGGCGACACCCAGGAGACCGGGCGCCAGGACGGAGATACCAGGAAACAGGACTGGTCGGTTTCGGCTCTCCTTGTTCCGGCGAAGGCAGGAGGAAAAGATGCCAAAGTTAAAATCCCATCGGGGAGCCCGCAAAAGGTTCAAGGTCACGGCCAAGAAGAAAATAATCCACAGCAAGGCGTATAGAAGCCACATCCTCACCAAGAAATCATCCAAGCGCAAGAGGAAACTGGGGAAGCGGGCGGTCGTCAGCCGGGCCGACCGGAAGACGGTCAAGGCCATGCTCCCCTACGAGTTTTAGTCAGGCCGGCCCAGCCGGGCGTCGGCCCGGCGGCCGGGCCGCTTTAAGTCAAGCCGACACCCCATAAGGAGATTGATATGTCGAGAGTCAGACGAGGCACCAAGAGACGCCAGAGAAGAGCAAAGTACCTGGAGCTGGCCAAAGGCTTCCGGGGCGCCAAGAGCCGGAATTACCGGACTGCCAAGGGGGCTGTAGAAAAAGCCCTGGCCTATTCCTATCGCGACCGCCGGGCCCGCAAACGCGACATGCGGGGCCTGTGGATCATCCGCATCAAGGCGGCCTCCCTGCTGAACGGCCTGTCCTACAGCCGGTTCATCAGCGGCCTGAAGAAGCTCGGCATCGGACTGGACCGCAAAATCCTGGCCGAGCTGGCGGTTAGCCAGCCCCAGGTCTTCAGCCACATCGTCCAAAAAGTTAAAGATGCCGCTGTCGCCTAGGGACGCCCTCCAGGCGGAAATCGAGGAACTCCGCCGCAAGCTGGAGGAGGCCTGCCTGCGGGTCAAGGACGCCAAATCCCTGCAGGAGCTGCGAAACCTTTACCTGAGCCGGAAGAAGGGCGCCCTGCCGCGTCTCCTGGAACGCCTGGCGGCCCTGCCCAGCCAGGACCGGCCCGCGGCCGGGGAGCTCATCAACTCTCTCAAAAACGAGGTGGAGAACCGGCTGCAGGACCTCCAGGCGGGTCTGCAGAAGAAAGAGGCCAAGGGGCCGGAGGTCGATTGGACGCTGCCGGGTTTCCAGCAGCCGGCCGGTTCGCCCCATCCCGTCCTGATCTTTCAGAGGCAGATCGAGTCCATCTTCCTGTCCATGGGGTTCTCTATCGAGGTGGGTCCGGAGATCGAAACCGACTACTACAACTTCGAGGCCCTCAACTTCCCGCCCCATCACCCCGCCCGGGACGACTGGGACACGATCTACTTGGCCAATGATCTTCTGCTGCGGACTCACACCTCTCCGGTGCAGATCCGGGTCATGGAGAAGCAAAAACCGCCTATCCGCATGATCAACCCGGGCAAGGTTTTCCGCAAAGAGACGCCCGACCCGACCCACTTGCCTATGTTTTTTCAAGTGGAAGGCCTGGAAGTGGACGAAGGGATCACCTTCGCTCATCTCAAGGGGACGCTGGAATATTTCCTCCGCCGCCTGTTCGGCGAGAAGCTTAAAACCCGCTTCCGGCCCAGCTTCTTCCCCTTCACCGAGCCCTCGGCCGAGGTGGACATTGAATGCCTGGTCTGCCGGGGCAAGGACGCCTCCTGCCGGGTCTGCGGCGGGACCGGCTGGAAGGAGATCCTAGGCGCGGGCATGGTCGATCCCCAGGTGCTGAAAAACGTCAACATCGACCCGGAGCGGTATTCCGGCTGGGCCTTCGGCCTGGGCATCGAGCGGGCGGCCATGTTCGCCTATCAGATCCCCGACATTCGGCAATTCTATGAAAACGACCTGAGGTTCATCAGGCAGTTCAGGCTCAAATGAAGATCAGCTTGGAGTGGCTCAAGGACTACCTGGACCCGGGCCTGCCCCTGCCCCAGCTCATCGCCCGGCTGACCATGATCGGTCTGGTGGTGGAGGCTTGGGAAGAGAAGAACGAGGATGTCGTGCTCGACGTGGAGACCTACGCCAATCGGCCGGATACCCTGGGGCATTTGGGGATGGCCCGGGAAATGGCCGCACTGCTGGGTTTGCCCCTCAAAGAGCCGGCGGCGGCCCTGGCCGAGCTTCAGGAGAAATCTTCGGACCTGGTGGACGTCCAGATTTGGGATGAGGACCTCTGCCCGCGCTATTGCGGCCTGGTGGTCAAGGACATCCAGGCCGGGCCTTCGCCGGACTGGCTGCTCAAACGGATCGAGGCCATGGGCCTCAACCCGGTCAACAACGTGGTGGATGTGAGCAATCACGTCCTGTTTGCCACGGCCCATCCCATCCATGCCTTCGACCTGGATAAATTGGCCGGCCGGAAGGTCATCATCCGCCGGGCCAAGAAGGGCGAGCGGCTGCTGGCCCTGGACGGCAGCGATCTCTCTTTGGAGCCGGATATGCTGGTCATCGCCGACGAAGCCCGGCCGGTGGCCCTGGCCGGCATTATCGGCGGACAGGAAACGGCGGTCAGCGATACGACCCGCCAGGTATTCATCGAGAGCGCTTTCTTCAACCCGGTCTCGGTGCGCAAGACGAGCAAGGCCCTCGGCCTTCAGACCGACGCTTCCTACCGCTTTGAGCGGGAGGCCGACATCTCCTTCCCGCCCCAGGCGGCCCGGCTGGCTGCCTCGCTGCTGGCCTCCTTTGGAGGGAAAACCGCCCAGGGAATGGTGGACATCTATCCCAAGCCCCGTAAAAACCGTGAGATCATGCTCCGCCAACGACGGGTCTCAGACCTGCTGGGTGTCGAGATCAGTGCCGACTTCATCCAAAATGTGCTGTCCAGCCTCGGCTTCGAGCTGCGGGCCGAACCTAAGGAATCCTGGTTGGTCAAGGTCCCCTTCTTCAGAGTGGATATCGAGCGGGAGGCCGACCTGATCGAGGATGTCGCCCGCTTCTACGGCTATGACCGGATCCCGGGCGTCCTGCCGCCGTTGAAGGTCATCGAGCGTTTTCCCCAGGAGGAGAGCAAAGCCGAGCACAGCCGCCAGGTCTTTCTCCAGCAGGGGTTCGACGAAGCTCTCAACACCAGCTTCGCCGATCCCGAGCGTCAGGCTTTGTTCCAAATCCCGCGCCGGCCGGTCGAGATCCGCAACCCCATTTCCGCCAAGGCTTCCCAGCTGCGCACGACCCTGGCCGGCGGCTTGCTGGAGAATGTCGCCTGGAACCTCAACCGGGGCCAGGAAGGAGTCCATCTCTTCGAAATTGGCAATATCTATGACCGGAACGAGGAGTCCCTCCGGGAGCACCTGGCCCTCGGCCTGGTGGCCTGCGGCCGGAAGGGAGAGGTCCATTGGCAGAAGAGGCCGGAAGAAGCCGGGTTTTTCCAGGTCAAAGGAGCCGTTGAGGCCCTGCTGTCCCATTTGCGCTATGAGCCTTTTCGCTTCCAGGCCAAGGAGCACCCCCTCTTCGAGAGCCGCTCTTCCCTGGCCTTGATGCACAAAGGGGCCAGGATAGGCTGTCTGGGCCAGATCCATCCAAGGGTGCTGGCTGCTTATGATTTGAAGAAGGCCGTGGCCTACGGCGAGCTCGACCTGGAAACGCTCTTTGAGAAGAAGCCCAAGCCGTTCCAGTTCTCGGCCCTGGCCAGGTTTCCCGGCGTCGTGCGCGACCTGTCGTTCCTGGTCAAGGCGGAAGTTTCCTTCCAGAACATCAAGGACGAGCTGGACAAGCTCAGCCTGCCCTATTTGGAGAGCTGCCAGCTGGTGGACCGCTTCTCCGGCTCTTCCATTCCCCAGGGACAGGTCAGCCTGACCTTTCGTTTTTTATTCCGGAACCCGAACGCCACCCTCCAAACTGGCGAGGTGGACAAGCTCCAGCAGCGCATCATAGCCCATCTCCATTCCGCCTTAGGGATGGAGGTTCGGGAAGGGGGGCAAGGAAATTGACAACCGAGCTGGAAAGATTTAAAATACTTGAAGTCAAGATCTCGCAAGTTATTGATACTGTTAAAAAACTGAGCGCTGAGAACGATAAGCTTCGAGAGCAACTCAAGGAGCTGAGGGCGGAGAAACGGGAAGCTGAAGAAGCGGCCCGCAAGGCGGGCCGGCTGGACGAGAGCCTGAAGCGCTTCGAGGAAGAAAGGACCGCCCTCCGGGAGAAAATCGAGGCCCTCATCCGGCAGATTGACCAGCTCGGGCTATGAACGACAAGATTGTTGAGATTGAGATCTTCGGGCAACGCTATAGGATTAGAGTCAAAGGAGAAGAGGATGAGCAATATATCGGCCGGTTGACCGCGTACATTGATCAGAAGATGCGGGACATCGCCGAAAAGTCCAAGTCGTCGGACACGCTCAAGATTGCGGTCCTGGCGGCCTTGAACATTGCCGATGATTTTTTTCTATGCCGGAAGCAGTTGGATCAATTGAACGAGGTCATGAGCCGGATGGAACGTGAGATCGACAGTTTAGAGGACAGAGTCGCCAGCGATGACGAACAATACAATAAAAACCAGAAGAACCCCTCATAGCCATACCAGCGTCGCTGCCACACATGATTTAACTCACGCCTGACCGGCCTCCTCTTCTTTGACGGCTCGACTGAATAGGAGGTGAACTTCGTGAATCCCATGCTCATCGTCGCACTGGCCCTGCTGGCCGTTTCGGCGGCGATCAATGTTTTTATTTTGATCCGCAAGAGCGCTTCGGGCCGGGCCGTTTTCCGGGCCCGGCAGGAAGCCACGGCCGTCATGGAACAGGCCAAGCAGGAGGCGAACAAAATCACCCGGGAGGCCGAGCTGGGGGCCAAGGAGAAGCTCCTGGCCCAGGAAATGGAGTTCGAGCGCCACACCCGGGACAAACAGCACAAGCTCAACGAGATGGAGCGGCGGCTCATCAACAAGGAGGAGAACCTGGAGCGTCGCTTTCAGGTGCTGGAACGGAAGGAGAGAGATTTTTCAGGAAAGGAAAAACGGGTCTTCCAGCAGGAGAAGGAACTGGAGGCCCGGGAGGAGAAGATCAACCAGCTCATCAAAAAAGAGATGGAGGAGCTGGAGCGGATTTCGGGCCTGACCCAGGAGGAAGCCAAGGGTCTGCTCATCCGCAAGATCGAAGACGAGGCCAAGTTGGAGGCCGGCCAGCGGCTGCGGCAGATCGAGGAGGACACCCGCTCCAAAAGCCAGGCCCTGGCCCGGGAGATCATCAGTCAGGCCATCCAGCGCTCGGCGGCCGAGCACGTGGTGGAGACCACCGTCTCCGTGGCCGACCTCCCCTCGGAGGACATGAAGGGACGCATCATCGGCCGCGAGGGCCGCAACATCCGGGCCCTGGAGATGGCCACCGGGGTGGACATCATCGTAGACGACACGCCCGAGGCCGTCATCCTGTCCAGCTTCGACCCCATCCGCCGGGAGATGGCCCGCCTGGCCATCGAAAAACTTGTTATCGACGGCCGCATCCATCCGGCCCGCATCGAGGAAATCGTGGAGACGGTCAAGACGGAGCTTGAGGAGAAGATCAAGCAGGAGGGCGAAGCGGTGGTCCTTGAGCTCCGCATCCAGAACATCCATCCCGAGCTCATCAAGCACCTGGGCAAGCTCAAATACCGGACCTCCTACGGCCAGAACGTCCTCCAGCATTCCAAGGAAGTGTCCTACCTGGCGGCCCTCATGGCCCGGGAACTCAAGGCCGACGCCAACATCGCCCTGCGGGCCGGCCTGCTCCATGATATCGGCAAGGCCGTGGACAAAGAGGTGGAGGGCACCCACACCGAGCTGAGCGTGGAACTGACCCGCAAATACGGTGAATCGGAGGCCGTGGTCCAGGCCATCGCCTCCCACCACCGCGACGTGGACTTCCCCTCCGTCGAGGCCGTCCTGGTTCAGGCCGCCGACACCCTGTCGGCCGCCCGGCCCGGCGCCCGGCGCGAACTGCTGGAGACCTACATCAAGAGGCTGGAGAAGCTGGAGGGCATTGCCAACTCTTTCGAGGGCGTGTCCAAGTCCTTCGCCCTGCAAGCCGGCCGCGAGATCCGCATCATCGTCGAGAGCCTGAAGGTCTCCGACGACCGGGCGGCCGTTATCGCCAAGGAGATCGCCCAGAAGATCAAGAACGAGCTGGACTATCCCGGCCAGATCAAGATTACGGTCATCCGGGAGATGAGGGCGGTCGAGTATGCCCGGTAGCGTCCGTCTCCTGTTCCTGGGCGACATCGTCGGCCGTCCGGGCCGTCAGGCCCTGGACCGCTTTCTTCCGGGGCTCGTCGAGAAACACAAACCCTCGCTCATCGTGGCCAATGCCGAGAACGCGGCCGGAGGGTCGGGCTTGACGCCGGATATCGGCCGGGAGCTGCTGGCCCGGCTCGACATCCTGACCTCGGGCAATCACATTTGGGACAAGAAGGAAGGCTTGGGGTATCTTGACCAGGAGCCGCGGCTGCTGAGGCCAGCCAACTATCCGCCCGGCAGCCCCGGCCGGGGCCACCTCCTCCACACCGACCGCTCGGGCCATAGGGTGGCCGTGCTGAACCTGCAAGGCCGGGTGTTCATGGAGCCCATCGATTGTCCTTTCCGGACGGCCGATGAGCTTGTGGAGCGGCTCCGGGTGGAAACGCCGGTGGTGGTGGTGGACTTCCATGCTGAGGCCACTTCGGAGAAACAGGCCTTGGGCTGGTATCTGGACGGCCGGGCCTCGGCGGTCATTGGCACCCATACCCATGTGCCCACGGCCGACGAGCATATCCTGCCCGGCGGCACTGCCTATCTCACCGACGCGGGCATGGCCGGCGGCTTCAGGTCGGTTATCGGCATGCGCCGGGAGCAGGCCCTGGAGCGCTTCCTGACCTCCATTCCCCAGCGGTTCGAGCCGGGCAAGGACGGCCTGGTTCTTTCGGCCGTCTTCGTCGAGATCGAGGCCGCCTCGGGCCGGGCGGTGGACATCAAGCGTGAACTCCTGGTCGAGGAGCGGCATGACGACTGATAAGCCCGCGCCCAGCGACAAGGTCTTCACCGTCTCCCAAGTGACCCAGATGGTCAAGGAGATGCTGGAGGTCGCCTTCCCGGTGCTGTGGGTCGAGGGCGAGGTGTCCAACTTTCACCGTCATCAGTCCGGCCACCAATACTTCATCCTTAAAGACGAGCGGAGCCAGCTGCGGGCGGTCATGTTCCGCGGCGAGGCCCGCCAGCTTCGCTTCGACTTGAAGGACGGCTTGCAGGTCGTGTGCCGAGGCCGGCTCAACGTCTATGAACCGCGAGGCGAATACCAGATCGTCATCGAGTTGGCGGAGCCCAAGGGCAAGGGCGCCCTGCAACTGGCCTTCGAACAGCTCAAGGAAAAGCTGCGGGCCGAGGGGCTGTTCAATCCTGCCCATAAGAAAAAGTTGCCCCTCCTGCCCAAAACCATCGGCCTGGTCACCTCTCCGCGCGGGGCAGCCATCGTGGACATCATCCGGACCCTTAAGCGCCGGTTTGCGGCTCTGCACATCCTCCTCTACCCGGTCAAGGTCCAGGGCGAGGGAGCGGCCGAAGAGATCGTCCAAGCCTTGGACTACTTCTCCGGCCGGCCGGACGTTGATGTCCTGATCGTGGGCCGGGGCGGCGGTTCGATCGAGGACCTGTGGGCCTTCAACGAGGAAAAAGTGGCGCGGGCCATCTTCCGCTGTCCCATCCCGGTCATTTCCGCGGTCGGCCATGAGGTTGATTTCACCATCGCCGACTTCGTGGCCGATGTGCGGGCCTCGACGCCCTCGGCCGCGGCGGAGATGGTCGTGGAAAAAGAGGCATCTTTCCGGGAGAAAATCGAGAACCTGGCGGCCCACCTCAGGAAGGAACTCCGACTGGTGCTGGTGATAAGTCAGCAACGAGTGAACCTCCTGACTCAGCACCGGGCCTTCCAAAGCTTTAGCCGGACTCTCCAGAATCTCGAGCAGCGCCTGGACGGGCTGGAGACGCGCGCCTGGGATTTTCTTCGCCGGGAGCAGCAGAAGATCCTCCAGGGCCGCTCCCGCCTTGAGCTGGCCGGGGAGAAGGCCCGCCACGCCGTCGTTTCCCGGTTGCGGGAGCTGCGCGGCCGCTGGGAACAGCTGGGCACGGCCTTGAACGCGGCCAGCCCGCTGGCCATCCTGAAGAAAGGCTACACCCTCTGCTTCCAGGAAGGCGGCCGGGTCCTCGTCCGGAGGGTGGAGGATGTCCGGCCCCAGGAAGATCTGACCGTCTCCTTCTATAAAGGAGAATTGACCTGTCGGGTTAAGACCATCGACAGCGCGCGGCGCATCGAATCCCGCGCGGCGAAGGAGTGACCATGGCCAAGACGGCGAAGAAAGAGTCTCCCAGCTTTGAGAAGGCCCTGGCCGACCTGGAGGCCATTGTGGCCAAACTGGAAAAGGAGGGGCTGTCCCTCAACGAATCCCTGGGCCTTTTTGAGAAGGGCATCAAGCTGGCCCATTTTCTGCGTGAGGAGCTGGGCCGGGCCGAGAAGAAGGTGGAGATTCTGCTTAAGAATGAGAGCGGCCAGGTCAAGGCCGAAACCTTCAACCTGGAGGATGAGGACGAGGAGGAAGAAGAGGACAAGGACGAGGAAGGCGATAAAGAGCCTTCCGGCGGCGAGGGCGAGCTTCCTTTCTAGCCGGGTCGAAGATGCGGGTTGAGGACGCGCTCCGGGAGCAGAAACAGGCCGTGGACATGGAGCTGGGCCGGCTCCTCGGCAGCCGGGATTCGCTCCTTTTCCAGGCTATGAGGCATTCCGTGCTATCCGGAGGAAAGCGCTACCGGCCGCTCCTCCTGCTTTCGTCCGGAGAATGTCTGGGCGCCGAGCGCGCCGTCCTGCTGCCCTTTGCCTGCGCCGTGGAACTCATCCATTGCTATTCGCTGATCCATGACGACCTGCCGGCCCTGGATAACGATGATTTCCGGCGGGGGCAGCCGGCTTGCCACAAGATTTACGGCGAGGACATCGCCCTCCTGGCCGGAGACGGGCTGCTGACCCTAGCCTTTGAAGTGATGGCCGCCGCTCCGCTGCCCGAGTTGCTGGCCGGCCGGCGGGCCCCGGTCATGGCCGAAATCAGCCGTCGGGCCGGCGCCGAGGGCATGATCGAAGGTCAGGTCCTGGACATCCGGCTGAAGCCCGAGCAGGTCACCGACAAGAAACTCGAGGAGATTATCTTAAAAAAGACGGCCGGCCTGATCGTCGCCTCGGTCAAGGCCGGGGCCATGCTGGGGTTGGCCTCGGCCGGCCAGCTTCAGGCTATGGAGGAATTCGGCCGGAACATCGGACTTGCCTTTCAGGTCCGGGACGATCTCCTGGATTCCAGCCCTGAGTCCGGCCGGAAGCCGGACCCCCGTCCCAACTTTGTCTCCTTCTTCGGCCGCGCCGAGGCCGGGCGGAGGCTGCGGCTGTACGTTGAGCAGGGCCTCGAGGCTTTGGCCGGAGCCGGCCTCCGCTCCGAAGTTTTGGAGCATCTCGGCCGGCGGCTGCTCGAACCGGGCCAAGGATGAACCCATGGACAAGATCCTGGATAAAATTCACAGCCCGCGCGACCTGAAGACGCTGCCGCTCCAGAGTTTGGAAAAGCTGGCCGAAGAGATTCGGGCCCTGATCGTGGAGGTCGTTTCCCGGAACGGCGGCCATCTCTCGGCCAACCTGGGTGTGGTGGAGCTGACCCTGGCCCTCCACCGGGTCTTTGACGCCCCCCGCGACAAAATCATCTGGGATGTGGGTCATCAGTGTTACACCCACAAAATCATCACCGGCCGCCGGGAGGATTTCCCCAAGCTGCGGCAGGCCGGCGGGCTGTACGGATTCCCCTGCCGGGAGGAGAGCGAGTACGATGCCTACAACACCGGCCATGCCTCCACGGCCCTGTCGGCGGCCCTGGGCATGGCCGTGGCCCGGGACCGGAAAAAAGAAAAATACCATGTGGTGGCGGTGGTAGGGGACGGCAGCCTGACCGGGGGCGTGGCCTGGGAGGCCCTCAACCAGATCGGCCACATGCGCGAGCCGCTGATCATCGTCCTGAACTACAATGAGATGTCCATTTCGCCCAACGTCGGCGCTCTGTCCAAGTACCTGACCTACATTTCCTCGGGGCAACACTACCTCCGCATCAAGGACCACGCCAAGCTCCTGCTCAAGTCCATTCCCGGCCTGGGGCCCAGGGTCATCAAATACGGCCGGGCTTTCGAGGACCTGATCAAGAAGACCTTCTTCCCCGGACTGGTCTTCGAGGAGTTGGGCATCAAGTATGTCGGCCCGGTGCAGGGACACAGCCTGCCCTCTCTCCTGGAAGTTTTCGAGGAGGCCAAGAGCTACAACGGCCCGGTGCTCGTCCACTGCGTGACCAAGAAAGGCAAAGGCTATCTGCCGGCCCAGCTCAATCCGGAAAAGTTCCATGGGGCCAGCCCCTTCGACCCGTCCACCGGCGAGCCGAGGTCCAAGGGAGGCCTGCCCACTTACTCCGAAGTGTTCGGCCGGACCATGATCAAAATCGCCGGACAAGACGACAAGGTGGTGGCCATTACCGCGGCCATGCCCGACGGCACGGGGCTGGGCCGGTTCGGGGCGGCCTTCCCCGGCCGTTTTTTCGATGTGGGCATCGCCGAGCAGCATGCCGTCAACTTCGCCGCCGGCCTGGCCCTCAGCGGGCTGAAGCCGGTGGTGGCCATCTATTCCACCTTTCTGCAGCGGGCTTATGACCAGGTCTTCCATGAGGTCTGCCTCCAGGACCTGCCGGTCGTCTTTGCCCTGGACCGGGCGGGCATCGTTCCCGACGACGGCCCGACCCACCAGGGTACCAACGACATCGCCTTCCTTCGGCATCTGCCCAACATCATCCTCATGGCGCCCAAAGACGAGAACGAAATGCAGCACATGCTCCAAGCGGCCCTGGGCTACGGC
>JBAVVA010000117.1:0-5187 GCA_049697055.1 Candidatus Aminicenantales bacterium
TATAGAGAATAGCTCGAAAAGATGTCAACGACAGTCGCGGATGGATCATGGCCGGCTGTGGGCCAAGTACGGCTTCGAGACGTCCAGCGTTTTCCCGGAACAGAGGCTCAATACCTTTGGCTATGCCCTGCTCAGCCGGAAAGAATACGACAAGGCCGTCAAAATTTTTTCTTACAACATCAAGCTTTATCCCAAATCCTTCAATGCCCATGACAGCCTGGCCGAAGCCTATTTGACCGAAGGCGACAAAGAACAGGCCATTCACTCTTACAAGCTGGCCGTCAAGCTGAACCCGGGCGATACGGATTATGCCAAACGGGTCTTGCAAAATTCGAAGAACAAATTGCGGGAATTGGGTGAGGAAAATTAAATCGAAAACTTCCCCCCAGCCCTCCTCACCACTTGAATTTGGCCATCAGCCGCGCCTGGCGGGGGTTCTGGCGCCCCCAGACCGATCCGAAGATGGCGACATCCTCCTTGACATAGGACACCGGCTCCTGACTGTTGAGCAGGTTGAGGACGTCGAGCCGAAGGGAGATCTGACGCCGGCCGCCCAGCCGGAAGGCCTTTTCCAGCCCGACGTCGAGGTAGGAGTGGGCCGGCGTCTGGCGCGTGCCCCGGCCCTCGGGGAAAGCGTAATATCCTCCGAAATAGGGGACATAGCCTTTCTTTTCCCAGTAGTAGCCCGACAGCCATTCGAAAGCCAGGGATAGGAAAAAGCCGTAGGGCGCGGCCAGCACGGCGTTGACCTTGACGTCATGGTCGACCGAGTAGGGAAGCCTGCCGTACCAGCCTTCGTCGCCGATGCCGCGGCCGCCCAGGCCGGCCAGAGCCCAGTCATAGTAGGCTTTCACTTCGGCCAATTCCGGCAGGTTGGGGATGAAGATGTGCTTGCCGAAGAAGCCAACGTAGTTGGTGCTGCCCTCCTCCTGGGACCAAGCCGCCGGCTCGGTCTGGCCGGGGTTGGTTCCCAAGGCCAGGGCATGGCAGTAGGAGGCATTGAAGAAGAGGGCCGGGCCCACCCGGCCGTCGAGCTCGACCTCGACCCCCTTGTAGTTGCGCCGCTTGTACTCGAAGTTGTCGAAGATGAACTTGTAGGTAGAGACGGGGTCAAAGACCAGCAGCACTTCCAGGAGGTCTGAAGCGTCGGCCTGGACGTAGCGGGCCTTGACCGCCCAGTCGAGCCCCAGGCGACGGTCGAACTCGATGAGGAAGCGAGTCAGGAAATTGGGCTTGATGCCCTTGCTGATCTGGAAATTCTGGGTGGATTGCTGGACTTGAAAAACCCAGTTGGCCGGGTCATGGAGCTCGGCCTCGGTCGGCGAGGCCGGGCCCTGCCAGCGGTAGGTTTGGAATTGGAGCCCCCCGCCCGGGTTGAAGAAGCCCAGGGCCAGGGTGGTCAGGAGGTCGGAGAAGCGGCCCCAGCCCAGTTTGAGGACGTTGACCCCGTCACCGGTCAGGTCCACGGTCAAGCTGAAGCGGGGGGAGAGGAAGTCGCCCAAACCCCAGGACCACAACTCTTTTTTCTTGTCGTCCAGGCAGACCTGGGTCTGGCTGCGCAGGCCGGCCATGAATGTCACCCGGCCCCAGGTCACTTTATCTTTGACGTACAGGCCCAGGCCGCGGGTGGAGTTGATGAAGTTGAAGGGGCTGTATTCGAAATAATTGGTGGGGGTGCCCATGCCTCCCCGCCAGGTGGTGAACTGGTACTTGGTCCCGGCATCGTACCCGTCGCCGGGGAAGAGGTCCGCGCTCTTTCCGGTGAAATCCACATTGAACGTCGAAGACAGGGCGTAGTACTCGAAGCCCAGGTTGAACTCGTGCCGGCCGAAGGAAGGGATGTCCAGGTATTTGGTGAACTTGACCCCGAAATCCAGCCTGGACGCGTCGTCGATGACGTTGCCGTAGGAGTTGTGCAGGTTCTGGGCCAGGTCTTCGATGTAATACTGGGCCGGGCCCAGGTCGCCGTCCCGGGGGTGCTTGAAGCTGTGCCGGGTGACTCGGCCCAGGCCGGCTTCGATGAAAGACGAGGGGCTGAGAATGCCCTTGTAGTTTAGCCGGAGGAAGGAATCAGCTATATCCTCGTCCTCATACAGTTCGGGGCTGCCCGTCCCCCCCCGCGGCGGGAAGGTCTTGTTCAGGGCGGCGGTCAGGGACAGGCTGTGGTTGGGCGCCGGGGAGAAAGTCAACTTGGTGAAGAAGCTGTTGCGGCGGAGGGTTTTTTGGCCATGGGGGATGAACAGATAGTCCAGGGTGAAGTCCTTGGTCTCCTCGGTGTCGGAGAAATAATTCTCGGACACGAAAAACCACAGCTTGTCCCGGATGAGCGGGCCGCCGATGTTGAGGTAGCCGTTGGACTGGGAGAAGTTCTCGGGCTCGCTGGCCACCGACAGCTGAGGCTGGCGGCGGGCGAGCTGCAGGGCTTTATCTTGGAAGAGGAAGGCGCCCTCGCCGCTGAAGTCGTTGCTGCCGCTCTTGGTGACCATGTTGATGATGCCGCCGAAGGCCGAGCCGAACTCCGGGCTGAAGGGGTCGGAGATGATCTGGACTTCCTCGATGGCGTCGAAGTTGAGGGCCATGCCGGCGTTTTTCATCCGGACGCCGCTGACCGTCAGGCCGTCCACCACCCAGTTGTTGCCCTCCTCGCCCTCGCCGCGGAAGCTGGGCTGCCCCTCATCGATGGGGTTGCCGTAGCGGGTGCTGACCCGCACTCCGGCCGCTCCGGGCGTGAACTTGGTCACGTCCACGACCGTCCGGCTCAGCACGGGCACCTGGGCCAGGTCCGCTGCGCCCAGGTTGAAGCTGGTGTCGGTGGAGGTCTTGTCGATCAGGGGGGCCGGGGCAATGACCGTGATCTCTTTCTGGATGTCGGCCGGCTTCATGGTCGCTTTCAGAGTGGTGACCAGTCCCAGCCGGACGATGACGCTCTCCTGGACGACTCTGGAGAATCCTTCCAAGGTAAAAGTCAGGGTATAGGTGCCCACGGAGAGCAGCGGGAGGCGGAAGATGCCGTTGCTTCCGGAGAGGACGGTGCGGCTGCCCTGCAGGCTGGGGCTGACGGCGGTGATAGTCACCCCGGGCAGCCCGTTCCCCTCGTCGTCCAGGACGCGGCCCTGGATCTCGCCCGTTTGACTGGCGGCGGCCGGCCGGGCCGCGGCCAGGAGAATGAAGATGAAAATAAAAAGCAAGAATTTGTTCCTGTTTTGAATCATGCGGCCTCCTCTCCCGGGTCAGAATACCTGATGTGCGCTCGGCGGGAGTGAAGCCCTTCGGGATATCTTCCCTCGAGCCTCTCTATCCTCGAGCTGGCGGCCAATTTGACTTATGGAAGTTGAAAAAGGTCTATGCTTTTTTTCTGGCCGGGGCGGCCCTGGCCGGCCTTGGCTTGGTCTTCCGGCTGTGGCGGCGGATGAACTGCTCGGTGAGTTGCCGGGCCTCGGTGTCGGTGTATTGCCGGGGCGGGGATTTCATGAAATAGGCCGAAGGGCCGGTCAGGGCGCCGGCCAAGCCGCGGTCCAGGGCCAGCTTGGCGCAGCGGATGGCGTCAATGACCACTCCGGCCGAGTTGGGCGAATCCTCCACCGATAAACGGCACTCCAGCGACGTCGGCACGTCGCCGAAATGGCGGCTTTCAATACGCAGGAAGCAGAGCTTGTTGTCCTTCTGCCAGGGCACGTAGTCGCTGGGCCCGACGTGGACGTTGTCCGCTTCGATGCTCAGGCCGCGGGCCTTGATCTGGGAGACCACGGCGTTGGTCTTGGACTTCTTCTTGGAATCGAGGCGCTCCCGTTCCAGCATGTTGAGGAAGTCGGTGTTCCCGCCGGTGTTGAGCTGGTAGGTGCGGTCGATAGGCATGCCCCGGTCAAGGTAGAGGTTGACCAGGGTGCGGTGGAGGATGGTGGCGCCCACTTGGGACTTGATGTCATCGCCGATGAGGGGCAGCTGTTTGCGCTCGAAGCGCCGCTGCCAGTAACGCTCGCTGGCGATGAAGACGGGGATGCAGTTGATAAGGGCGCAGCCGGCTTCCAGGACTTGCTCCACATACCACTTGGTGGCCTCCTCGCTGCCCACCGGCAGGTAGTTGATGACCACCTCGGCCTTGGTCTGGCGGAGGATGCCCACGATGTCGTCGGTCGGCCCCGGCGCCTTGCGGATGATCTGGGACAGGTACTTGCCCAGGCCGTCGTGGGTCATGCCCCGGTGGACCCGGACGTTGAGGAAGGGCACTGCCGAAAACTTGGTTGTGTTGTTGGGCGCGGTGAAGACGGCCTGGCTGAGGTCCAAGCCCACTTTGTTCCGGTCGATGTCGAAGGCGGCCACGAACTCGATAGCCTCTATGTGGTAGCCGCCCAGGTTGACATGCATGACCCCCGGGACGAAGGCGTCCTGGCGGGCATTCTTATAATATTCGACCCCCTGGACCAAAGACGAAGCGCAGTTGCCTACGCCGATGATGGCGACCCGGATCTTATTCATGGGTGTTCCTTTTCTTTTTGCTTTGGGCGGCCGGCCCGACGTTCCCATTTCCTGACCAGGAGGGTGCGCTGGACGGCGGTGATGTTGGAGACGAGGGCGATGAGGAGGAGGACGGCCGTCATAGCCGGGTCGAAGATGCGGAGCGGAGGTCCCAGGAGAGCGGCCAGGGTGAGGAACACCAGGCGCTCCGCCCGCTGCATGAACCCCTCCCGGCACTCGAAGCCCAGCCCTTCCGCCCTGGCCCGGGTGTAGCTGACCATGACCGAGCCGAGGAAGGTCCACAGGGGAACCCACAGCCGCCAGCTTGCCCTGAAGTGGAAGGCCAGCCCGAAATAAATGAAAAACTCGGCATAGCGGTCAACGGTTGAGTCGAAGATAGCTCCGAAGAGAGTCCGGCGTCCGGTGTGAGCGGCCACCTGGCCGTCCACAATGTCCAGCAGGCCGCAGAGGATAACGGCCACTCCGGCCAGCATGGGCTTGTCGAGGAGGAAAAGGGCGCCGCCGGCCAGGCCGGCCAGCAAGCCGGCGAAGGTCAAGATATTCGGGTTGAGTTTGACCCTGGCGCAAAAAGTGAACAGCTTTTCAGTGAGGCGGTGCAGCCTGAGAAGGAGGCCCGGGGGGAGGAGACGGAAGGATGATTTTGAGGAGTTGCCCGTCTCGGTCTGGATGCACATAGGACAAAAATACATCCTTTGCCGCTGGAAAATCAAG
>JBAVVA010000118.1:0-1885 GCA_049697055.1 Candidatus Aminicenantales bacterium
AAGTTGATGTGTTATGACTGCGGCCCAGGGGCGGAGGAGGTCATCCTCGGAACGGCCCGGCTGGTAGCGGACAGGATCTCCGGCCAGGGCGGTTTTCCTTCCGTCCTGGCCGCTTTCCCCCGACAAAATCTAGTGGCCAACAGCGAGAAGTTCATCTTGAAGAATTTCTTGGGAATGGGCTTTCTAGAAGCCGGCTATACGGCCCAATACCGGCTGGCGGCCGAGGAATTTGAATGCTTCATCATCGAAGCGGGGGCCGCGGATAGGGCCGCCGGGATGCTGCAGCAGTTCCTATCCCGAGCCGGGGTGGCGGCCGGAAATGGCCCAGCCGCGCAGCCTGTGTTCACTTGGAAGGACAGATACCTGAAGAATGTCTTTGTGGCCAGGTCAGGCGGCTATCTTTTCGGCCTGATCAGGGTTCCGGACGGCAGGGAGGAGCTGGCCAATACTTATTTGACTGAAATGGCCGATGCACTCGGAAGCTTAGGGAAATGAACCCGACCGACAAAGGGGACCACATGCCGACCAAAGCCGAGACAAAGACTAAACCTGAGCTGGCTTGGAACTTTAGCCAGGCCACGACCGTGCTGATTATCGTCTTCATGATCGGGCTTATCCTCAGGCTGGCCAGGGCCGTCCTCTTTCCTTTCTTCATCGCCCTTTTCCTGGCTTTTCTATTGGCCCCCGTGCTCGATTTCCTGATGAATCTCAAAGTCCCCCGGGCCGTATCCGTCATCCTGATCCTGATTGTCACCTTCCTGATCGTTTACCTCTTGGGCTCCTTGTTTTATTCCAGCGGCAAGGCTTTCGCCGACGATCTCCCACGATACGGCCAGAAGATCAACAACCTGGCCGAGTATCTCCGCGAAAAGTTGCATATCACCAGCCGGGAATGGGACCCCCTGGAATGGCTGACCAAGCTGGACGTCAAGAGGGTCGCCTCGTTCCTAGCGGCCTCGCTGGGGCCCTTTTTCTCCTTCCTGACCAACCTGTTCCTGGTCTTTCTCTTTCTCATCTTTATCATGGTCGGCCACGGCAAGCTCCGGAAAAAAGTACCGGCGGCCTATTCGCCCGAGCGGTCGAAGCAAATCCTGACCATCATCGAGCACATCAGAAAGCAGGTCCAACGATACCTGGTCATCAAAACTGTCCTCAACCTGGTCATCGGCCTGCTGACCACCGTGTTCCTGCTGGTCCTGGGCTTGGATTTCGCCATTGTTTTCGGCTTCCTGGCTTTCCTGCTGAACTATATTCCCAACCTGGGAGCGGTCTTCGCCGCCATCTTCCCGGCCCTGATGGCCTTTTTCCAGTTCGAGAGTCCTCTGTTGAGCATTTTGGTGCTGGCGGTCATCTTCTTGATGGAGCAGGCCATGGGGCTTCTGGAAGTCAGAGCCATGGGTCAGGGGCTGGGCCTGAGTCCGCTGTTGGTCTTCTTCTCCCTGATCTTCTGGGGCTGGCTGTGGGGCATTCCGGGCATGATCCTGGCCGTGCCCATCCTGGCTGTCATCAAGATCATCTGCACCAACATACCGGCCTTGAAGTCGCTGTCCATGATGATGAGTTCCTGAGAGGGGGCGGGGAGAAGCCGGGCTTTCAGCGCTAGCGTCGAGTGGACATCTCTCCGGCCCGGCGATGCCGCGCTAGGAGCTGGTCGAGGAAGGCCCGCCCGTCCGAGCTCCCCTTGAGGAAAGACCGGGCGGCGAGCAGCATGCGGTCCAGGACCTTCAGCTTTTCTTCCTGCGTATAGCCCGTCTGGTAGCCCGGCAGAATGACCCTCCGCTCGAAACGGCATTTCTCCATGCTTTCGAAGACGGCTTCCCCGGCCTCACTTCCGGGCCGGACGACTTCACCGGGGAGGATGACCAGGCTGCGGGAGCGGGCGAGC
>JBAVVA010000119.1:0-1879 GCA_049697055.1 Candidatus Aminicenantales bacterium
GGATACGGCTGACGGTCGAAGATCAAGGCGTGGGCATTCCGGCCGACAGTGTCGACCGAGTTTTCGACCCGTTCTTTACCACCAAGCCCCGCGAGCAGGGGACGGGCCTGGGCCTGTCCATCAGCCACGGCATCGTCAGAGATCACGGCGGCGAGATCAAGGTGGAGAGCGAGCCGGGGCGTTTCACGCGGATGCACATAGACCTTCCCCTGGATGCCAAAGACATTCCCCCCACAGGGTTCTAGCCGGGCTCAGAATATTTTATCAAGCCTTGGCAGATAGCGCTTTTTCCTGTTCTTTATTCTTGGCTGTTTCTTTGACAAAAAGCAAAAGCACGGCGGACCCGACGGTCAGAGCCAGCGATAGGAGGAAGGGGACGGCGCGGCCGAAACGGTCCCACAAAAGCCCGGCCAGGAAGGAGGCTGGAAGCGCGCACAGGCCGATGACCATTTGGAAGGTGCCCAGAAAGCTGGCCCGCAGGCCGGCCGGGGCCAGGTCGCTGACCAGGGCCCGCTGGGCCGGTTCCAGAGCGGCCTTATGCAGTCCGTACACGACGAACATCCCTCCCACAAAAACCAGGCTTCGTCCAAAAACCATTCCCAAGCTGACCACGGACCATAAGCCAAAGGATATTAAAAGGATCGATTTGCGGCCGAAGCGGTCCGACAGGCGGCCGAAGGGCAAGGACAAGAACGCCGCCGCCGCCGTATAGAGAAGATAGAGCACGGGGACAAAACCGGGCTTAAATCCGGCATCCTTGGCGAAAATGAGCAGGAAGGAGTAGCTGAAGGCGCCCAGAGCGAAAATCGCATTTGAAATGAGATAGAGGCGGAAATTCGAGGAGAAACCTTTGAAGAAGACGCCCTTGAAAATGTGTTTTTCAGCCGGCTTCGCTTCCCTTATCAACAACAGGATGACAGCCACGCTGACCAGGGAGGGGAGGGCGGCCAGGGCGAAGAGCACTCGGAGGTCCAGAAAATTGACCAGGATGATGCAGGCCAGGATGCCGGCCAGGGCGCCGGCGTTGTCCATGGCCCGCAGCAGGCCGAAGTTCCGGCCGCGGTTTGCCTCCGTCGATAGATCGGCCACCATGGCGTCCCGGGGCGCGCTGCGGATCTTGCCGGCCCGGTCCAGGACACGGAAGGGAATGACTTGAGTCCAGATCGATGAAAGGGCATAGCCCAGACGGGACAGGCTTCCGCACAAGTAGCCGGTCCAAATGAAGACCTTCCGTTTATGCCAGCGGTCGGAGAGGGTGCCCGAGACGGCCTGGGACAGGGAGACGAGCGCCTCGCCCAGACCGTCCAGGAATCCCAGCACGGCCATATTGGCCCGCAGGACGGTGGTGATGAACATCGGCCAGACGGGGTAGATGATGTCCGAACCGAAGTCGTTGAAAAAGGAGGCCAGGGCGAAAACCCGAATGGTGCGTTTGGATTCAGCCTTCAACTTTATTATTTGGCCGTTAGTTCCCGCCGGCCGAGAGCACAATCTGGCCGCTAAAGGCCTGTTGGCTCAAAATCTGGCCCTGATCGTTAGCCTGATAGGCCTGGGTGACCTGATAAATTTGGTCCTTCCCTTGTTGGGAATAGCCGGGCAGAATAAGACAAGCTGCCAGCCCAACCGATATCGCGATTTTGTCCACGGGCGCTCCTTTTTTTTCTGAAGGTGGACATTTTAGCAATGTTGAGGGGAGGAGTCCATTCCAAACGTATGATACGTGGGGAGGGGTGGCACGGCGGAGGGGCATCCCCACCTCTTTGGAGGGGGAAGCGCTTCGCCTTCCCCCTTCCAACGGTCGCTCCGCTCCCTGCCTCCCCTTCTCGGACTTCGTCCTGCGACCAAGGGGTCATACCCCCTACCCCACGTCCGGCACTGC
>JBAVVA010000120.1:0-9482 GCA_049697055.1 Candidatus Aminicenantales bacterium
CCTCAAAGCTTAGGCCGCCGTTCCCCACCTCCAGCATGTCCGGGTCGTTCCAATGGCCGGGGCCGGCATAGCTTTCCAGCCCCGCCTGGAGGTCGAGAATTTTGATGATGCTCTCCCACTTATCCTCGATATCCCCCGTCGTCCGCCACAAATGCCCGACGCCCCTGGCCCATTGCCAGGGCTCGCTCTGGCCCCATTCGCAGATGCTGAAGACTATTGGCCGGCCGGCCGTGTCCAGGGCGGCCCGCATCTTCTTGTAGGAGGCTTCGGCGGACAAGCCTTCCGTATGGCACCAGTCGTACTTGAGATAATCCACACTCCAAGCCGCATACTGGCGGGCATCCTGCTCCTCATAGCCTTTGCTTCCCGGCCGGCCGGCGCAGGTTTTGGTCCCGGCACAGGAGTAAAGCCCGAATTTGAGCCCAAGGGAATGGATAGTATCGGCCAGCGCCTTTATGCCCGAGGGGAAGCGCTCCGGGTCGGCCAGGATGTTGCCCCGCTCGTCGCGGGAAACCTGCCAGCAGTCGTCGATGACGATGAACTCGTAGCCGGCGGCCTTCAGGCCGCGGGAAACCATGGCCTCGGCTATGCCCCGGATCATCCTCTCGTCCACATTGCAGCCGAACTTGTTCCAAGAGTTCCAGCCCATGGGCGGTTTTTGGGCCAGGGCGTCAAGAACGCTCGGCCTAGACTGCACGGGCCGGGAATTCCGACCCTCTCTCCGGCAGGCGGCGGCGGTAATCAGAAGGCCGCAGAGTCCTAAAACCACGGCGGGTTTGGTCAAGCCAGTCATTTTATTCCTCAAGCGGGCCTCGCGCCGCGGCAAGACTCCTCTCGCCTCATTTGTTTATTTCACCTCCAGTCTGAAACTCTCCGAATGGCTGTTGAACTCGGGGGCGTACATGCATTCGATGTGGGCCAAGCCGTTCTGGTAGGACCCGCGATGGACCACCTTCAGCGGATACTCAAAGATATAAGTCCCCTTGGGCAGGAAATCAATGAAGAAATGGGTGGCCGTGTCCTTGGTGGATTCGTAGTACCACAGGCCGTCCTGATACTTGTAGTAAGACAGGACGTTGACCGGCTCCAGGCCGCTGCCGCGATGGTCCTTGAGGTGGAGGTATTCCATGTCCCGGTCGGAGCGAAGCTCAATCCGCACCGTCACCGTGTCGCCCACTTCCAGCGGCCCCTCGACCAGCTCGATGACCGGGCCTTTTTTGGTCAGGCGCTTGACGAAGACCGTTTTCTTCAGTTTGAGCGGGTTCTGGGTATGCGGCGTAACGGCGGCGATATCCTCCAGATAGCTCCAATGGACGCCGCCCCAGGCGATCCCCTTGTCCTTTTTGACCAGAGTGATATCGGCCATGGCCGGCTTGATCTCCTGCGGGCCGTAACTTTTTTCATAATATCCCGTTCCCGCTTCAGCTCGCTCCGGCTCGACTTTCTCCCCGCCCAGGGTCACCTCCACCAGCTCCTGGGAGGTCAGCAGGTTCTCGCCCCGCAGCAGCAGGCCGTAGATGGCGTCGGCCGTGGCTTTGGAGGTCTTCCAGTCTCGGGTCTGCTTTTGCTTGAGCAGCCAGATTTTGCATTCCTCGACCGCCGGCTGGTCGTTCACGACCTCGTCGAAGGCTTCGATCATCAAGGCCTGAGTCTCGATGGGCGCCAGGTACCACCACCAGGAGAACTCCTGTTCGCTCCAGAAACGGCCCATCTCTTCGTCCACCTGGCTCCTCTCCTTGATGGAGCGCATGATCTTCTGGGCCTCGGCCGGGAAGCCGAATCGGTTCAGGGCCAGGGCCAGGTGACCCTGGCTCTGGCGATAGCCCAGCTTCAGCCAATAGGCCTTGGCTTGCTCCAGGAAGTAGCTGACCGCCTTCCGGGCCTTTTGGGGGATAGGCTGTTCCTTAAGGAAGAAGCTCCGGCCGTAGAGATAAAGGGCGACCGTGCTGCTGAGGTTGTTCTCATTCAATCGCTTGTTTTTGACAATATCCTCATAGGACTCCACAACCCAGCCGTCCAGATGGTCGAGGGCCGCCAAGGCCGGCTTCTGAGAAACGGACGTCACGCCCAGGTGCTTCAGCCGGCCGAACCCGGTGACGATGTAAAGGGTGATGTAGCTGTCGGGGCGGCCTCCGGGGAACCAGGGCCAGGCGCCATCCTCGTCCTGCATCTGTTCAAGCTTGCGGAAGGCGCTCTTCAACTCGGCGCTCATATGATTCTCGTCGAAGAGCAGTCCGACCCGCTGCTTGGCCTGGCTTTCGGCTTTGGCCTCGATGACCCAGGGCGACTCCTGGAGCAGGATGCTCTTCAGCTCTTCGTTCTTCTCCAGGTTGGACTTCAGAGCCTCGGTGCCCTTCCACTGGTCGAAGACCCGGCGGATCTTCGGGTCGGAGTCGGCGATATGCTGGGCCAGGCTGTTGGCATAGAGCCGGTTGAAGACCTGCTCCGAGCACTCATAGGGGAATTCCATCAGGAAGGGCAAAGCCTGCACGGCGTACCAGGCCGGGTTGGAGGTCATCTGGATGGTCAGGCCCTGGTGCCGCAGGGTCGGGGAGCCGGCGGATTTGGCCAGCTTGGTAAAGGTGAAGGATTTCCGGCCCTGGCCGCTGATCCACAAGGGGATGGCTTCTTGGATGAAAATCCGGCGGCTCAGGACGGGCAGCCAGCCTTCCTCGCCGTCTGAGTTCTTGTCCGTGGCGCCGACCGCCTTAAAGGCCAAGACCTCCAGGCCGTCCGGCACCTGAATCGTCCAGGAGAAAGATCGCGATTGCTTGGCCGGAATAATGAAAGCCTTTCTTATGTCCTTATTCCCCAGGTCCGCATCGCGAGGCTTCTCCGAGACGGGGTCGCTGAAATTGAGCTGGACCGCGCCCCGGGCCTCGGCCTCGGTCATGTTGGTGACTTTGACCGTGAACTCCAGCAGGTCGCCCTCCCGCAGGAAGCGGGGCGGGTTGGGCTGGACCATGAGGTCCTTCTGGGTAACGGTTGTGGCTTCCAGCAGGCCGGAGGCCAAATCCTTGGTGTGAGCCAGGCCCAGGAACCTCCACTGGGTCAGGGCTTCGGGCATGGTGAACTCCAGGGAAAGCGCGCCGTCCTTGTCGGCTAGAAGATGAGGGAAAAAGAAGGCCGTCTCGTTCAAGTTTTTGCGGGCCGTGACCTTGGACAGGTCGGGTTCGGCCGGTTTAGTGGGCTTTTCGCCGTCCGCCTTCTTTTCCTTGGCCGGGGATGCGGCAGCCACAGTCATTGCCTCCTCACGATTCGCCTCCGCGGCCGGGGCGGGGGGAGGAGGCCCCATCTCCGCTACTCCGGCCACTGCCCTTTTCTCAAGAAACTCATACCCGTAAAAATCCCGCCAGACCTCCTCCGGAAAATGGGCATAGATGCCCTCCTCATAGGAAGGAAAATTGGTGAGGTCCCGGCCATAGGAAGAAAAGGATTGCGACCGGTTGACGAAATGGGCGGACAGATAAGTCTGGTCCGTCGAGAATATCCCCAGCAGCCCGGGGAAAGAATGAGGGTAGAACTGGTCGAGCGAGGCGTCGTACAGGGAGGCCACCATTTCAGCAGCCGCCGGCAGCGCGCCGGGCCCCTTGATCTTCAGAGTCCAGGTCTCCTTCTGTCCGGGCAGGAGTTTGGAGCGGAAGGTCATCCATTCAAGCTTAAGCAGCTTATCCGACCAGGGCACTACGGCGCGCGTCTGCTCGCGGTACATCCGGTTGTCCTTGACCAGGGAGGCGATGACCGTGAAACCGCCTTTATGCTCCGGCTTGACCGGGATGCGGAGCACTCCCTGGGTCTCGCCGGCAGGGGTCCACAGCCGCTCGAGCCTCTTATTATCGCGGAACACCTCCAGAAGCACCGGGCCCCGCTCATAGCCGGTGGCCCACAGCATCTCAAAGGTCTGGCCGACCTCCACCCTGGAATTTTTATTAACGGTCAAGAACGGAAGAGGAACGCCGAAATTGCGGCTGCCGGGGTCGAGGACGACGAAGAACTGGAGCGCTTCCACGGCCGCTCCGAATTTGTCCTTGGTCCGCAGCCTGACCTTATAGGCGCCCGGCTTGAGGTCAAAGCTCAGGACGCAGGCCGGCTGGCCCGAGGCGCTCGTCTCGAAATCTTTCTTGGCCGCCAGCCCGCCCTCGGGCCATTTGCGCCAGTCGGAGGTGGCGGAGAATCCCGCTTGACCCCGGCGGCGGGCTTCGTTCTCTTGTACAGAGACCTCGCCGATCAAGTCCTTGGGCACGGGCTTATCCGGACCCCGCAGGGAGAAGACTTCGAGAGTGCCGGAGGCCGCCGCCGGCTTGCCGTTCAGGGTCGTCGTAGTGACCGTCAGGGCGACGGGCTTCCCCTTCTCCAGCCAGTCGCCCGTCTTGAGCGCGGCCTCCAGGGAGACCGTGCCCAGGCGGAGCTGGCCCTCGGCGCTGCGTGTCTCGCCGGAGCTGTCCGTCACGTCGGCGCTCACCGTATAGGTAAAAGACGGCTGGGATTCCTTGGGCACCGAGGGGTCGGGCCGGGCCAGGAAGCGGACGGCGAATTTGCCGGCCGCATCTGTGCGCGTCGTGCCGTGGGCGATCTCCTGACTCTCGCTCCATTTCCCGGGGCCATACCACCAATACCACCAATAGGGCAGGTTGACTTGCCGCACGACCCTATACCGGACGAGGGCCTCGTCCACCGGAGCGCCGGTGTAGGCGGTGGCCTCGCCGTTCACCTCGGCCTCCTGGCCCAGGCGAAACTCTTTGTCGGGGCTGTCGATCTTCACCTGGAACTTGGGCCGCTTGTATTCCTCCACTCGAACCGTGGCCGACCCTTCCGGGTTGGAGCATTCGATGGTCATTGCACCGGTCAGCCGGTCGGTGGGCGCGGTGAACGTCCCGCTCACGCATCCGAATTCGTTGCTGACCAGGTCAACGCTTGAGACTTTCTCATCGTTTGCGTCCAGTAGAGTGACGGTCAGCTTGCGGCCGGGCAGAAGTTGATAGTTGTTCGCCCCCTGGTCCACGCTCAGGCAGATGCCCTTGAAATGAATCATCTGGCCCGGCCGGTACAGCGACCGGTCGGTGAAAAATACCGTGCGGGTGCCCCGGTCCTTCTCGCTGGCGTAGCCGTAGGGGATTTGGGTGTCCGCCACGGCCTCCCCTTTGTTGTCGGTGACCAGTATCAGGCGGTTGGTATAGAAATCAGAGAAACCCAGGCTGAAGAAACCGAACTCGTCGGTGCTCGCCCGGACCGGCTGTTTGAGCATGCCCTGGCGATAGTCCCATTCATAAATGGCCGCCTCCGCGGCCGGCACCGGTTCCCCTCCCTCGTTGCGGACGACATAGCCCGAGACCTGTCTGCGGTCCGAAGCGCAGAGGATGAAGCCCAGGCTGCTTACCCAAAAAGAGGCTGCTTGGACCTTGTTCGAGGCGAAGGAAAAATCCTTCTTGAGGCTGGCCAGAACCAGGTAATAGCCGGGTTTCAAGACCGGCAGGGGGACCTGGGCCTCGACCTTTTTAAAATCCGCGGTCGGCTTGAGATCGACTGTCCACTCGGCCGCAGGCGCCTTCTTCAGCGAGGCCTTAATGGCGTCCTCGGAATAGCCGAAAAAAGTCGCCGCTTGTTTATCCTGCAGGAGAGCCTGATAGCTCTCCGGGACTAGCCGGACATAAAGACGGTCAATGTTCCGGTAGCCGACGACCATTTTGGAGGGCCGGCCGGGCATGGCCACGGACTCGGCCTTGAGCTCGAATTCTTTGGCCTGGATGCGGGCCAGGAGGGCCTGACAGTTCCGCCCTCCCAAAGATTTAGGGAAAGCTTTCTGCCCCCGGCCGGCGACCTCAAAGGCGGCCGCCGGATCGTCCCTAGCGAAGAGCTCTTGGGCCCAGAGATACAAGGCCTGACTGCTCAACTCTAAACCCAGATAAGCCCCGGCCAGCTCCTTGAGCCGGGCGATGTATGTGTCGGACTGTCCCTCGCCGACGGCCACGTTCCGCACCCAGCGCAGCCGGGCCAGGTCGGCATCGAGGAAGGCGTCGCGACGGCCGGCCCGACCATGGAAGTCCAGCAGGCCTTGATAGATCTTAAGCGCCTGGAGTTTGGGCGCCTCGGCGTCGGTCGTCTCCGGCTTGAAGAGCAGGAATTCCCTGGCCGGAGCGAAAGCCGCCGAATCGGCTTGGACCTCAAAGGCGTCCTCGGGCTTGGCCCCGGCCTGCTCGGCCGAAGTGTAAAACTCCAGGGCTTCCCAGGCGGCGAAATCATAGAGCGTCGGCCGCAGGGCCGATGGCTGGTCGCCTTCGATCAGGAAATCATGGTATTTATCCAAGGCGATGCCCTGCAGGGCTTTGTCCGCCTTGAGCACGTCCCGGTAGAGAGAATCGATCTCCCGGTAAAGACGGGGAAGGTCCCAGGTGGTGAAATCCTTCTCGTCCAGGCCGGCGGTTTCGGTCCTTTCCATGAACCGCCACCTGTTCCGCTGGAAATAGTGCCAATACCAACGGGCCAGGACGAGCTTCAGCATGGGCTGGAGATCCTCCGGGGATGCGGCGATCTCTTCTTTAAGGCGGAGGATCCTGGCGGCCGGCTTATTTCCCTCGATCAAGCCCTCCAGGGCGATCTGCCGGATGACGGCCTTCAAAACCTGCTCGTTGGCCTTGATCTGCAAGGCCAGGCTATGGATATCCTTCAGGTATCCGATGGCCGTCTGAGGCAGTCCGTTCTGCTGGGCCTCATCCACTTTCTTCCACAGCTCTTGGATGCGAGTTTGGACCTCTTTGGTATCCTGTTTTTGTTTCATGGTAACTCCCAGGATGGAGATCATGCCCACGACCACGACTCCCAGCACGATCAAGCGCACGATTTTCATGCCGGCCCTCCTTCCCATATGATTTTCTCTTTTTCATTTTATCATATCTCTCCCCGAGTGAACCGAATAAAATCCGTTTGAGAAAATAGCCGGAAGGGGGACGTCTCATCTCATGAAAAACGAAATCCAAGGAGGTGAATCATGAACATACTTGCAAGAAAAAGACGGCCTTTCCTGGGAATGGCCCTGGCCGTTCTGTGCCTGGTGTTGAGCTTGGCCGCCTTTGCCCCGGCCGCCCGGGGGGGAGTTTGCGAGGGGGCCCTGGCCGGCTGCATGGTGGACGCGGGGATGACCATGGCCCACAGCCCCATGATCGGCCTGTCCTACATGATGTTTTGCATTGACGGCTATTCGTTCTGTCTCCGGTACTATTGATAAGAAAGATGAATAAAAGGAGGAAAATATGATGCGGATCGGATCGACTCTTCGAAAGCCCCTGGTCTGGGGGATAATCCCGTTGGCGGTATTCATCATTCTCAGCCCCGCCTCTCTCCGGGCCGATGCCTGCTTGGACGCTCTCCTGCAGTGCGTCACCGACTTTCCGGCTTATATTCTCAATCCCTTTCACTTGAGCTATTGCCTCAACGGCGCCCTTTTTTGCTGGGCCTACATCCCCAACTAAGCCGGAGAAAAACCTATGAGCCCAATCTCCCCCCAACCAGGAATGCGACAAAAGACATCCAGGACGAGGCGCCAGCGCCTCGTCCTGGCCTTTCTGGCCGGAAGCTTGATTCTCTCGACCCTCGGCCTCCAGGCGGCAGAGGAGCCCCGTTGGCGGCTGGAAGAAGTCCTGTCCATCGGCGGCCTAAAGAGCGACCTCTTGTCCATGTGGGTCGGGCTGGCCGTGGATACAGACGGCTTCCTCTACCTTACCGACAATGTCCAAAACAGCCTGATGAAATTCGACCCGCAGGGCAAGCTGGTGAAAAAAACGGGCCGCCGGGGAAGCGGGCCGGGCGAGTTTCTGGCACCCCGCCAGGTGGACGTCTCAGCCCAATCCGTCTATGTTGTCGACGGAAACATCCCGGCTATCCAGGTTTTTGACAAGGAGCTGAAGTATCAACGCCGCATCCCCTTGTCCTTTGCGGTTAACGAGATTCAAGCCCTGCCGGACAATTCGCTGGCCGTGCCCGGCGTCCCCCTGATCAAATCCGAAGCTGGAAAAGTCATTATCCTGGATCAAACCGGCCGTCCTCTCCGCTCGGTTGCCTTCATCCGTCCTGATAAAGCCGACGCGACATCCATGTCCAGTTTCATCTTCGCCCCGGGAGGAGAAATGTATGCGGCCTTGTGCTGGCTGGACCGCATCGTCAAGGTGGATGCCCAGGGCCGTACCGTTTGGGCCAAAAGCCTTTTTGACCCCGATCAGGTCAAGGCCAGTAAAAAGTCCTTTTTGGGGATGTCCCCAAGCATGGCCTTTAAGGACGTGGCCCTAGACCCCAAGGGCCGTCTGTTCGTCCTGGGCGGCAGCTTCAGCCAAAATCCTAACCGGGATGTGTATGTCCTCAGCCCCGATGACGGCCGGCTGCTCGAGACTCTGACCCTACCCCAATCCAGCCACTGCATCACCATTGACAGCTGGGGGTATTTGTACAGCCGGGCGGATAAAGGCGCGACTTTGAAAAAATTCAGGATTGTCGCTTCGGAAGAAAAACAGTAATCGGCCATGAAGCTCAAGCGCCTGGTATGCTGGCTTCTCCTGGCCGGCCTGACCGGCCAGCCGGTCTTGGCCCGTCAAGAGGCCAGGCTCTCCTTCGGAACTTCTCCCTTAGCCATTCTCCTGACGGATGAGAGCGTCTACCTCTGCCCGCTGTGCGGGGACAGGTTTCTGTCGATCTTCCGGCAATTGTCTTCCCGGATAGGCAAAGACAGAATCTGGGTGGCCGTATCGGGGCTGAAACCTGAGCATGAGGCCGATGCCGCTGGATTAATCTCAGCGGTCAGAAAAAGGATCCAGGCCTTCCTGCGCTCCAACGGCATCGTCTGCCCGGTCCTGGCCGACCCGGCCGGAGCGCTCAGGGGGCCGGGAGGCGAGCTGCCGGCCTGCCTCATTTTCGACACGTCCGCCGGCTCGGTGCAGAGCTTTAGCCTTATTAAAATGCCGAAAAAGAAACCATGAACGCTTTTATGGCGGCCTTGTTCCTGACCGGACTGGCCTTGAACATTGCCTTCTTCATCCACGGCCTGAACCTCTTCCGCAAGCTGAGATTAAGGGCGGGAGAAAAGCTGGCCGGCTGGTCGAGAGTGAGCGACCTGTCGTTCATGGAGAACCGGCTCGTCCTGGCCCTGCTTCTGGTCTTTGCCGTCTGGTGCGGCTGGCAAATCATCTATAGTCCTGCCTCCCCGGCCGGCTATCGGAGCCTCCTGGTTCTCTTGTTCGCCCTGGCCAATGGGCCGCGCTGGAATGTGGTGGTGGGCCGGGCCGGGATCGTTCATCGGTTGAAGTTCATTCCCTGGCATATCGTAAGAGAAAGGACCGTCATCGCCACGAATTCTAGAACGCTTTTAAGGCTCCGTGTGGACCGAAGACCCCTCACAGAGATACCCAAGACTTTGACCATCCCTGTTCCCAAAAAAGTGCGGCTGGACCTGCCCTGAGTAATTTTCGGCGCCCATGGCTTCTGGCGGCATTCGAGCC
>JBAVVA010000121.1:0-2029 GCA_049697055.1 Candidatus Aminicenantales bacterium
TTTTGCGCCGCCCGCATCCGGTCAAAGGCCAGGGAGGGCTGGAATATGATGCCTGTAGGCTTCCCCTCCGAGTCGAGCTCCATTCCTTCCACAGGCTGCATCTCCAGGCCGGCCTCCCGGAGCGCGGCGCCATTGGCCAGCCACTCTATATTGTCGAAGCGGCATAGAAAACAAGGATGGCCTGGGGTCAGGTCATCGATCATGCGGCGGTGCGGACGCCAGGCCGGCCTAAGCTCGCCGCCTCCTTCTCCCTCTTCGCCCGAGGCCCGTCGTTCATAAGCGCCCCACATCCCCTCGGTGATCCATTCTCCCGACCCGATGAGGGCAACGACCCGCCTGATCTCTTGCCGCAGCCCTTCCTCGTCGGAAACGGCCGTCAGGTTGGCGTCGTTAAGGAGCGCTCCCGCTTTATCGAAATGGACGCGGCCGTCGCTCAGGCCGGGCAATACGAACCCGCGGCCAAGGTCGATGAGTTCGGTTCGGCGGCCTACCTGCTCCTTGGCCTCGGCGTCCGTGAGACAAACGGCCGCGATCCTGTTGCCCCTGACCACCAAGGCCATGGCCTCTGGACGGGCGGGGTCTAAAGTGTGAATGTCGCCGTTAATAAGCACCAGGTCGGCCGGCGCGATTTTCTTTTGAAAGATCGCGACCAGGATGAAAGTGATGAGGAGAAGGGACAAGAGGCCGATGAGGACGGCACGAAGCCGAGGACGGATCCTCACGGCGCGTCCGCTCCGGCTTTCTTGTACAGCCTGACCTCTCCATCCCGGGCCAGGAGGACATAGCGGTTTCCGCCATCAAGGGAGGCGACGAAGGTCGCCAATTCCTCTCTAGTGTGCGGCCAAGGGTTAACGCCCGGATGGACCAGAATGTAATCCGCCTCATCCTGGTCGGGCAGCATAAAGATGGCCTTCCGCTTGGGGAGATGGGGGATGAGGGCCGACTGGGCGGCGACCGAGGCCTTTTCCGGGATGCGCTTCATGAGAGCATGAACCCGGCCGTGATCGGCCAGGGCGCGGTAGTGGGAAGGCTGGATGATCCTCCAGAAATTGGAGTTGGCCAGATTGACGGCCAATAGAAGCAGGAGGACCGCGGCAAATATCCGGCGGCCCCTTTCAGGCCTCAGCGAAGCCAACCTGCTCCGGAAGGCTTTCAGACCGTAGATCAAGGCCAGAAAAAGAAAAGGGAGGAGCGACGCGCTGTAATGAACGCCGAAGGTATAGAATTGGGGCAGCTTGCTCAACAGGGCCACGGCTATGGGGAACAACAGCAGAAGTCCGAACGTGGTGGTGAGCGGCAGCAAAAAGAGAGGGAGGAGCAGATCTCCCAGCTTCTTGAGGAAATCCAGGAAGTCTAAGCCCTGGAGAAGCTGGGCGGGATGGCTGAGCATATACAGGGAGACCTGGATGAGTCCGTCTTGCTCGCCGCCCAGGACATTCTGAAAGTTATAGAATCCGGCTAAGCCTGCCCGGGCCCGGTAATAAGGAAGGATAACGCCCATGACCAGGACGAAATAGGCCAGCGCCAGGGCCGACGTGGCAAACCCCAGCTTTTTTTCTTTCAATCGCCAGGCGGCGAACAGCCCGAAGAAAAAAATATAGATGGGCATCTCCTCCTTGACCGCCAAAGCCAAGACAACAAAAAGAAAATAGAGAACGGGCCTTCTTTTTACAGCCAGAAAATAAAAGGCCGCCAGCAGACATAGGGGAAAGAAAAGCTCGGGATGAAAATCGAACATCAAGGCCAGGAGGGTATGCCGGAAGAAGAGGAACACGGCGGCCAGGGCCAAAGCCGCCCAGCGGGAGTGGAGGACATGCCGGGCGATGAGGAACAAGAAAGCGGCCGCCAGGCCGACCAGGAGAACCTGGAGATAGATCAGCAGGAGGGGACCGCCGCCGATAAAGTAAAACGGAAGCACCAGGAACAGGACCGGTATGAAATGGATGGCGAAGTGGTTTTCCCAACCCTTCGACCGGACCGCCTCGAAAGTGAGCCGGCCGGCCTCCCTGTGCCAGTGGCCGAAAGCGTA
>JBAVVA010000122.1:0-2519 GCA_049697055.1 Candidatus Aminicenantales bacterium
GGGAAGTCTACGCAGGCTTAGGAGAAAAAGAAAAAGCATTCGAATGGCTCAGGCGGGCCTATGAGGAGCATGCCGGTCAACTGATTTGCATCAAAGTTGGTCCCTTTTTGAAGAATCTGCGCTCTGATCCGAGGTACAAGGAGCTGCTGAAAAAGATGAAGTTAGTCGGCTGACGCAGCACTCATATGCCACTTTTGCCTCAGGCCCATCATTAGGGTTGTTAAGTTGTAGCGAGAAGAGGCGTCAAGGCAACCAGGTATGGCTGAAAATGACTTAAAATCCCTCGCCCCGTAAGGGGTATACGGGTTCGATTCCCGTCCCCGGCACTATCGCATCGTTTGTCCGCGCGGAAAGGTCAGCAGCGATCTGCTCTATACGGCCGAGGGCAAAGCTACGGAAATCAAGGATCTGACCAAAGACGGCATTAAGGCATTCGAGTTATCGATCGAGGTCACGGGCCGGAAGCTGGGCCTGGCCATCGACCCTCAGGGCAAGGTCGTCAAGTAAGGCATTTTTTGGGGGGCGAAAAAGGCATCAAGCCCTAGGGGTTTGAGGGATGAATTCTTCCGCCCCGGCCAGCCGCTCGCCGATAGGGGGATGGGAATAATAGAGCAGCTTCACCCACCAGGCGGGATAAGCGTTGGAGAGGTTTCGGTCGGCCAGCCCGGCCAGGGCAGTCAGGAAGGCCTGCTTGTCTTCAATGTTATGGAGCGCATATTCATCGGCCTGTTTTTCATACCTCCGGGAGAGAGCCAGGCTGAGAGGGCCGAAAAGCAGGCCGGACAGAGCACCCAGGAGAATGATGAATAAAGGAAAGTGCTCCAGGTTCCATCGCGTCGAGGACAAAAATCCGGGGAAAATTCCTCTCAGGACGAGGTCAAGGAAGAAGAAGATGACGATCTGCTGCGCTGTCCCAATGAGTATATTTTTCCAGATGTGCTTGTGCCGGTAATGGCCGACTTCATGGGCCATGATGGAGACGATCTCGGGGACGGCCATGTTCTCCATCAGGTTGTCGGCCAGAACCACCCTTCGCGTTTTTCCCAGCCCGGCCAGGAAGGCGTTCTCCTTTTTGGTCTGCCGGCTCATGTCTTCCTTGAAAAAGCCGCTGCTCCTGAGCCCGCCCCGCCTTAAAATCTTCTCCAGCGCGCCGGCCAGTACCTCGTCCTCGATCCGTGTGTATTTATTAAATAAGGGGAGGATGACGACGGGGAAGAGAGTGGCGAAAAGAGTGCTCAGCAGAGCCATGGCCAGTCCGGAGATCAACCACCAGAACCTGGGCGATATGGCCAGAATCCAAAAGAACAAGCCCAGCAGCAGGCATCCGATGAGCAGGCTGACCAGGAAAGATTTAGCCCTCTCCCAGAGCCAGGCTCTCACGGTCTGGTTGGAGAACCGCCATTTGTGCTCATGGAGATAGCTGCTAGTGAAGCTGAGTGGCAGGGTGAGCAGGGTCCAGGCGGATAAAAAGACCGCCGCATAGACCACTATGGGCAGGACAATCGATTGGCCGGGGAACAACCGGGCCAGCCGGCCGCTCGCTCCGGAATAATAAAAGGCCAGAAGAATGAGGAGCGAGAGCAGCAGGCCGGCCAGGCCCAAGATACGGTTTTCCTTTTCGTAGAGCCTGGCCCGCTTTTGTTTTTCTTTATCCAGGAGGGGATGGATGATGGCCACTATGGATTTATCCTAGCACGGACAAAAGCTATTGACACCAAGGTTTTTTGATTATATGTTTCAGCTATCCTATCAGATGACATTTCAACGGCCCAAAAATCAATATTTTTTCTGGGCGTATATTATTAAGGATGGAATGGGATGAAAAAGGAGGCGCACGGATGAAGCCTAAGCTGTTTGTTTCGGCCATCATGATCCTGTGTATGACCTTGGTCTTTTCCGCGGCCCAGGCGCCGCCCCAGGTCAAAAAGTTCCCTCATCCGGAATTAAGCTCCCTGGAGGCGATGAAGCCCAACGGCGAGTATGTCATCAGCGTCTGGAAAGACGGCCGCTGGCAGGAGGCCGGACGGCTGGCCTATGACAAATTCCTCAGAGATCGGGAGCTCGACCTTTCCCCTTATCTGGCAGGAACAGACGCGCCTAAAATAAAAATCACCGAGCAGGGCCCGGGCGCCGCTCATATCGACTCGGTGCTTCTGGGCGGCCGGCCGCCGGAAGCAGCCGAAGGGCCGGACAGCGGCCGTATTTTGAGGAAACTATCGGTCAAGGACAACGACATCATCAATTCCCAGGGCGCGAGCTTTGAGCTGGCCTTTCCTGAAAAAACCGCGGACAAGACGCTCAAGCTTAGCGCCCGGATCGAGAGCGCTAAGATCGGGACCGAGCCCATCCAGTTTCCTTACGACAACCTCTTTACCAAGATCAGCCCCCATTCGAAGTTTTATTCCTATGCCCTGAACGAATCCGTCCCGCCTCAGGGAAAGGTCGGGAGCGATGAATATCTGGAAGCTGTCGGTCAGCGGCCGCCTTTTTTCAAAGTTTTTGCGCCGACGGGATCATGC
>JBAVVA010000123.1:0-10685 GCA_049697055.1 Candidatus Aminicenantales bacterium
GACAATCCCCTGGTCAGCTTTCACATTCTCCTCAAAGTCGGCTCGGCCAATGACCCGGCCGGAAAAGAGGGCCTCGGCCAGTTGGCCCTCGGCCTGCTGGCCAACGGCGGCACAAAAACTCTCACCTTTCAGGAGATCACCAAGCGCTTCTACCCCATGGCCGCCCAGGTTGACCTGGCCGTGGACAAGGAGATGTCCGTTTTCACCACGACCATCCACCGGGACAACCTGGACAAGTTCTACGCCCTCTTTCGGGACATGCTCCTGGACCCCGGTTTTCGGGAGGAGGACTTCAACCGGCTCAAGGCCAACCAGCTCAATTTCCTGGAAAAGACGCTGGTCAGCAATATGGACGAAGAGTTCGGCAAGGAGATCCTCAACCTGGCCCTCTACGAGGGCCATCCCTATGGGCATCAGGATACCGGCACCGTCGAGTCGGTCAAGTCTCTGACCCTGGACGACCTGAAGTCCTTCTATAAACAGAACTTCCTCCAGGGCAATATCGTCATCGGCCTGGCCGGCGGCTATGCTCAGGGCTTTCCGGAGAAAGTCCTGGCCGACTTCGCCAAGCTGCCCGAAGGCCGTATTCCGGCCCTCGTCCTGCCCCAGCCCCAAGCCCCCCAGGGCCTGGAGTTCGTCATCGCCGAGAAGCAGACTCCGGCCACGGCCATCTCTTTTGGCTTTCCGCTGCCGATTTCCCGGGCCGACGATGACTTCTTCGCCCTGTGGATGGCTGTCGCCCATTTCGGAGAGCACCGGCAGCACCTGTCGCTGCTTTTCCAAAAGATCCGCGAACTACGCGGCCAGAACTACGGCGACTATGCCTACGCCGAGCATTTCATCCAGGGCCGCGACAAGTTCCCGGCCACGAACTTCTGCCGCCGGCAGCAATACTTCTCCATCTGGATCCGGCCCCTGTCGAACTCCAACCGCCACTTCGTCATCCGCCAGGCGCTGCGCGAGCTGCGGCGGCTGGTGGAGGAGGGGATTTCCGAAGAACGCTTCAACCTCGTCCGAACCTACCTTCTCAACTACACCAAGCTTTACGCCCAGACCCTGGGCGAGCGGCTGGGCTGGCAGATGGACTCCCATTACTATGGCTATGAGGATTTCCTGGCCGAGGTCCAGCAGCGGTTGCCCAAGCTCACTCGGGAGGATGTCAACCGGGCCGTCAAAAAATACCTCAATTTCGAGAACATCCGCATCGCCATCATCACCCAGGACGCTGTGAAGCTCCGCGACGACCTGGTGGCCAACACGCCCTCTCCCATCACCTACGCCAACCCCAATATGCCCAAGGAGGTGTTGGACGAAGACCTGGTCATTCAGGTTTATCCGCTGGAAGTCAGGCCGGAAAAAGTGAGGATCGCGCCGGCGCCGAGCTTCTTCCAGAAGCCCGGCCTCCCGCAGCAGTAGCCGGAGTACGGCGGCCAGGCCGGTCCGCGCCCAGAGTCATGGGCAACCCAACAAAGCCCGCTGAGGATTGGGCCAAACAAGAGGTCCGTTTGCTGGCCGCTTTCCGCGGCCCGATCGACATCCAGCGCTGGCTCAACCGAATCGCCTATGACGCGGCCCGCGGCACCCGCTCGCCCCGCTGGGTGATGCGGGAGAAAAAAGCCAACTGCTTGGAGGGAGCGCTGTTCGGCGCGGCGGCTTTGCGTTTTCAAGGTCATCCGCCGCTCCTGGTCGACCTCCGTTCCTCGGACCACGACGACGATCACGTCATCGCCGTCTTCCGCCGGGGGGGGAGGTGGGGCGCCCTGGCCAAATCCAATTACACCACGCTTCGCTTCCGTGAGCCGGTCTTCCTCTCCGTACGGGAATTGGTCATGTCCTACTTCGAAGGCTATTTCAACCCTTGGGGAGAGAAGACGCTGCGGGAGTATTCTCGGCCTTTCAACCTGTCACGATTCGACCGCCTCGACTGGATGACCACGGACAAAGACCTGAACATGATCGGCCAAGACCTGGACCATTCCCCGCATCGAAAAGTCATGACCCCGGCCATGATCCGGTCTCTGGAGCGGGCCGATCCGGGCCTGGTCAAAGCCGGGCTGCTGGGCGCGAAAAAAGAGGGATTATTCAAGCCGCAAAAAGGATAAGCCCGTTCTCGCTCCGAACCCTTATCGAGAATGGCTGCCTGGGCCCAGGGCGAGCGGAGGTTAAGGCCGGGCCGGCCCCTTTAGTAGGCTTCAATCTCGGCCAGGAGCTCGGCGATCAGTTCCTTGACGGTGACGATCTTATGGAGGCGATGGGCATTCTGGCCGCAGAAAACGAGGCCTTTGTTCATGTCTCCCAGATAAGCGTTGATCAGGGCCAGGGCGATGCAGTAGCGGGCTTCGGCCACGTTGCAGGTGGAAAGGCATCGCCAGGGACAGTTGATCTTCTCTTGCAGGCCATTTTCCAGGTTTTTTAAAAATTGGTTGCGGATGGCTCTCCCCGGAAGCCCCACCGGGCTCTTGATGATGACGATATCTTCCTCATTCGCATCGAGATAAGCCTGTTTGAATTCCTGGGACACATCGCATTCCACGGTGCAGACAAAGCGGGTCGCCATTTGAACGCCCGAGGCGCCCGCTTGCAGCATTCGGGCGATATCCGTCCCGTCGTATATCCCCCCCCCGACGATGACCGGAATTTTCCGGCCGTACTTGTCCTCGAATCGCTTGATGACCTGGAGGACCTCGGGCAGAAGAATGGAAAGGGAATATTTCTCGGGCTCTTGAAGCTGCTCCTCGGAAAAGCCCAGATGTCCTCCGGCCAGGGGCCCCTCGATAACGATCGCGTCGGCCGTCCTCTGGTATCGTTTATCCCAGGTGCGGAGGACGAGGTCCGCCGCTCTCCCCGAGCTGATGATGGGCAGCAGCAAAGCCCCGCTGTCCTCCACCATTTCCGGAAGCTTGAGAGGAAGAGAAGCCCCGGAGACGATCAGTCGGATCCCCTCCCTGGCCGTCGCTTGGATAAGGTCCTTGGCATTGCTTAAAACTCCCATAATGTTGACGGCAATGAGACCGTCGGTCAGGCTCTTGGCTTTACGCAGTTCATGAATGAGGGCCTCACGGCATATCCTCTCGAAGTCGAGCTTGGCGGCCTCGATGTCGCCCAGCCCCACGGAGGCGATGGTTCCGATTCCTCCCTCATTGGCCACGGCAGCGGCCAGGCCGGCCAGGGAAACCCTCACGCCCATGCCGCCCTGGATGATGGGGATGCGGGCCGTGACATCCCCGATTTGAAGGCTGGGTATTTTCATTTATCACTCCGATATTTTTTTGCCGCCAGGCAGACGTTCCCTCCGCCAAAGCCGAAGGAGTTGCTGAGGGCCGCTTCAAGATCAAGGGATTCGGCACCGCCCGTCACATAATCCAGCGGACACTCGGGGTCCGGCTCCTCATAATTGATGGTGGGAGGAATGACCCCCGTAAAGATGCTCATGACCGTGGAAACGAATTCCACGACGCCGGCTGCGGCCAATAGATGACCGATCATGGACTTGATGGAGCTGACCTTGAGCGCCCGGGCATGGGCTCCGAAGGTCTGCATGATGGCCGCGCTTTCAACCTTGTCGTTGAGAACAGTGGAAGTCCCATGGGCGTTGATGTATCCGATATCGTCGGGTTTCAGGCCGGCATCCGCCAGCGCTTTCCTCATCACCCGGATCATACCGTCGCCGTCGGGTGCGGGGGCGGTAAAGTGATAAGCATCGGCCGTGTTGCCGTAACCGGCCAATTCGGCATAGATGCGGGCGCCCCGGCCCCTGGCCTGCTCCAGATTTTCCAGGACGACGATCCCCGACCCTTCCCCCATGACGAAGCCGTCCCGGTTCTTGTCAAAGGGCCGCGAAGCCTTTTCCACGCAATCATTCCTCCGGGACATGGACCGGCAGGCACAAAAACCCCCGAAGGCGAGGGGCGTGATACAGGCTTCAGCGCCGCCGGCCAACATGATCTCCGCGTCTCCCCTCTGGATAATCCGGAATGCATCCCCGATGGCGTTAGCGCTGGTGGAGCAGGCCACGGATGGCGCCGACAGGGGTCCTTTGAGCCCGTAGCGGATGGAGACCATGCAGGCCGCCATGTTGATCAGCACCTTATTCACAAAAAAGGGGTCGAGAGCCTGGGGTCCCTTCTGGCTTATCTTGACGCTCCCCTTTTCGATGGTGTCTGACCCCCCGATCCCGGAACCGATGATGACCCCGGCCCTGTCTCCGGGAAAGGGAGAACCAAGGAGGCCGCTGTCGGCCAAGGCCATCTCCGAGGCGGCCACGGCGAAATGCGTGAAGCGGTCCATCCGGGCCGCGGATTTCCTGTCAATCCACCTTTCCGGGTCAAAGTCTCTGACTTCGGCGGCCATTTGGGACGGAAAATCAGAAGGGTCGAAATGAGTCAGGCGCGATACTCCGTTCTGGCCGGATTTCAGCCCTTTCCAGAAATCCTCAAGGCCGACTCCGATGGGAGTCACGACTCCCATCCCGGTGACGACGACTCTATTTTCACTCATAACGGATAGCGTTCCAAGCTACTTGATTCGAGCCCGCAGGTCAAGTCCACAGGACGAAATCATTGTCATCACTAAAGGGATCTTCGGCGAGCCGGCCCGGAGGCGGTGATGGCCAGGATAGGGGGCCTGAAAAACTTGGGGCTGTTTAAAGCACAGAAACACTGAGGGCTGCCTTAGGTTGCCAGTTTCTCCGCCTCGCTGGTGAGGAGCTCCCAGGCCAGGCGGACATGGCGCTCTTCCGTCGTCCGCTGGCCGACGACCAAGCGGATGGTATATTTCCCCCGCAGGCTGGTATGGGTGAGGTACACACGGCCCGAAGCGTTGACCTTATCTAGAAGCTTTTGATTCAAGGCGGCCAACTCTTCCTCGCTCCTCCGGCCGTCGTTCCAGCGGAAGCAGACCAGGCTGAGGTTGACCGGGGCCAGGACCTCGAAGCCGGGCTGGGAGCGCACCAGGGCTTCAAACAGCCGGGCCAGCCGCAGATGCTCGCGGACCATGGCCTGGATCCCCTCCACTCCGTAGGAGCGAATGACGAACCACAGCTTGAGGGCCCGGAAGCGGCGGCCGAGCTGGATGCCCCAGTCACGGAAATTCTTGACTACGGCATCCTGTCCGGTCTTGAGGTACTCGGGACGGATCTCGAAGGTTCGCCTCAGAAGCCCCGGGTCGCGGACGAAATAGGCCGAGCAGTCGAAGTTGGTCAACATCCATTTGTGAGGGTTGAAAACGAAAGAATCGGCGAACTCGACGCCGTCCAGCATCCAGCGCATCTCAGGAAGCACGGCCGCCGTCCCGGCGAAAGCCGCGTCCACATGGAGCCACAAGCCGTAACGGCGGCAGAGCTGGCCGATGGGCCGCAGCGGATCCACGGCCGTCGAGGAGGTCGTGCCCACGGTGGCCACTACACAGCAGGGCTGCAGGCCGCGGCGCTTGTCCTCCAGGACGGCCTCCTCCAGCCGGGCTGGAATAATGGCAAAGTTCTCGTCCGTGGGGATAGAGCGTAGGTTTTCTTTGCCGAAGCCGGCTATCTTGACATCTTTCTCTACGCTGGAATGGGCCTCGGCCGAAGCGTAAACAATGAGCGGGTCGCGCGCGCCGCGCTCATTAACCTTGAACTCAGTGGAGTTCTCTCTGGCTGTGAGAAAAGCGCACAGGGTGGCGGTCGAGGCCGTGTCCTGGATGACCCCGGCCAGGCCGTCAGGCAGGCCGATCATGCGGCGGAGCCAGTTCATAACAGTTTCTTCCAGTTCGGTGGCGGCGGGCGAGGTTTGCCAGGACATGCACTGAGCGCCCAGTCCGGCGGTCAGGAGCTCGGCCAGCACCGAGGCCGGGCTGTTGTTGGCCGGAAAATAGCCGAACCAGCCGGGATGCTGCCAGTGGGTGATGCCCGGCAGAATGATCTTCTGGAAATCGGAAAAAATCCGGTCCAGGGGCTCAGCCTGTTGGGGAGGTTCGGCCGGAAGCTGGCGGCTGACGTCCCCCGGCTTGAGGCGTGACATTACGGGATAGGCTTCGATCCCCTTCATGTAATCAGCCAGCCAGTCCACGAATTTATAACCATACTGCCGAAAAAGCTCATAATCCATCTCTTACTCCTTGTTAATCGCCCTTATTTTCTCGCTTTTTTCCCCTGTTTTCCAGGCTCCAGCGGGGTTAAGGGGTATTTAAAGCTGAATTTGATGGTGATTTAGGCTCGGATAATGAAAAAACCCTGCAAAATTCCTTAAAATGGCCCTAATTCGGGTCCCAAAAAAGTATTTTGAACAAAAATAAAAAATTATCTTGCATTAAGAAAATTTTCATGTTATAATATAAATAATTTTTTAAGCCTGCCATACGGCAAAACCCAAATTAAGAATCTCCAATACAATAACTTTTTGATTATAGATAAGGCTGTGCAACGATTTCACAATCTTGTGCGTATATACAAATGGAAGCGCAAGATGAAGACAAGAGCCGCTAGAGAGAAGCGTAACAAGGCGCACCTCCTTTTTCCCCCTCCATCAAAGGAGTTCACCATAAACTCCGCTTTTCTCTCAATCCATTCCCTTCGAAAGGCTGCCTCTCCCGCTTAGGAGGAGGGGCAGCCTTTCGCCATCTATTGGCGGGGAGATGCTCCGCCTGATTTAAATTGACATTTTCAAGCGGCTTTCTTATAATAAGTTTGTTTTGTTCTCAAGCTAAAGAGCAGGCCTTGAGAAAAGGGAAGTCCGTGTAAGGCGGACACAGCCCCCGCTACTGTAACCGGGGACAAGGCCCGGAAGAAGCCACGGCGGCCGGAGACGGCCGCGGGAAGGCCCGGGCCGAGGATGATCCGGGAGTCAGGAAACCTTTCTCAAGACCTCACGACCCGTCTTCGGGAGGAAGACCGGGTTGATTTTTTTTGCCCGAAGAAAAGGGCGCTTCTTCCGGGCCGGAGAGAAGGCTACCGGCCGGGCCTGATGCGGCGGGGGCAAAAGCAAGGAGGTCACCGCCATGAAAAGCCCAAGGTTGCGCGCCCTTCCGGCGCTCCTCATCCTCATCCTCATTTTTTCAATCGCTCCCTCGGCCCGGCCCCAATCCCCTTCCCCAGAAAAAACGAAAAGCCCGCTGTCCCATGAAGTCGTGGTCACGGCCACCCGCCTCGAAACGCCCGGCCGGGAAGTGGCCAGCGCGGCCACAGTCCTCAGCTCCAAGGACCTGGCCGCCTCGAACAGGACGACGGTCCTGGAAGTCCTCCAGGACGTCCCCGGGCTGAGCATCCAACAAAACGGGCCGCCGGGCGCCGCGGCCTCAGTCTTCATCCGCGGGGCCAACCCGGAGCATACCCTGGTCCTTGTGGACGGCGTGGAGATGAACGACCCGATCTCCACCACAGGCCTCTATGACCTGGCCCACTTGCGTTTGGATGAGGTGGAGCGGATCGAGATCATCCGCGGCCCGCAGAGCACGCTCTACGGCTCGGAAGCCATGGGCGGAGTCATTCACATCATCACCCGGAGCGGGCAGGGCCGCCCACATTTCCACCTGTCGGGGCTGGCCGGGAGCTACGGCACGGCCTCGGCCGGCGCCTCGTTGTCCGGACAGCAAGGCCGATTCCGCTATTTTCTGAATTCGTCCTTTCTGAGAACTGACGGCTTTTCTGCGGCCGGCGCCTCTTATCCCGGCAACACCGAAAAAGACGGCTGGCGGAGCCTTTCGTTCGCGGGCCGGCTGGGCTGGGCTGTGGGGGCTAACACCGAGCTGGAGCTGGCGGCGGGACGGCTGGCCAGCCGCTTGAACCTTGACAACTTCGGCGGCCCCTACGGCGACGACCCTAATTTCCGGCAGGACTATGTTTCCCTCCAGGTTCGAGGCAGCTTGCGGACCCTTCTTCTCCGGAATCGCTGGGAACAGCGTTTGAGCCTGTCCTTCGTCAAGCACGACCGGACCTATGACAATCCGACGGACCAGTCCCATCCCATGGATTCAGAACAGGGTTCTTTCGCCGGACAACGGCTGAAGATGGACTGGCAGAACAATATCTTCCTCGACGCCGTCAACACCCTGACCGCCGGCCTGGAGCTCGAACGTGAAAGCGGAGAGTCCGAATACATCTCCCACAGCGCCTGGGGCGAAATGTCCAGCCCCTTTCCGAGGAGGTCGATCGACTCGGCCGGCCTCTACATTCAGGATCAGATCCGGCTCGGCGGTTTCCTGTTCGCCACGGCGGGCGGCCGGATCGACCGCCACAGCGCTTCCAGCACGGCCCTGACCTGGCGCCTGGCGCCAGCCATCCTGATACCGGGAACGTCCACCAAGATCAGGACAACCCTGGGCACGGGTTTCAAGGCGCCCTCCCTCTATCAGCTCTATGCGCCGGGAACGGTCTGGGGTCCGATCGGCAATTTGACCCTGAGACCGGAGCGATCTTTGGGGTGGGACCTCGGCTTGGAGCAGGCTTTTTTCCAGGGCAAGGTCATCGCCTCGGCCGGATACTTTCACAATTCCTTCCGCGATTTGATCCAGTTCGATACCATCCATGGCTACGCCAACATCGGCCGGGCCGAAACCAAAGGCGTCGAGCTGGAGCTTACGGCGGGGCTGTGGCCCTGGCTGAACCTCGAATCTTCCTACACCCGCACCGAGGCCAGGGACCTGGATTCCCAAACAGAGCTGCTGAGGCGGCCGCGCGACAAGTTCACGGGCCGCCTGCGGCTTCAGGCCGGAAGCCGGGCGGTCATCACGGTGGATCTGACTCGCCTGGGACCGCGGTATGATCTCGAATACATGGGCTGGACGACCCAGCGCCTGCGGCTCGAGCCCTTCACCCTGCTGGGGGCCATGGCCTCTTTGACCGTCCGGAAAGAGGTCGAGATTTTCCTTCGCCTGGACAACATCCTCGACCAGGCCTATGAACTGGTGTGGGGATACGGAACGCCGAGGTTTTCCGCCTACGCCGGCCTGCGGGTTGATTTCTGAATCCCACTGCGCGCTGGGAAATCAAGTTCGTTTATGGAATAATGAAAAAACCCTTGCGGCCACTGTGGAGGATGCCATGGACAAGCTGACCAAGGAAGACCTGGCCAAGCTCATCCGGTCTGTCTTCCCCGCCTATCCCGGCGACAAGCGGCTGGGAATCCTGGTGGATGTGCCGCGCCGCACAGAGGCCGATAACTCCGGCTGGAAGGCGCGCCGGTTTCTGGCCGAGGAATGGGCCGGGCTGCTCAAGCAGGCCGCGGCCGATATCCCCCTCGAGGAAGTCAGGCTGCTGGCCTATGCTGATGTGGGCTCGAACAATGCCGACCTCCCCTCCTCGGCCTACCAGATCAGCGGCCGCCTCCCGGATGCCGCCGCCGGCCTGGCCGCCGCCGGAAAGGAGACTCCCTTCGCCTCGATTTTCGAACAAGTCCAGCTCTTCCTGGCCCCGACCGAGTTTTCCACAACCGCGCCGCTCAAAAACGCGGCCCGCCGATACGGTTTCCGGGCCGCCACCATGCCGGGCTTTTCGGAGAAAATGCTGCCCGCCCTGCGCCTCGATTACGACGAGGTCAGCCGGCGGGTGCTCCTCCTCCAGGACAGGCTCGACCGCGCCGCTTTAGCCGAGGTTCGGTTTAAAGTGGACGATGAGTTTGACTTTGAAATGATATTCGACCTCCGCTTCCGCAAATCCCATATCTCCAGCGGAAGATTCCCGGACAAGGGCACGGCCGGCAACCTGCCCTCGGGCGAAACCTACATCGTTCCCTATGAAGGCGAGGGTTCGGAGCCCAGCCGGACCGAAGGCGTGCTGCCCGTCCAGGTCGGCCCGGAAATGGTCCTCTTTTTGATCCAGGAAAACCGGGCTATCTATGTGGACGGAGAAGGGGAAAGGGCGGTCGAGGAACGAACCCGGCTGTTAGCCGAGCCGGCCTACGGCAACATGGCCGAGCTGGGGTTGGGAGTGCTGGGCGATTTCGGCCTCCAGCCTATCGGCGAAATCCTGCTCGACGAGAAGCTGGGCCTGCACGTGGCCTTTGGCCGGAGCGACCATTTCGGCGGGTCGGTCGGCCCCCGGAACTTCCGCTCGCCGAGCTCGGTCGTGCATCTCGACCGGATCTACATCCCGGCCGTCCAGCCGCGGGTTAGCCTTGAATCCATGGTATTAACCTATGAGGACGGAACTTCCGAAACCATCATGGAGAAGGGCCGGTATCAGATATTCTAATAGGTTCTCTTCCATCCTGTGTGGGGCACAATGAATGAGACAAGGGCCGGCCGGGGTTGCCTAAAGCGACCATGAGAATGGAAGAGAACCAATGACGCTAAAGGTGAGTAGCCAGGATCCGGATCCCGATCAGAATGAGGACCAAGCCACCCACCAGCTCCGCCCTCCGGCCGATGAGCCGGCCTAAGGCCGGCCCAAGGCGTGAGGCCAGGCCGGTGACCAAGAAGCAGATGACGCCGATGACCGCCGCAGGATAGAGCACCGCGGCATGGAGGGTTCCCAGGCTCAAGCCTATCCCCAGCGCATCGAGGCTGGTGGCCACGGCCAGGAGCAGCAGGCTGACTCCCCGAGTCGGGTCTTTATCTTTCTCGGTTTTCTCGGATTCGCCGCGGAACGACTCCCAGATCATCTTGCCCCCGACGAAGAAGAGCAGCCCGGCCGCCACCCAATGGTCGAAACCCCCGACTACCCGGACTAATCCCTCGCCGGCCAGGCCGCCGGCCGCAGCCATGCCGAACTGAAA
>JBAVVA010000124.1:0-11041 GCA_049697055.1 Candidatus Aminicenantales bacterium
GAGCTGCCCGGCATCAGCAACCCCGAACACGCCATGACCCTTATTAAAACCACGGCCCTGCTGGAGTGGAAATTGGTCCAGGCCGGCCCGGCCGCTGAGGAGGCCACGCTCCTCAAAAACTTCAGCGGCCAGGTCCCGGAGGACATGGAGGTGCTCCGCGGCGATAGCAAAAGGACGGAGGGCGGATATTACCTGGTCAGCCGCGTGGCCGGCATCACCGGCCAAGACCTCAGCTCGGTTCACCTGGACAAGGATGAGAGAGACAACCCGGCCGTGGGGTTTGAGCTCAAGCCGGACGGCTCCAAGCGCTTCGCCCAGCTGACCGGCGAAAACGTCGGACGCCAGGTGGCCATCATCCTGGACAAAAAGGTCCAATCCTCGCCCGTAGTCCAAAACCAGATTGTGGACCGCGGCATCATTACAGGCGGTTTGCGCGGATTCGGCCTGGAGGAAGTCCGGGACTTGATCATTATCCTCAAGTCCGGCGCCCTGCCCGCCTCGATCAAGATCATCGAGAACAGGACCATCGGCCCCTCCCTGGGCGCGGATTCCATCCACCGGGGCCTCATCGCCATCATCGGCTCGTTGATCATCACCATGATATTCCTGGTCGTTTATTATAAAGGCGCGGGTTTCAACGCCCTGGCCGCCCTGCTCCTCAACATGCTTATCCTCATCGGCACCCTGGGCGCCCTGGTCATGTTGAAAATCCCGGTGGCCCTGACCTTGCCCGGCATCGCAGGCATCATCCTGAGCTTCGGTATGTCGGTGGACGCCAACGTCCTCATTTTCGAGCGGATCCGCGAGGAGCTGCGCGCCGGCCGGAGCGTTCTCAGTTCGATCTCCTTCGGCTTTACCCGGGCTCTGAGCGCCATCGTCGATTCCAACGTCACTACCATTATCGCCGCCTTCTTCCTCCTGGGGGGGACGGGAGCGGTCAAGGGCTACGCCGTCACCCTGATCATCGGCATCGTGGCCAGCATGTTCACCGCGGTGTTCGTCTCCCACCTGATCTTTGACCTGACCATCCCCCGGCGGAGAAAAGTCGAGAAGCTGAGTATCTAGCCATGCTGCGACTCTTCAAAGAAACCAAAATTCCCTTCCTGAAGTACAAGTATGTGGCTTTTGCCCTATCCTTTTCGGTCATCATCGCCGGCCTGGTCAATATGATTTTCTTCAACGGGCTGAAGATGGGCGTGGACTTTTCGGGCGGCACGCTCATCCGCATCAAGTTTAGCGAGCCTATCTCCATTGCCAGCCTGCGCGACCGCCTGTCCGCTATCAAGCTGAGCGAGAGCAAAATTCAAGAGGTGGGCCAGGAGAATAGGGAGTACATCATCCGGGCCACCCAGTCCAAGGCCAGGCTCCGCGGGCAGAACGTGGACGAGATGGAGGCCACCGAGATCATGGGCAACCGGGTCATCGACGCCCTGCGGACTGACCAGGACCAAAGCGCGATCCGCAACGGGCTTCAAGACTTCAACAGCCTGGACGAGAAGGGCCTGACCTTCCTCCTGGAGCCCGTCCTCCTGGACAAGGCTGCCGGGCTGGCGCGGCAAATCGTGGATTTCCGGGTGCGCCAAGGGATCGTTCGCAACTGGGACGAGATCAAAGCTCTGGGGGTGGGGGAAGACACTCTCGCCCGAATGAAGGAACGATGCTACCTGAGCAGCCTGGCCATCCTGAGCAAGGAGACGGTCGGCCCGGTGGCCGGTGAATACCTGTGGAAGAAGGCCGAAGTGGCCATCCTCTACGCCCTGCTGGGCATGCTCGTTTATTTGGCCATTCGCTTCAAGCTGTCCTACGGTGTCTCGGGCTTGCTGACCCTGGTCCACGATGTCCTGATCACCCTGGCCATTTTTTCCTTCACCAGCCGGGAAATCAACATGCCGGTCATCGCCGCCTTCCTGACCCTCGTCGGCTACTCGATCAACGACACCATCGTCATCTTCGACCGCATCCGCGACAACCTGAAGATCCTGCGCAAAATGGATTTCGAGGAGTTGGTAAACCTCAGCATCAACCAGACCCTCAGCCGGACGCTCATCACCGGCGGCACGCTCATCCTGTCCCTGGTCATCCTGCTCTTATTCGGCGGGGAAGTCATCAACGATTTCGCCTTTACCCTCTTGATCGGCGTCCTCATCGGCACCTACTCCTCTATTTTCCAGTCCTGCCCCTACCTCTTTTTCTGGTGGAAGATATTCAAGCCCAAAAAGGGCATGCGGAAATAATTTTGGGGAAAAGGCTTGATATTGAAAAAGGAAATATTTTATACTAAACGCATGCGCAGTAGCTTGTATTTTCTTCAACCGAATCCATTCTCAGAAGGGAGGAACCTGTGACGACATATAGCTGGATCGGCGTGGCTATCCTGGCCTCTCTACTGGGGTTAATCCCGGCTTTTATCGCCCGAAAAAAAGGCCGCAGCTTCGGCCTTTTCTGGCTGTTCGGATTCTTCTTTTTCATTATAGCCTTGATCGTAGCCCTGCTTCTGGAGAAAGCTCCGCCCGTGCCTTCCTCCGGTGTTTTCAAGGATTCTTTTTTCAAAGAGGAACCATCCACTAAAAGGATAGGCACAGGCCTCGTTGTGGCCATAGGAGTTCACCTCATTTTCCTGGTGTCCGTAGTTGTCGTTCCCCTGCTGAGCATCGGCGAGATGCCCCGGGTGGAAATCTACAGCGCCTTCCTGGTGCCGCCCCCTCCCCCGCCTCCCCCTCCCCCGCCCCCGGCCGCCAAGAAGCGCTCCGAGCGCTCGGCCCGCATCAAGCCTGTGCAGGCCCAGTCCAACATCGAGGCCGGCAAGCTGGTGGCGCCCATCGAAATCCCCGATGAGATCGCCGAGGAACAGCTCTCCGACATCGGCATCGAAGGCGGTGTGGAGGGCGGAGTGGAAGGCGGCGTGGTGGGCGGCGTCCTGGGCGGCGTGGTGGGCGGTGTCCTGGGCGGCGTGGTGGGCGATGTGGAAGCCCCGCTCCGGGCCGGTGGAGATATCAGGCAGCCCAGGCTCCTCAAGGAAGTGGCGCCCATCTATCCCGAGATCGCCCGGCAGGCCCGGGTGGAGGGCGTGGTCATCGTCGAGGCCACCACCGACATCTACGGCCGGGTGGTGTCGTGGAAGGTTCTGCGTTCAATACCGCTTCTCGACCAGGCGGCCATCGACGCCGTCCGGCAGTGGGTCTATGAGCCGATGGTCATCAGCGGCCGGCCCCGCGGCGTCATCTTCACCGTCACCGTCCGCTTCAAACTGAAATCAAGCTGACCATCCCATCCGATGGCTTGATAAAAAAGGAGGTATAAAAACATGGAACTCGGTATTATCGAAATGTGGAAGCAGATGACCCCCATAGCCAAGGGCGTCGCCATCATCCTGCTCGGCCTGTCTCTCGTCTCGATCTACTTGCTGATTGAAAGAATCCTGACCTATTCGGCAGCCAAGAGTAAGTCCAGGGAAGTCGCTCCCAAGCTGTCCGATTTGCTTAAAAAGGGAATGATCGCCGAGGCTTTGTCCCTGTCCAGCCGGGGCGAGTTTGTGGGCAGCCACCTGGCCCGGGTCACCGCCGGAGGCACCCGCGAATACATTGAAGCCAAGCAGTCCAACCTGGACTCGCAAGAGCTCATCGACTCGGCCGAGAGAGGCTGCGACCGCGCCTCGACCATGTTCGAGCAGGAGCTGCGCCGAGGCTTGAGCTGGCTGGCCACCATCGCCACTTCCTCACCGTTCATCGGCCTGTTCGGCACCATTTTCGGCATCATGAACGCTTTCCGGGGCATGGCCCGCACCGGATCGGGCGGCATCGGCGCCGTGGCCTCGGGTATCGCCGAGGCTCTGATCACCACCGCCGCCGGCATCCTGGTGGCTATCATCGCCCTGTGGATCTTCAATTACCTCAATAGCCGGATCGATATCTACAAGGCCGAAATGGCCAACACCTCGTCCCAGCTGCTCGACTACTTCATCCGCAAGGAAAACAAATAGCCGCCGCTGCGGCGGAGCGGACCGCCCGAAAGGATATTTAACATGTCTATCTCAGTCGGCGGCGACGAAAAATTTAAGTCCGAACCCAACGTCGTTCCTCTGTGCGATGTCCTGCTGGTGCTGCTCATCATCTTCATGATCGTCACTCCCCTGGTCCGAGGGGGGCCGGGAGATATCCGCTTGCCCAGCGCCCTGAACACTATGAATATGCCGGAAAGCCCGGAAGTGGTGATGTACATCCAGAAAGATGGAACGCTGTGGCTCAACAATGATAAGGTCACCCTGGAACAGCTCCAGTCGAAACTGGAAGAAGCTTTCCTGACGGCCCAGGACAAGAGGCTCTATCTGCGGGCCGACCAGGATCTGGAATACGGCAAGATCGTGGACATGATCGACGTCATCCGCGAATCCGGCGTCGAAATCGTCGGGATCATCACTCAGAAAAAAGCGGAAAAAGCCCAGTAGCCTGCGCCCGGTATCGGGGTTCAGACCGAGCATACTCAAGCCGGGAGGAAGAGTCCGAGAAGATTTTTCCTCCCGGCTTTTTTATTTCATCAATTCTTCATTCAGGCTGCCGGTGCGGTAGCCCTCCAGGTCCAGGGTGATAAAGAGGAAGCCCAGCTCTTTCAGCCGGCGAACAATTTTCCGGCGGATATCCTCCTGCATAATCCGGACAAAATCCGGCTGTTCGACCTCCAGGCGGGCCACCGGGCCGTGATGCCTGACCCGGACCTGCCGCAGGCCCAGGCCGAGCAGGAATTCCTCGGCCAGGCCGACCTGCTCCAGGCTCTGCCGCCCGATAGCCATGTGATAAGGGAAGCGCGAAGCAAGGCAGGCCAGCGAAGGCTTGTCCCAGGTGGGAAGGCCGAGCGACCGGGACAGCTCCCGGATTTCGGGCTTGGTCAGATGGACCTCCTGGAGGGGCGAGCGAACGCCCAGCTCCCGGGCGGCCTTTGAGCCCGGCCGGAAGTCGCTCCGGTCATCCTCATTCTGGCCGTCAAGGATGAAAGGAATGGCCTCGGCCGCGGCAATGGCCTTGAGCCCGGAAAATAGCTCCTTTTTGCAGTGATAGCACCGCTCCGGCGGGTTGGCGGCGAAATCCGGGTTCTCCAACTCTCGGGTGTTGATGGTCCGGCGCCGGACGCCCAGCCCCTCGGCCAGGCTCTCAGCCTCTTCGGTTTCCCGGCGGGGATAGGTCTCCGAAGCGGCGATAACCGCCAGCACCTCCCGGCCAAGGACATCCGCCGCCGTTTTCAGCAGGAGCGTGCTGTCCGCGCCGCCGGAAAAGGCGACCAGGACGCGTTTCATATCCAGAAGGAGGCCTTTCAAGAGTTCATATTTCCCGGCCAACCGCGAGGGCAACGCCGGCGGCGCTGCCGGCGATCGCTGCCCCGCGGCGCGCCGCCGAGTATGAGCCCCGCCTGTCAAGCCAGCCGCTTTCTTCGTCATCCTCGGGAAGCCTGCTTTTCTTCTCCCAGGGCTAACGCTTCCCTGACCAGGACCTTCACAACTTCAGCCGGTTTGACCTGCCGGAGGAGCTTCCCCCCCTTGAAGATCACGGCCTTGTCCCGGCCGAAAGCCACTCCGATATCCGCCTCTCGGGCCTCGCCCGGGCCGTTGACCACACAGCCCATGACTGCCACGACCAGCGGCGTCCGCAGGCCGGCCAGGCGGCTTTCGACTTCGGCCGCCAGGCGGATGAGGTCCACCTCGCACCGTCCGCAGGTCGGGCAGGAGACGACCTCCGGCCCCCGTTCTCTGAGCTTGAGCGCGGCAAGAATACGAAAGGCCGTGCGCACCTCCTCCTCGGGCGGGGCGGTGAGCGACACCCGGACCGTGTCGGCCAGCCCTTCACGCAGCAGGAGGGCCAGTCCGGCGGCCGATTTCACCGCTCCGGCGAAAAGCCCTCCCGCCTCGGTGATGCCGGCGTGAAATGGATAGTCCGTCCGGCCGGCCATGAGACGGTAGGCTTCCAGCGTCCGCGGCACATCGGAAGCCTTCAGCGAAATTTTGATCTCCCGGAAATCAAGCTCCTCCAGGAGGGCGACATGCCTCAGGCCGCTCTCGACCATGGCCTGGGCCGTGGCGCTTCCATATTTCTTGAGCAGGTCCTTTTCCAGCGAGCCGGAGTTGACCCCGATGCGGATAGCGGCCTGCCGTTCCTTGGCCGCCAGGACGACTTCCCTCACCTTGTCCCGGGACCCGATGGTGCCCGGGTTAAGCCGCAGGCCGTCCACTCCCGCTCGGAGCGCGGCCAGAGCCAGGCGATGGTCGAAATGGACATCGGCCACCAGCGGCAGGCTGACCGCCTTCCGGATTCCGGCCAGCGCCCCGGCCGCTTCCCTATCGGGGACGGCCAGCCGGACGATCTCGCAGCCGGCCTGCTCCAGGCTGCGAATCTGGCGGACGGTCGCCTCGACGTCCCGGGTGTCGGTCTTGGTCATGGATTGGACCGAGATCGGAGCGCCGCCGCCGATAACCGCCCGGCCGAGGCGGATCTGCCGCGTCCGCCGCCTGGGAAAAATCGGGTCTAGAACGGCCACAAGGTTCCCCAGCCTTTGGGAAGACGGTTCATGATATCGTTGAGGATGGTGAACCCAAGCAATAGGACAAAAATAACGAACCCGATCTGCAGCCAGACCGTGCGGAGCTTGGGGCCGAAGTCCCGGCGGAATATCCCCTCCAGGGTCAAAACAAAGAGCTGGCCGCCGTCCAGCACGGGGATGGGCACCAGGTTGAGGATGCCGAGCTGCAGGCTGAAGAGGGCGATCCAGTTGATCATGGCCAGGAAGCCCATCTTCATGATCTCGCCCGATATGCGGGCAATCTCCAGCGCGCCGCCCACCTGGCGGGCGGAAACCTCTCCGGTAAAAAGCCCCTTGAGGAAGCGGAGGACCAGGGTGGTCCACCGAAGGTTGTCCCTGACGCTCTGGCCGAAGGCGGGGAAAAAACTGAATTTCTTGATCACGGATTCGGGCGTCTGCTGGACGCCGATCTTGCCTATTTTCCCCTCCCGGCGCGGGGTGACGGTCAGGGGCACGACCCTCCCGGAACGCCTGACCTCCAGGGCCAGCGGCCTCTCCGGGTTGGCCTCCAGGACCTCGACGAAGCTGTATAAATAGACGGGCCGGCCGTTGATGCGGAGCACAATGTCGCCGGGCTTTAAGCCGCCCTTGGCCGCGGGCGATCCGGGCACGACCATGAGCACCTCGGTCAAGACCTTTCCAAAAAAGCCGGCATAGCCCATATTGTAGCGAGTCCGCTTCTCGGTGCGCAGCTCGGCTTTTTCAGGCCGGCCTTGGCGAATGATGTCGAGCCGGAGCAGCTTTTCCGGCTGAGTCCCCACGGCCAGCTCCACATCAGTCCAGGTGGCCACCCTCTGGCCGTTGATGCGCTGGAGCTCGTCGTCAGGCTGCAGGTCCGCTTTCTGCGCGGGCGAACCCGGCTCGATCCAGGCGATGACCGGTTTTTGGTCCTGGTAGAGGGGGACCTTGACCCCGGCCATATTGACCACGGCCAGCAGGATCACGGCCAGCATGATGTTCATCAGCGCCCCGGCGACGATGACCAGAAACCTCTGCCAGCGCTTCTTGGCCATGAAGTCGTCCGGTTCCAGGGCCCGGTCCTTTTCGAAAAGGCCTTCGCCCAGGAATTTGACGTAGCCGCCTACGGGCAAGAGGCTGACCCGATAATCGGTGTGGCCGCGTTTGAGCCCGAACAGGCGTTTGCCCATCCCGAAAGAAAAAACTTCGACGCGAATGCCCATGAGCCGGCCTATGATGAAATGGCCGAACTCATGAGTAAAAACGATGACGGTGAAGACGATGAGAAAAGCAAGGAGGTACTGGGCATTGTTGGCCAGCGTGTTCCAGACAGCTTGCATGACGGCACCTTTCAATGAATGAAATTTTGGGCAGCCCGCCGAACCTGAGCGTTGAGGGACAGGATGTCCTCCAGGCTCTCCGTCTCCCGGCTGCGGTGTCCCTTCAGGACTCCGGCCACCGTCCGGGCGATGCCCGGGAAAGAGATCCGTCCTTGGAGGAAAGCTTCGACCGCTTCCTCGTTGGCCGCGTTGAGGGCTACGCTGTAGCTGGAGGGCTCTTCCAGCGCCCGGCGGGCGAGGCCCAGGAGCGGGAATTTCGCGTCATCGACCGGATAGAACTCCAGGTTGCGGACCTCGGCCAGGTCGAGGCTGGGAAGGGGCGGGTCCTCCCGGTGGGGGTAGGTCAGAGCGTACTGGATGGGGAGGCGCATGTCGGTGCGGCTGAGCTGGGCCAAGACCGACCCATCCCTCATCTCCACCAGAGAATGGACGATGCTCTGGGGATGGATGAGGACGGCAAGCTGCTCGGGACGCAGGTCGAACAGCCAACGGGCCTCGATAAGCTCCAACCCCTTGTTCATCAGGGTGGCCGAATCCACGGTCACCTTCCGTCCCATCTTCCAGCGGGGGTGGGCCAGGGCCTCTTCCACGGTTTTCTTCTCCAGCTCGGCCGTCGGCGTGCGGAGGAACGGTCCGCCCGAGGCGGTCAGGATGACCCGGCGCACCTCTTCCTTCCGCACTCCGGCCAGGCACTGGAAGATCCCGCTGTGTTCACTGTCCACGGGCAGAATTTCAGCGCCCGAACGGGAAACAGCCTCCAGGACCAGCCGTCCGGCCACAACCATGGATTCCTTATTGGCCAGGGCGATGCGCTTGCCCGTCTCGGCGGCGGCCAGGGTGGCCCGCAGGCCGCCGATGCCGCTGATGGCCGAAACGACAATGTCGGCCTCTTCCAGCCTGGCCGCCTCCTCGGCGGCCTCGGGGCCGTAAAAAACTCTCAGGTCCGGCCCGCGATAAAGACGCCGGAACTCATCGGCCTGGATTTTGCCCTCCAGGGAAACGAGAGACGGGTGGAAACGCTCGGCCTGCTCGGCCAGGAGAGGAACGTTCGACCTGGCCGCCAGGCCTCCCACCCGAAAACTGCGGTTGAGGTGGCCCACCACCTCCAGGGTGTTCCGGCCGATCGAGCCGGTCGAGCCGAGGAGGGTCAGGGTTTTCATTTGAAATACCGCATCAAGTAATAGAAGGAAGGGCCGGCCAGGATCAGGCTGTCCACTCGGTCGAGCAAACCGCCGTGGCCGGGGAAGATGTTGCCCGAATCTTTGACTCCCGCGGCCCTCTTGAACAGCGACTCCAGAGGATCCGAGAGTTGGGCCACGGCCTGAAGAAGGAGGCCGAAAATGACCGCTTGTTCCAAAGAGAGCTTGCCGTAAAAAAGCTCCCGGGCGGCAACCGCCCCCAGGACGCCGAACACCAGTCCGCCCGCCGCGCCTTCCCAAGTCTTGTGGGGGCTGGCCAGGGGAAACATCTTATGCCGGCCCAATAAAGAGCCGACCAGGAAAGCTCCCGTATCGCCGGCGAAAACCGCGGCGAATAAAAAATAAATGGCCCAGGGGCCGAACTCTCTGCGCAGGGGAAGGAAATGGTTGAGGGTGAAGCTCAGGTAGACCGCCCCCAGAAACGTAACGGCCAAGGACTGGGGAAAGAGCATCATCCGTTCCAAGCTGTTAAAGCGGACAAGATAGATGAGGCCGGCCGCTAAGAAACAAGCGAGCAAAGCCAAGGCCAGGGGGACGCTGGGAAAGATGAAGGGGAGGCTGAGGAAGAGGCTGAGGGCCACTCCGGCCGGGGCCTGGGGGTAAAGGTTCTTCTTCCGGGCCAAGCCGTAGAATTCAAAAAGCGCGACCAGGATCAACAGGTTGAGGACCGCGGCCATCAGCCAGTCGGCGGCGAAATGGATCAAGGCCACCACCGCAGCCAGGACGACCAGGGCGGTGGGCAGCCTTCTGTGAGCGTCAAGCTTCTTCCACATCTCTTTGTTCATAAAAACCCGGGCCGGGCGAGAAGGAGAATGTCCTCGCTCAGGCAGAACCTTCGGCCGGCTGGATGTCTCCGAACCTCCTCTCCCGTCTCTGATAATCCACCAGCGCTTCCAGGAGGTGAATCTTCCGGAAATCGGGCCAATAGACCTTGGTGATCCAGATCTCGGCGTAGGCGATCTGCCACAATAGAAAGTTCGAGATGCGCATCTCCCCGCTCGTCCTGATGAGAAGGTCCGGGTCGGGCAATCCGGCCGTGTCGAGATGCCGGGCGAATGTCTCTTCGTCCAGGCTGTCCGGGTCAACGTAGCCGCCGCGGACCACACGCCGGACGGCTTCCACAATCTCCGCCCGGCCGCTGTAGTTCAGGGCCAGCACAATGCGCAACCCTGTGTTGGAAGCCGTAAGCTTCATGACCCGCTCCAACTCACGCCGTACCGCGGCGGGCAGTCTCTCCAGCCGGCCGATGGTGGATAGCCGAAAGTTGTTCTCCATCAGGACTTTATACTCTTTCTTCAGATACTCCTCCAGAACCTTCCACAGGGTGGCCACTTCGGTTTTGGGACGTTTCCAATTCTCGCGGGAGAAGGCGAATAGGGTAAGGACTTGCAAGCCCAGGCGGGCGCTGGCCTCCACGACTTCTCGGACGGATTTAGAGCCGGCCCGGTGGCCTTCAATGCGCGGCAGGTTCCGTTCCTTGGCCCAGCGGCCGTTGCCGTCCATGATCACGGCCACATGTCGCGGCATCCTTCCCGGGTCGAGCTTTTCGGCCAGTTCGGCCTCAGGGGTGCCCGGCTCGAGGTAGCCCTTAAGCTTCTCCAGCATGGACTTTATTATAGCAAAAAAACGGTTATCTTCCATATCAGGCGGGGAAGTTTTGAGGAAATGTCCGGGGCGGTCTCGCTCCCGGGAAGGTTTTTAACGCCGGTCCCTTACCGTCTTCTCAGCGCCTGCGGAACTCGCATAGGAGATCACCGCTCTACGCCTGAGTCTCTCGGCTTTCACATCATCTTCCTTGATGGTCAAAAGGCTCAAACATCCTCGGCGCCCCTTAAAACGGGGTCCCTTCGAAGACGGCTCGGGAAGGCTAAACCTTCCCTGATGGTCGCTACGACCGCCCCGGACATTTCCTTTTGGAACCCACTCGAACAGAATGGAAGAGAACCCAAAAAATCATATGAAAATCCATTTTTTTCTAGA
>JBAVVA010000125.1:0-1524 GCA_049697055.1 Candidatus Aminicenantales bacterium
CCGTGATGCGGGACTGGGCCGACTCCGTCTTCCACTACCGGCAGAGGACGACCGATTTCGTCGAGCTGCTGTCTCATTCCCTCGAGACGGCCCGCCGCTCGCTGCGGGAAACCCCCCTCAAGCTGTCGGTGCTTCGCAGGGCCCGGGTGGTGGATGCCGGGGCCAAAGGCTTCGTTGATTTTGTCGAAGGGGTGATGGATTTCATCCGGGCCGGCCGGCTGCGTAGCCTGCCCCTGCCTAGGGCCGAGGACCTCAAGCCGCAGCCCAAGGTCCATTCCTTCAGGCGCGGCCTCAGCCGCCGCTACTGCGCCGAGGCGGTCCTGTCCGGGCCGGGCCTGGACCTGGACAGGCTGCGGCGCTCGCTCGAGGCCTACGGAGATTCGGCCATTGTGGCCGGCTCCGAAGAAAAGGCGCGCTTTCATGTCCACACCGACCGGCCGGCCGACCTCTTTTTCGAGCTGCTGGGAATGGGGCCGGCCCAGCACGTCAAGGTGGACGACATGCGCCGGCAGATGGAGGCCGTCCGGGGCCGGCCTCGCCGCCTGGCCATTGTCACGGATTCGGCCTGCGACCTGCCGCCCGAGGTTCTGGACAAGCACCGGGTTCACCTCATCCCCTTCACCCTATCCTTCGGCGAGCGCCAGTTCCTGGACAGACTGACCATCCTGCCCGAACAGTTCTACAGGCTTCTCCGGGATTGGCCCGAGCATCCGGTGACCTCGCTGCCCAGCCCGTCCCTGGTCCATAGCCAATTGTCCTTTTTGGCCGATCACTACAAGTCCATCCTGATCTTTTCCATTTCCTCCGGGCTGAGCGGCGCCTGCGACGCCCTGCGCCGGGCCGCCGCCGACTTCCCGGCCGGCAAGGTCAGGGTCATCGACACGAAGACCCTGTCCGCCAGCCAGGGCCTGATCGTGCAGAGGGCCGCTGAGGCCGCTGCCCGCGGGCTGGGCGCCGAGGAGATCGCCCGCCTGGCCGAAGAGTGGAGCCGCAAGACGCGCCTCCTGGTCGATGTGCAGACGCTCCGCTACATGGTCCGGGGAGGCCGGGTGAGCCCGCTCAAGGGGTTATTGGCAAAAGTTCTCAACCTGAAGCCCATCATCAGCCTGGACGAGAGCGGCAAGGTTGTGGCCTGGGGCAAGTCGATCGGCCGCCGGGCGAACATGGAGAAGATTCTGAAGATGGCCGCCGGAGAGGCCGGCCGCCGGGGCCTGTGGAACTACGCCGTGGTCCACGCCCTGAACCGGCCGCGGGCCGGGGTGTACGCTGAGCGGTTGACGCGCCTCTTGGGCCGGCCGCCCGCCTTTATCCAGGACATCGCGCCGGTGATCGGCGTCCACAACGGGGTCGGGGTCGTGGCCGTCTGCTTGATGTTCGAATAACCCGTCTGGGGCCCGATCCTGGGCGGGTTGAGCGGCCTGTTCGTCTTCTGGGCCAGGTCCTTTCTACTCAAGCCCTGAACTCCGGAGAGGGAGGGGGGCGAGAGGCTTAGCTCCCGCCCGGATTTTAGGGGTACGTCTTGGG
>JBAVVA010000126.1:0-3770 GCA_049697055.1 Candidatus Aminicenantales bacterium
ATGACCCGGGCCAGGCCGGAGATGCGTTCGGCCCGCACCGGATTTTTCTTATGGGGCATAGAGGACGACCCCTTCTGGCCTCGGGTGAAGGGCTCTTCCACTTCCAGCACCTCGGTCCGCTGATGGTGCCGCAACTCCACGGCGAACTTGTCCAGGGAGGATGCCAGCAAGGCCAGGGCGGCCAGGACTTCGGCATGCCGGTCCCGCTGCAGGACTTGGGTTGAGACCGGGGCCGGCTGGAGGCCGAGCTTGGCCAGGGCGATCTCCTCCACCCGAGGGTCGAGATGGATGTAGGTGCCGACCGAGCCTGAAATACGGCCAACGCTGATTGTTCGGAGGGCGGCTTCGAGGCGCGTCAGGTGACGCTTCATTTCCTCATACCAGACCAGGAGCTTGACTCCGAAGGTGATGGGCTCGGCATGCACGCCGTGCGTTCGGCCGACCATGACCGTCCTCTTGTGGCGGACGGCCTGCTCGCGGATGATGTCGCGGAGCGCGGCGGCTTGGCCCTGGATCTTCTGCAGGGACTCCTTGATGAGCAGGCTGAGGGCCGTATCCACAACGTCGTAGGAGGTCAGGCCCAGATGGATGTAGCGGGATTCTTGGCCGACGTGCTCAGCCACACAGGTCAGGAAAGCGATGACGTCGTGCTTGACCGTTCGCTCGACCTCCTCGATGCGGGCCGTGTCGAAGGCCGCTTTTTCTTCGATCGTTTTAAGGGCGGCTTTAGGAATCTGTCCCAATTCGGACCAGGCCTGGCAGACGGCCAGTTCTACGTCAAGCCATTTGCGGTATTTGTTTTCCTCGGACCAGACCGCCTTCATCTCCGGGCGGGAGTAGCGGTCGATCATGGGCGAGAATCCTCTAGAAGAAGGCCACATCATATCAATAAGGCCGGAGGCCTGTCAATTTTCTCCATGGCCGATGAAGCATCCAAAAATGTGGACGTCGGTTGTGGAAAGTATAAGGGCTTGGATTTTAGCCGGAGCGAGCATCAGGCCGGATTTAGCCCCCTCGAAGTGCTCTTCGAGGATTTCCGGCATTTTTTTTAGCCGGCCGGCGAGCATGTCTGAGCTTGCCGAAGACGTCCTTCAACTTTTTCCAATATTTTCTTAATCCCCCCATCCCCCTTTGACAATAAAGGGGGAGTTCGATGACGTCTTCGGAGAGGTCGGAGTAGCCCACCCCCCGAGAAGAGCACGAGAGGGGGCGTGAAAAATCCGGCCAGCGAGCGAGGCTAAATCCAAGCCCTTGCACCCTTTATTGCATAAAAAGATGCTGACTTAGCCAAGCCTGCCTTATAATAATTGTCTAATCCCATGAAAAGACGTATGGATGAATCGAGCGATGAACAGCTTGTCGAGCGGGCCCAGGGCGGCCGGATGGACGCTTTTGCCGAATTGGCCCAGCGCTACCAGCAGCGCATTTACCACACTATCTTCGGTTTCACCAAAAACCATTTGGACGCGGACGACCTGACCCAGGAGACCTTCATGGCGGCTTTCAAGTCCTTAGACGGGTTCCGGGGGCATTCGTCCTTCTTTACCTGGATCTATCGCATTGCCGTCAACCGGACGCTCAATCACTTGAAGAAACACCGCCGGGAAAAAGACCGAGAAGAGCTGACCGACAACATCCAGCCGGCAGAAGAGAGGGGGCCGGCCTCCCGTTCCCCGGAGCTGAACTCCCTGGCCGGGGAGCTGCGGCAGAAGATCGAGGAGGCCATCGAGGCCCTGCCGCTGCTCTACAGGGCGCCGGTCCAGCTTGTCCTCTTCCAGGGTTTGAGTCACGGCCAGGCGGCCCGCGTGCTGCGCTGCTCGGAGAACACCGTCTCCTGGCGGATGTTCAAAGCGCGCAAGATGATCCAGGACAGGATGAGGCCCTACCTGAAGGTGGAGGAGAGCCATGAGATGCGCTAAGTATGAACGATGGATTTCGGATAGGCTGGACGGCGCTCTGTCCGGGGAGAAAGGGAAGAAGCTTGAGGCCCATTTGGGTACCTGCCTTTCCTGCCGGACTTTCAACCGGGCGGCTCAGCGGGTCCAACAGGAAGCCAGGGCTATTCCGGCCGGGTCTGTGCCGGAGGGCTACTGGGAAGAATCTTTGAACAGGCTGAGAACGAAACTGGCCGCCCTGAGTCCCCGGGCGGAGAAAAAACCTCTTCTCGGCTTAGGCTGGAAATGGGCTTACGTCGCCGCGCCCCTGATCCTGCTGGCCGTGGCCGGCGGCATCTTTTTCTTCCCTCGTCCCGCCGCAACGGCTGCTGAATATTATCTGAACGACCACGAAACGCTCGGCCTGATCTACTCCGAGATCAGCGACAGCCCGGAGCTGGAGAGGGCCTTCAACCAGGTCTTGGAGTCCTCGATCCAGGATAATTTGGGAGGAGAGGGCGAGGTCCGGGAAAGCCACTTGGAGAATCCGCTCCTCTACCGGGTCGTTTCCGATGAGGAGATGGCCTTTCTTCTTGAGGAATTGAAAAAAGAGATCAAGTCCTAGAAGGCAAAGGAGAACACCGATGAACAGCAAAGCTTCCTTGGCCCTGGCCATAGCCCTGCTGGCCGTATTTCCCCTGGCCGCTTTAGCCCAGGAGGAACCGGCCGCACCGGCTCCCCAATCGCGGACGGAGGAGAACCTCGTCGCTTTTAAGCTGCTGCGCATGACCCAGGTGCTGGAGCTGACCGAAGAGCAAACGACCAAGGTCTATCCCGCCGTCATGCGTTTGGAAAAAGAGAAGCACGCGATTATGAAGGACCTGAACACTGAGATGCGCGGCCTGCGTGAACTGCTCCGGGCGGAGAAGCCCGAGGAGCCTAAAATCCTGGCGGCCGTGGACAATATCAACAAGATGCGTCAGATGGTCCGGCAGAAGGATGAAGAGCTTGAGCAGTTTCTGAGAAAGAACCTGACCGTGGCCCAGTACGCCAAATACACCCTTTTTATGGTTGATTTCTACCGCGGGTTGAGCGAATCGCTCGACAGGGCGCGCAGGTTTCGGGACCAAAACATGAGGAAAAAAGAGTTAGGGGGGCTTCCCCATTAAATTCTTTACTAATTGCCGGTTTTTTGATATAGTCAATTTGTCATTGTGCCGGGCCAGTCTGGGATACGGGGTTCCGTTTCCCAGGATTGGAATATTTTTCTTGACAAAATGTTGATTTTTAAACTAATATAGGGAAGGAAATTTTTATTCCATTTTTTTTATTCTCCTCCTCTTTTTTTCCGTATGCCGAGCAAAAAGAGAGATTCCAGAGGAGATTTTGCGCCAGCGTAGCTCAGCAGGTAGAGCGGCTGATTTGTAATCAGCGGGTCGGGGGTTCGAATCCCTTCGCTGGCTCCAACGAAGCTGATTGGGCGTCAGTGCTGGGCAGGTACCAAAGTGGCCAAATGGGGCGGGCTGTAAACCCGCTGCGGAAACGCTTCGGAGGTTCGAATCCTTCCCTGCCCATTGAGCGGGAATAGCTCAGTTGGTAGAGCGTCGGCCTTCCAAGCCGTCGGTCGCGGGTTCGAGTCCCGTTTCCCGCTCCAGCATCGGTCCTGCGGGCCCACGTAGCTCAGCAGGTAGAGCACGTCCTTGGTAAGGACGGGGTCACCAGTTCGATCCTGGTCGTGGGCTTAAAAAATTTTCGGCTGGCCGAAACATAAACAGGAGGTCACAGCGATGTCGAAGGCAAAGTTTGAGAGGACGAAGCCGCATTTGAACATAGGGACGATTGGGCACGTGGACCACGGGAAGACGACGCTGACGTCGGCCATCACCAAGGTGCTGC
>JBAVVA010000127.1:0-2597 GCA_049697055.1 Candidatus Aminicenantales bacterium
CAAATTCAGGCTTGTTCAGGAACCCGCCGTCAAGCAGGGGCAGAGTGCCCCGAATGCCCACCACACCGCCCCAGGTCCTCTTCCCGATAAGCTTGCCCAGGCCGTGCTTCTTGAAACGGTAGGGAAAGAGATCGCCGTCCGAAGCGGAGAACTCGTTCATGAGGCAGACCATCGGGCCCAGAAAGGCCTCTTCCGGGTCGGGCCGGGGCACGGTGTCGCGCGACATATCGACCATGGCGATCTCCCGGCGAAGCCGGTCGATGATCATGGGCGAGACGTTTCCCCCGCCGTTGCCCCGGACGTCGACGATGAGCGCCTTCTTGCGGAGCTGAGGGTAAAAATACTTGACGAACTCGACCAGCCCGGGGACGCCCATGTCCGGGATGTGCAGGTAGCCCACCTTCCCGTCAGTGGCCCGAGCCACCTTCTCGATGTTCTCCTGGACCCAGGTGTAATAATAGAGCGGCTGCTCGTCATCGATGGGCACGACGACCACCTCGCGGCTCCCCTTCTCCTCGGCCTTGGCGTTCACCCGGAGCTTGACCTGCTTGCCGGCGGTGTTGACCAAAGACTCATAAATATCCGCCAGGGAGCTGGTCGGCCGGCCGTTGACGGCCAGGATATAATCGCCCTCCTTGACGCTGACTCCTACGTCGAGGAGCGGGTTGCGAAGGGAGTTGTCCCAGTTCTGGCCGCGGAGGATCTTAACGATCTTGGTGAATCCTGTTCCATCCTTGTGGACCTGGGCTCCCAGCAGGCCGACTTTGACGCGCGGCACGGCCGGCAGGTCTCCCCCGCCGACGTAGGTATGGCCGGTGCTGAGCTCGCCGATCAGCTCGCCGATGACATAGGTCAGGTCGGCGCGGTGGTTGGCGGCCCGGGCCAGGGGCAGATACTTCTGCTTCAGGGCCTCCCAGTCCTGGCCGTGCATGTTGGGCGCATAAAAGTAATATTTCATCTGCCGCCAGCATTCGAGGTATATCTGCTCCCACTCTTTTTTAAGGTCGAGGTTGACCTCCAAGCCTCCCAGGTCGAGCTTCTCTTCGAGCTTGAAAGGGCCCCGGGGCAGGTCCAGGAGATATAAGGACCGCTCCTTCATGACCAGCATCTTCTTCTGGTCGGCTGAAACGGCATAGGCGTCCGCAGCACCCAGCTCGGTCTCCTTCTGGTCGGTCAGGTTGTACATTTTAAGCGAGGGTGCGGTGTCGCGGTCGCCCCGCTTGAGGTAGTAGAGAATATCGCCCACCGAGACAAGTTCCCGATAGTTGGCTACCTCGATGGGCAGTCCGACGAGGCGGGCTTTAAGGCCTTCGATGTCCACCTTGACCGTCAGGCCGGGTTTCGGCTTTTCCGCCTCCTTGGCTTCCGGCTTTGTTTCTTTACCCTTGTCCGGTTTAGAGGCTGAGGCCTCGGCTTCCTTGACCACCGACACTTCGTCGCTTTTGGGGGCAAAGGGCGATTTAGTGTCCGCGGCCAGGGTCACCAAGTAGACACGGGACAGGGACAGGAAAGCGTGATCCCACTCGGTGGAGCTGTAGTAGGGCTTGAAATCGCGGTCCGAGACGAAGAAGAGGTATTTTCCATCCGAGCTGAATGCGGGTGTGTAGGAGTTGTACCAACCGTCCGTAACTTCGAAACTCTTGCCCGACGCCAGGGAATAGAGGTACACCTTGCCCTGGGACTCCACCTCGGGCCGGGCATAGGCGATCCATTGGCTGTCGGGAGACCAGGCGTAGTCGGTGATTTCCCAGATCTTGGCCTGGTCCACGACCTTGATCTGCTTGGAGCCGATATCCACATAGTTCAGGCGAAGCAGCTTGTCGCCCCAAAGCAGCTTCTTGGAGTCCGGCGACCAAACTGCCCGATACTTGTAGGTGTCGCCGCCGGAGGTGACCTGGATGGCCGGCCCGCTGCCGTCCTGGGGGACAATGGCCAGCTCCTCGGTGCCGCTCCCGTCGGACATGTAAGCGATCCACTTGCCGTCCGGAGACCAGCTGGGGTTCTGTTCGTGGACGCCGGGGGTGGCCGTCAAGTTGCGGGTGTTGCCGTTCTTGGCCGGGACGGTGAAGATATCGCCCCTGGCGCCAAGGACCACCCGCTTGCCGTCGGGCGATATGTCGCCGCCGGAGATTCGGCTGGCGACGCTCACCAGTTTCGTACGGCCGGTGAGCATATCATCGGCGATGGTCACCGGGATTTTTTCGGTTTTTTCTGTGCGCAAGTCGAAACGGTACAGGTATCCCCCGTTCTCGAAGACGATGGCCTCCCCTCCCAGCGAGGGAAATTTGATGTCGAAATCGGTGAACTCCGTCAGCTTTTTTGTCTCTTTTGTCTTCAGGCTATAACTGTACAGATTCATCCGCTTGTTTGCGTCGCGGTCAGAGAGGAAGTAGACGGCCTCCCCGCTCCACATGGGGATGATGTCCAGGGCGGGGTTGTTGGTTATATTTTCTGTTTTTTTCGTGGCAAAGTCGTAGACCCATACGTCGTCGGCCATGCCGCCACGGTAGCGTTTCCAGGTGCGGAACTCGCGGAAAACTCGGTTGTAGGCCAGCTTCGAGTCGTCGGGGGAATAAGAACAGAACCCTCCCCTGGGC
>JBAVVA010000128.1:0-11988 GCA_049697055.1 Candidatus Aminicenantales bacterium
GGTATCGAAGGTGAATATGCTCAGGAGTCATTGGCGAACGATCCTCCCCTTGAGGATGCTCTCTCTACGGACTTGTCTCATTGGCTAAAAGATCAGCCATTATAAAAGAATCTTTTCGGAAATTGGACAATCGTCAACTCACGGGGATCGTCGCAATATTTTTATGGATTCTTTTCCTGCCTGGATATCTTCCTTCAGACAGCCCGCAGCAAAAAACGGTCAGGGACGACCAGGGCGCCATGTTTGTCCTGGGCCAGCCGCCGCAGCGGATCATCTCCCTGGCCCCCAACATCACCGAGATCCTGTTCGCCCTGGAGCTGGGCCCGAAGGTTGTAGGCGTGACCCGTTTCTGCGACTATCCGCCTGAAGCGGCCGGCAAGGAAAAAATCGGCGGCCTCCTGGACCCCAACCTGGAAAAGATCAGGGCTTTGCGGCCCGACCTGGTCATCGCCTACCGCGGCATCCCCCTCCAGCTCATTCGTAAAATGCGCGACTCGGGACTTCCAGTTTTCGCCCTGGACGCCGGGGAGACGCTCGACTCTCTGGCCTTATTAATCGCCAGGATCGGACAAATCACCGATCAAACAAAGATAGCGGCTTCCCTGATCCGCAGCCTGACCGCTGGCCGGGCGGAGGCGAGGTCCCGGCTCAAACGCGCCGTCTCCAGGCCGAAGGTCTTTGTGCTGCTTCCGGGCGCCGGGTTGTGGACTTGCGGCGGACAGGGCTATTTGAATGACCTCCTCAATCAGGCCTACGCCTCCAATGTGGCTGCCGGAATCGAAAAGCCCTGGGTGGATTACGGCCTGGAACAGCTTGTCTCGGATGACCCGGACATCATCATCCTCCTGGCCCTCGGCCCGGAAGAATTCGAGAAAGCCAAGGAAAGGGTCAAAGCGGATCCCCGGCTCGGCGGCCTGCGGGCGGTCCGGCTCGGCCGCTTTGTCTTCCTGGACGAGAACAAAACTTCCCGGTTCGGGCCGCGCCTCATCGAAGCTTATGCCGAGTTGTCCCGAGCTCTGCACCCCGAGTGCTTCTCTAAAAATTAATAATTCACAGCGAATTGTCCGAGACGGCGAGAAAGCCGCATAGATTTTTTTATGCTAGAATAACGGCCTTATGACACTTTTCTTCGTGCGAGATTCCAAACATCGCTACCGCTTCTTCATGGCTGAGCCGGCCGTGCCGCCATCAGTCCGTATGAGTTGGGCCCGGCGAGCCCTGGAAGTGGCCAAAGATAAGCTCATGCTCCTCCCCCAAAGGATCCTCCGCCAGGAACAGGCCTTGGCCAAGGCCCTCAAGGAAACAACCGGCCCGTTGCGCATCGTCCATTCCGGGCTCTTGGACCAGGTCCATATCCGGAGAAAATTCAGGCTTTTCCTCCATAAACAGCGGTCTTCCCATCTTCTGCTGATAATCGGAGAAACACTGCTCCTCCCCTTCGCCGCTTTGAGCGGGCTCCTGCCCGGCCCGAACGTGGCCTTTTACTCCCTGGCCTTGATTATGATCCTCCACTGGCGGGCTTGGCGCGGCCTCCGCCGGATCCTCCATCTGGACTGGGAGTTTCAGGCCGACGGGCTGTTCGCCGAATGGGAGGAGGCCGTGGAGGCCGGCCGGCGAGTGGATTTCCCGACTCTGCTGGCCAGGGTTGAACAAATGCACGGGATCAATAAAGTCAGCAAGATTCTTTTAAGAAAACCCAGATAATTTGGCGAAGGTTGCGCCTTCAAATATGTGATAATTGCGATTTCAAAAAAGATAAGGGCTTGGGTTTTGGCCGCAGCGAGCATCAGGCCGGATTTAGCCCACTCGAAGCGCTCTTCGAGGATTTCCGGCATTTTTTTGCCGGCTGGCGAGCATGTTTGAGCCTTCCGAAGGAGGGCGAGTTGCGCAGCCCCCGAGAAGAGCGCGAGAGAGGGCGTGAAAAATCCGGCCAGCGAGAGAGGTCAAAATCCAAGCCCTTAAACTCCTTATCGTCGAAAAGAAATGCTGGCTTCGATCAAATTAGCCGAATGAGCGATTGACAAAACCCGCCGATTGGCTTATTTTCTATGAATCATGCCGCTGACCTTAAACCAGTTCCTGTTCTTGATCATTACCCTGGCCGTGGTGGTGGCCGTGACCGCTTTCGTCATCCTGGCCCTGCAACTCAAGAAAACCGCCGCCGAGGCGGAAAAAACGCTGGCCCAATACAAGGAGCTGGCTAAGAACCTGCAGCTTCTTGACCAGACCGTCAAGGATAAGCTGGACGAACTGGGACAAACACTCCAAGCCGCACGCCAGGTGGCGGGCCAAGTCTCCGGAGTGACGTTGTGGCTTTCCTCTAAAGTCGTCCAGCCGGCGGCCAAACTGTGGCCCCTCCTGGCGCCGGTTGTGCGGTTCGTCTGGCGGCAATGGAAAAAAAGAAAGGAGGAACGCAATGTCCGAACGTAAAGGTTCCGCCCTTGAGACGGTAGCCACTTTTCTACTGGGTGCGGCCACCGGCTTCGTCCTGGGCATCCTCTTCGCCCCCGCCTCTGGCAAAGAGACCCGGAAGAAGATTAAGGAAGAAGTCGTCAAAACCGGCGAAAAAGCCAAAGAGGGATACGAAAAAATCGCCAAGGAAGCCGAACAAGGGATCAAGGTCGTCAAGGAAAAAACCCAGGAAGGAATCGAGGCCATCAAAGAATTCCTGGACAAGAAAAAAGAAGATCGCGCCAAAAAACACCGGGACTCGCCGGAGTGAGCCTCCGTCTTATAGGTCCGTGACCCCGCCGCCGGCCGGCCGTTTTGCCGCGCCGGGCCATTCGCTCCGGAAAGGATATTTTCGAGGATGAAGGATTTCGCCATCGCCGCCGTCCAGGCCGCCGAGATTCTAGACAGCCGGGGGAACCCAACCTTAAGCACCCGCGTCGAATTGGCCTCCGGAATCAGGGGGCGAAGTTCCGTCCCTTCGGGCGCCTCGACCGGCAGCCACGAGGCTTTGGAGCTCCGCGACGGCGACGCCGGCCGCTACATGGGCAAGGGCGTGCTTAAGGCCGTGGCCAACGTCAATTCCATCATCGCTCCCCGGCTTAAGAATCATGACGTCCGGAAACAGGCGGATATCGACCGGCTTCTTTGCGAGCTCGACGGCACGCCGGCCAAGAGCCGGCTGGGAGCCAACGCCATCCTGTCCGTGTCTTTGGCCGTGGCCGACGCTGCGGCCAAGGCCTGCGGCCGGCCCCTCTACGCTTATATCCAGGACAAGCCGAGCTACCTTCTGCCCGTGCCCCTGGTCAACATCCTCAACGGCGGGTCGCATGCCGACAACACCGTCGATATCCAGGAGTTCATGATCGTCCCGGCCGGAGCGCCGACCTTCTCCGAAGCCCTGCGGATGGCCGCTGAAACATTCCACAGCCTGAAACTGCTTCTCAAGAAGAAAGGCCTCAGCACGGCCGTGGGAGACGAGGGAGGATTCGCCCCGAACCTCCGCTCGGACCTGGAGGCCCTGGACCTCATCATGGACAGCATCGTCCAGGCCGGCTACCGGCCGGGCCAGGACATTTTCCTGGCTCTGGACGTGGCCGCCTCTGAGCTGTACAACAACGAGGCCTATATCTTCAAAAAATCCGGCGCCGGGAGGAAAACCTCGGCCGAGATGATCCGTTTCTATACGGACCTGGTTGAACGCCTGCCCATCCTATTGATTGAGGACGGCCTGGCCGAGGACGACTGGGAGGGCTGGCGAAAACTGACCACGGCCCTGGGCCGCCGGGTTCAACTGGTGGGCGATGACATCTTCGTCACCAACCCTGCGCGGCTCCGGCAGGGCATCGACCTGGGGGTGGCCAACTCCATCCTGGTCAAGCTCAACCAGATCGGAACCTTGACTGAGACCATAGATACCGTCGAGCTGGCCCAGGAAAATGGCTATTCAGCCGTAGTCTCGCATCGTTCAGGCGAGACCGAAGACACTTTCATCGCCGATCTGAGCGTGGCCCTCAGCACGGGTCAAATTAAGACCGGCTCACTGAGCCGGAGCGAGCGGGTGGCCAAATACAACCGCTTGATGGAGATAGAGTCCGAGCTGGGGGGGAAAGGACACTACGCCGGAAAGCAGGCCTTCTCCTCGTTTCTCCGCTGAACTGCTTTCCGGAAACGGCCGGCCCGGCTTGGCCAGGGGGGATCCGGATGAGGCCGTTCGGGGCTATAATATCAATAAAGAGATGAGCGGCCAGGGAAAAAAGACCACCGAGCGCTTGACCGCCTCGGGAATCCCGGTCAAAGAATTTTATTCTTTCGAGGATCTGGCCGCCTTCGGCGAAGACCTCCGCCGCGAAAAGCCCGGCTTGTTTCCCTTCACCCGCGGCATCCATCCGGCCATGTACCGGGAGAAGCTGTGGACCATGCGGCAGTACGCCGGGTTCGGGACCGCCGAGGAATCGAACCGCCGCTACCGCTATCTGCTTTCTCAGGGACAGACCGGCCTGAGCGTCGCCTTCGACCTGCCCACCCAGGTCGGCCTGGATTCCGACCATCCCCGGGCCCGGGGCGAAGTCGGCCGGGTGGGAGTGGCCGTAAGCTCCATCCGCGACCTGGAGCTCCTCTTTCGGGCCATCCCCCTGGACAAGGTCAGCGTGTCCATGACTATCAACGCCACGGCCGCCGTCCTCCTGGCCATGTATCTGGCCCTGGCCGAAAAAAGCAAAATTCCCTGGTCCACGCTCCAGGGAACAATCCAGAACGACATCCTCAAGGAATACATCGCCCGGGGCACCTACATATTCCCGCCCCGCCCCTCGCTCAAAATCATCACCGACATCCTGGCCTTCTGCCGGAGCGAGGTCCCTCGCTGGAACAGCATGAGCATCAGCGGCTACCACATCCGGGAAGCCGGGGCGACCGCCGTCCAAGAGCTGGCCTTCACCCTGGCCAACGCGGCGGCCTATGTCCAGGCCGCCCTGGAGGCGGGTTTGCCGGCCGATTCCTTCGCCCCGCGGCTCTCCTTCTTTTTGGCCAGCCACAACGATTTCTTCGAAGAAACGGCCAAATTCCGGGCCGCCCGGCGGATTTGGGCCCGCCTGATGAGGGAGCGCTTCGGGGCCAAGGACCCTTCCTCCTGGAAGTTCCGCTTTCACACCCAGACGAGCGGAGTGACACTGCAGGCCCAGGAACCGGAAAACAACGTCGTCCGCATCACCCTTCAGGCGTTGGCCGCCATCCTGGGCGGAACCCAGTCGCTCCATACCAACTCGCGGGACGAGGCGCTGGCCTTGCCCAGCGAGGCGTCGGCCCGCCTCGCCCTACGCACTCAGCAAATCATCGCTTACGAATCGGGCGCGGCGGATACGGCCGACCCGCTGGGCGGATCCTACTGGGTTGAACATCTCACCCGCCAGATCGAGACTCGGGTGGAAGCCATCCTGAGGAAAATCGAAGACATGGGGGGAATGCTCACCGCCATCGAACAGGGATTCGTCCAGCGCGAAATCCAGGAGTCGGCTTATCTCTATCAAAAACGGGTCGAGAGCGAAGAACAGGTGATCGTCGGCCTCAATCGTTTCCAGGCTGCGGCCGGCGGCGTCAAGATCCCGCTCTTCAACCCCAAGCGGACGGTAGAACGGAAACAGCGGCAGGGCCTTCTCCGCCTGAGGAGGCGGAGGTCCGCCCGGCGCGTCTCCCAGCGCTTGGCCGCCCTGACCCGGGCAGCCGAGAAGGGAGAGAACCTTATGCCGGTTCTTATCGAGGCGGTCAAGGCCGAGGCCACGCTGGGTGAGATCACAGAAGCCCTCAAGTCCGTCTATGGAGAATATAAGGAGAAGTTGATCCCCTGACCGGACTGCCGGAGGCGGTTTGAGGCCGGACAGGAGGTCAGCGCGGCCAGTCATGAATATCGGTCGACACGTCCTCTGGACGACACTCATAGGCCTGGGCTTCCTGCTTCCCGAGCCGGGACGGGCGGTGGACCGCAAGACTGTCCTGGCCATCGAGCAGGAAATCGCCCGCCTCAACCCGGAGCTGATTAAGATCCGACGCTACCTCCATATGAACCCTGAACTGAGTTTTCAGGAAACGGCCACCAGCAACATCCTGCGTTCTAAATTGGCGGCGCAGGGGTTGGAGATCAAGGCTATTCCCCCCGCGCCGGGTTTCGCCGCCATCCTCCGCGGCCCCTCCGCCGGCCCGGTCGTGGCCCTGGCCGTGGCCATGGACGGCTTGCCCCTCCAGGAAAAGACAGGAGTCTCCTACACATCTCTGAAGCCCGGCCTCATGCACGCCGGAGGAAACGATATTCACATGACCATCAGCTTGGGCACGGCCCTCGTGCTCCAGGCCTTCCGGGACAAGCTTCAGGGGACCGTCAAATTCATCTTTCAGCCCGGCTCGGCGGGCGGGCCGGCCATACAAGATACGGGCGCCAAGCTCATGATCAAGAACGGAGTCCTGCAGAACCCCCAAGTGGGGGCCGTATTGGGGATCCAGGTCGTTCCGTTCAGGCTGGGTGATGTCCAAGTCTCGGCCGGAGCGGTTACCGCCTCATCCGAGCGCTTTTTGATCACCATCCAAGGCCGGGCCTCCTCGGCCGGCCAGCCCCAGGCGGGACAAGATGCCGTGGCCATAGCTTCCCAGGTCATCACCTCCCTGCAGCAGGTTCTGGGCCAATCCAGAAACCCGGATTCCCCGACCGTGCTGACCATCGGACAGGTCCGGGCGGGAACCCATCCCGCTCTTGTGGCGGAGCAGGCCCGTCTGGAAGGGACAGTCCTGATCCTGGGTGCAGGCAGCCGACAGAGGGTCCGCCGCATCATCGAGGACGCGGTCGGCGGCGTCAGTCAGGCCTTCGGCACCACATCCACGGTGACCTATCTGGAAGAGATTCCGCCCGTAGTCAACCATCCCCAACTGACCAAGAATCTGACTCAAGTCCTGACTGACCTGCTGGGCGTCCGCCGCATCCATCCGGCGCGGCAGCAGATGTTCGCCGAGGATTTCGCCTGGTTCGCCGGCCAAGTGCCGGGCTATTTCGTCTTTTTGGGTTCGCAACCCTCAACCCTCCCCTCTGCTCCTCCGCCCTTCAGCCCCGCTTTCAATCCGGACGAACGTTGTATCAGCCTGGGCACCAAGATCATGAGTCATCTGATCCTGGAATGCCTGGAACAGCAGGAGCTCTGGGAAAACCGGCTCCCCTGAACCCCTTTTAGCCATGCCCGCTCCCTTCCTGCTCCTCGGCTGCGGCTTGGCGGCCGGCATCTGGGCCGGCCGCTTGACCGGCCGGCCGGCCGGGTTGTGGGCCGCCCTTCTCGGACTCGGCCTCGGTGCGGCCTGGCTGTTTTATTTCCTTAAAAAGAATAGGGCCGTTCTGGCCTTTATCCTGCTCACCGGCTTTTTCCTGGGAGCGCTCCGCTATTCTCACTTTCACTCTTCTTTCCAGCGGAACCCGCTGCGCGCTCTCCATCTGGCCGAGTATGGGGATATCGAGGGGCGGCTGTACCGCTCACCCTCCAGAGATGCGGACGGCACCTATCTTTTTCTAAAGGCTGAAAAGATCGCCCATGGCCGGAAAAGAATCCCGGTTCACGGAAACTTAAGGGTCACCGTGGCCGGAACTGATCCGGCCGGAATGATAAGCCTGCGCTCACTCCGGCCGGGAGACAAGGTCCGGATTTCGGCCCGGCTTAACCAGCGCCGGGGATTCAGCAACTTCAACCCGCCCTTCCTGGACCGCTACCTGGAAATACAGGGAATTCTCGGCTTCGCCTTTTCCAAAAGCGGCCGGCTGGTGGAGAAACTCCGCTCCGGGACGAGGCTCTCGCCTCGATATCCGGCCTCCTCTCTCCGGCAGCGGTTTTTGGAAAAGATCGAAACGGTCTTCCAAGATAAAAAAACAGGGTCTCTGTCCGAGTCCGGTTCCGTTCTCCAGGCGCTGCTCTTAGGCGAACGGGGCCGGCTGGAGCCGGAAACCAACGCCTCCCTCCAAGCTTCGGGACTGTTTCATCTCATCGCCATATCCGGAGCCCACATCGCTGTATTTACCTTTCTGCTGTTCTCCATCCTGAGGCTGGTCCGCATCCCGCATAGGCCGGCCTCTATCCTGCTGATCTTTTTTCTGATCTTCTATGCTTATCTTGTGGAAGGGCGGGCTTCGGTGCTGCGGGCGGTGATCATGACGGTCCTGTTCCTGGTGGGGGAACTCTTATGGCGCGATGTCCGGCTGCTGAATACAATTTCCCTGAGCGCTTTCGTCCTTCTCCTGTTGAACCCGGCCAGCCTGTGGGATGCCGGCTTCCAGCTCACCTTCGCCGCCACGCTGTCGCTCATCCTCTTCGTGCCGCCGCTCCTGCGCCGCCTGCCCCGTCTTCCCCTGCGCCTGTCCGAGCTTTTCGCCTTTTCTTTGGCCGCCCATCTCGGAACAGCGCCTTTTTTGGCCTCGGCCTTCCATCGCGTCACCTTCTCCGGCCTTGTGCTCAACCTGGCCGCTGTCCCCTTGATGAGCCTGATCATGGCCGCCGGCTACGCCTTCCTGCCTCTGGCCTTTATCCATCCGGCCTTGGCTCAGGGGTTGGGCCTGGTGTTGGACCTCCTGGTCAAGGTATTCCTGGTGCTGGCCCGGCTGTGGGAAGAGGCTCCCTTTCTTTCTTATCGGATTCCGGCTCCCCCGGCCTTGGTGACCGTCCTTTATGTCCTGTTCCTGCTGGCGCTGCTTATCCCCCGCCGGTTCAAGCTGCAGAGGGCCGCCCTCCTCCCGCTTTTTCTGGCCGTTTTTGCCGTATTGGTCATTCATCCTTTTCCCCCCCGGAGCAGCCCGGGGCTGCGGGTGACTTTTCTTGACGTGGGTCAGGGCGATTCGATCCTGGTCGAATTTCCGGGGAAAAAAAAGATGCTGGTGGACGGGGGGGGCCTGCCGGCCGGAGATTTCGACATCGGCGAAAGCGTCGTCTCCCCGGTACTTTGGGACAAAAGGATGAAGCGGGTCGACATCCTGGTTTCGACCCACGCTCATCCCGATCACATCGGAGGCCTGCCGGCCATCGCCCGGAACTTCAGGATCGGCGAGGTCTGGGAGGGAGATGCCCCGGAAGATGACGTCTGGCATCGGCGATTCAGGAAATCCCTGGCTGCCCCGGCCCGTTTGAGACATGTGGAAGCAGGCTTTGTCCGCCGGGAGTCCGGGGTGCGCCTCGAGGTCCTCCATCCCCCAGCCTCGCCCGCCGGACACGGAGGAGTGGACAACGAAACTTCTCTCGTCCTCAAACTTACCTACGGCCGAACCGCTTTTTTATTGGCGGCGGACATTGGACGCTCCACGGAGCAATCGCTTATGGAGAAGGGCCTTCCTCTCGAGTCAACCGTGCTCAAAGCCGGACATCACGGGAGCAATACTTCCACCTCCGAAGCATTCCTGAGCCGGGTCAGACCCAGCTTGGTGGTCGTCACCGCCGGCCAGGCGAACGTCCTCGGGTTTCCCCATCCCGCGGTTCTGGAGCGATGCCGGCGGGCCGGCGCCCGGGTCCTCCGCACCGACCTCGACGGCGCGGTCGAGGTCACCACCGACGGCCAGCAACTAAAAATAAGGACTTCCACTTTTACACCCTTTGCTGAAAAGCATCCTCTTTTTCCATGACTATATCGAATTATCAGAGTGGATGGGTGGCGCGGGGCCAATACCCCTGCGTCCTTGGAGGGGGAAGCGCTTCGCCTTCCCCCTTCCAACGGGAGCTCCGCCCCCCCTGCCTCCGACCTCTCCGGAGACACCAACCCTTTTCCCCCTAAATTTTTAGGGGGCTGGGGGTTTAATATCGCTATCTAAATTTGGAAGGTGTCTCCGGAATCTGCCAGTTCTTCTCGGACTTCGTCCTGCGACCAAGGGGTCATACCCCCTTGGAACCCCCGTCCGGCATAGCCGGACTCCCGGAGCGTACGGGCCCCGGAGACGCCTTCAAACTTTTTCCCAAAACATTAATCCCCCCGACCCCCTTAGACAATTAAGGGGGAGTTCGATGGCGTCTCCGCAAAGGTCGGAGGACGCAGGGGATGCCTCGCGACAGGACCCATCCTTCTCGCCCCGAGCTAAGGAAAAAGAGGATGCTTTCCCTCTACTGATTGACGGGGCGCAAGTTTTTGCCTATATTATAATTGGGGTTATAAAATGCGCCGATTGGTTTCAGCTGCGGCCATTCTTCTCTTGGCCTTCTCGGCCGGTTGGGGCCAAAGCCTGACCGAAGCGGCTAAAAAAGAAAAGGAAAGACGGGCCGCCTTCAAGAACAAGCCCACAACCGTTCTAACCAACGATTCCCTGTCCAGGCTCAACAAACAGGAGGCGGTCAGCACGACCCGGCCGGAGGCCGAGGCGGAGCCGGCCGCGGAAGTGCCTGCACCTACCGATAATCCGAACACCTCAAATACGATTGTCCCCCAGACTTCTACAGTCCAGGCCACCCCGCTCGTCGGACAGAGTATGGATTCTTCAAGCGGGGGAGGCCCCACCAATCAGGAATCCCGTTGGCAGAAGGCCAAGGAATATGCCGACCTGCTGGAGCTCAAGCTCAACGCGCTGTGGCAGGAATTTTACAGCCTGGACGACATGACCCCTCGGGATAAAATCCAGCAGGATATCAGCCATACATTCGAGAAATACACCCAGGCCCGGCAAGAAGAGGGCAAAGCCCTGGCTGATCTCCAAAAACAGAAGGGCCGCTAGGCCTGAGCATCTCCCTCTCTATCAGGCCGGCCCGCCCATCCATCCCCCAGCCAGAATAAACGCCGGCCGCAGGTGAACCCTCTTTTAAGTTCCTTGTCGAACTATGCAGTTCCCTGCAGCCAGGAACTGGTAAAAAGCAGGACTCAAACTCTTAGCGGAAATAGAGGAAGGAGACCTGCAGGCCCAGCTCCCTCTCGTCCTTGGAGCCCGGAATCTTTTTGGCCGGGACGAAGGATTGGTCCGTGGCCACTAATAGGTAGAATTCATCCTTGGCCCCCAGCCTCTCCTTCTTCACGTTGTAAAACTTCTCGAAAGTGCTGTCGGGCGGGATGAATTCGTCCAGGACCTGGTCGTTGATTTTAAGGATGACCTTCTGGTCTTTGAGGAGGTCCTTGTTGACGCCGCCCCGGATGACCAGCAGAGCGTCCCGGTGGGGGTTGTCCACGACGCAGCGGGCTTCCTTGGCCGTCCAGCGCCACTGCTTGAGGAAGGCCTCGGGGTTGATTTCCAGGTCGTACCAGCCGCTTTCATAAATGATCTCGGGCGTGCCGGCGGGCGGGGGAACGACTTTGATCGCGTCCTTAAGGATCTCTGACTTGGATTTGCCGGTGCGGTCCAGCGGCGAATAGAAGCCGACGGACAGTTTCAGCTGTTCGGTCCCGCTGAACTGCGGGTCAAACTCATCGATGAAGGTGGGGATGTAAATGCGGCGGGTGTAGGCGTAGGATTTGCCGGGCTGCCATTGGGAAGTGGGGATGTCGAGCAGATGATCGTCCTGGAACAGCATGTTGTCTTTATGCCAGAAATGAACGAAGACGTTGTAGTCCTTGTTCATTTTCTGGAAATCGGCGCCCGTTTTCCATTCGTAGCTCATTTCGGTGAAGAGGTTGTCGGACAAGGGCTCCGCCGAAAACTTCACCGCCAACTCAACGCCCTTGACCTGGTTTTTCTTCTGGCAGGCCAGGGCAAAAAAGACGAGCAAAACAACCGTCAGGCCGATGAATATTCTTTTTTTCATGGAATATCCTCCTCCCTCTCAGTCATAGATGCTTATTATAATAAAGGGTCCCGTTCAAGGTCAAATTGACCGGCCGTCACGTAAGCATCTCCTTTCCTGTGATGTGGCATTCAAGAAGAGGAGGGGTCCTGTCACGGCCGACCTTTCCGGAGACACCGACCTTTGCCCCCCTTGTTTCACCAAGGGGGGCTAGAGGGGGATAAATAGAATAAAGAGAAATCATAGGTGTCTCCAGCTATGCCAGGCTGCGCGCGTTCGTCCGGCGGTGCCGGACGGGGGGTTCCAAGGGGGTATGACCCCTTGGTCGCAG
>JBAVVA010000129.1:0-16937 GCA_049697055.1 Candidatus Aminicenantales bacterium
GAGTTGATGACGTCCAGGCCGGAGGTGGGCTCATCCAGGATGGCCAGGGCCGGCCGGGTCATCAAGGCCCTGGCCAGCAGGAGCTTGCGGACCATGCCCTTGCTGTAGGTGCCCACCTTATCCTTGAGGCGCTCGCCCAGGCCGGCTATGGCCTGGGCCCGTTCCAGGAACTCATTTTCCTTGTCCTCCGAGCCGGAATAGAAGCGGGCCATGAACTTGAGATAGTCAGTCCCCTTCAAGTTCCGGTAGGCGCCGGCCTCCTCGGGCAGATAACTGATGTTTTCCCTGAACTTGTCTGGATTTTTCTTCAAATCATGATTGAGGAAGGTCACCTTGCCGCCCGAAGGAGAGAGCAGGGTGGCCACGATGCGCAGCGCCGTCGTCTTGCCCGCGCCGTTCGGCCCGATGAGGGCGAAGACCTCGCCTTTCTGGACCTGGAAGCTGATGCCTTTGAGAGCTTCCAGGTTTCCGTAGAACTTTCTCAGTCCGTCGACGTCCAGAACGTTCTCCATATAAGCCTCCTAGAAAACGCTATTTGTATCATCTCTGAGATAAAATTTCAAATACGAACGGCGGCACAGAAAGTTTTATCCCCAAGTTGACAATCAGCCAGGGCTGTCATAGCCTGACAACAGATCGGGAGGCGGCCATGAACAGATCCCCAAACCGTATTAGCATCTCGGCCTTGGTGAGCTTAATCCTCTGTCTGTCGCTCTCGGCCGCCCAGGAACAGACCGTTGTCTCCCGGATCGACTCGAAGTGCCAGCGGACCCGGGCCGAGTTCCAGGTGCCCCCGGGAAAAGTGGCCCAATATTTTCGCCTCGGCCAGCTCGATCAAGGAGTGGGCTGCGAAACAGGCAGCCTGATTGATTATCAGAGGTTCGCCATTAAGAATGCGGCGACTGAAAAAATTATCTACAGCTACGACCGGCAGCGCGGAGGCGTTCCGCAGGAAACTCCGGTCCTGCTTTCCCGGCTGGTCCTTCCCCCGGGGAAGTACGTCCTGAGCGTGGCCGGCGGCGCGGGCGCCGTCTGCGCCCTCAGCTTCGAACTCTCCGCCTCCCCCGCCTCGGCGCCCGGCTTCGGCTCCGTTAGAGCCCTGATAGACAAGAATTGCCTTCCGCATTGCGGAGCATTCACCGTGCCGGCTTTTGCCGGCGCCCAGAATTTCCGGATCAGCGGGCTGGATCCGGGGGCCAACTGCCACACCGGCCAGCGGATTGAGATGAAATCCTTCCGGGTTGAAAACGAGGATACGGGAGAAACCCTTTTTCGCTACATTTTTTACAGCGAACAGAACATTGTGGAATGGCCCGTCAAACTCACCCGGCTGAGCCTCGGCCCGGGGAATTACCGCCTTTGCCTTAGCGGCGGGAAAGACGCTTTCTGTATTCTTGAATATAGCCTTGTGGCCCGGCCCGGGGCGGTCCCTCCTCCCCCCAAACCGCGGCCGCCGAAAAAAACAGCCCCCCCGGCCCAGCCAGGTCAGAAACAAGAGGCAAAAGACGCACTGTGGCGCGAGGGCGTCGGCCTCATCCAATCCTTGGATGAGCTGGAGAAGCAGGTTGATGAGCTCGAAGACTTAATCGGGGCGGTCACCAGCTTGGAGGCCGCGGACCAGGCCCGCCAGGAGCTCAACCGCCTGGAAGCGGAAGCCAGGACCTTGGCCAACGGCCTGGAGGAACTCAGGAAGCAGGCGGAAAAACAGGGAGTCAGCCCTAAGGAACTCGAAGAACTTTTGGAAGAGAATTGGGCCGAGTTGGAGGCCAGGCCCAGGAATCTCCTGAGCGATCTCCGCTTCTTGGAAGCCCATCTCGATTCGGTCGAAAAATCGCTGCGGGGACAGAAAGAAAAAAATGAGGAAGAGGCCGATGCCACCACGGCCGAGATTAATAAATGGCTAAAATACGCCGAGGGCTATTCTCAGAAGAATCGGGTCGGGCTGGATGCCGGGAAGCTCCAAGCAGAGATGGAAAAGAACGTCCTGCGGAGCGTCCCCGCCCAGGCCACGTTTTATCAGTACCTTTTTTCCAGCTATGTCGATTGCCTGGTCAAGGGCGCTCAAAAACGCTCGAAATGCAAGGTCAGCGGGAGCGTGACTTCAATGAAGGTTGAGGTCGTCCAGCAGAGGATCACTTACGAATACGTGATCATTGAAGAATGCCCGGAAAAAACCTATCGTAACCCCGGCCGGGGCCAGACAACCTTCGAACAGCTGGAGAGGTGGGTCAAGGATTCTTGCGGCGGGAAATAAAGCCTCAGGGAACGTCCCCGACGGGGATCTTTTTGGCCACCAGCAGCAGCGGCGGTTTCGAGGAGAGATCATAGAACGAGATGAAGGCTGTCCGCGGTTTTTTTTCGTCCGTGGCCAGAGGCTGAAAGATGGAGGTCAAGAAAGGCCGCGTCTCGCCGGGGCCGATATTCCGCACAATTTGAAGGTCGCTGACCCGGCTGCCCAGGCTCACCCGGAGGAGGCCGACGGCGATAAGCGAGCGGCTCTCGTTTCTCAGCTGGCCCTTGAAGAGGCCGTATCCGCCGGGGGGGATCTGCAGGGAGGCCCCGGTCAGGGGGGTAGTCTGGCCGTTCAAGCTGACCGTCGCCGTCAGCTCGATCACCACCCGGGGCGCTCCGGGAGGAGCCGCCGCGCCGGCCGTGACGAAATAGCGGATGACCGGCACGGTCAGCTCTGACTGCGGAGAAAGGACGCGGAGGGACACGCTGTGGAGGCCGGGAATCTGGGTGGGAAGTCCTGAGGCCGGCCCCGAGTCGATGGTCATTTCCCGGGCGAAGGTGAGCGTCCGGGTCTCCTGCCGAAAGATCGCCCCGTCCACCAGCCATTCAAAATTAAGAATGCCGCTGCCCTCGAATTTGACATCGACGAAAGCTTTGAGTCCGAGTACGTTCTTGGGCACAACCTTGTAGGATTTGCCGTCATCGAAGCGAAGCTGGAGGAAGGAGATTTTGAAAGTCGCCCGGGGGCCGATGACCTCGCCGGCCTTGACCATGACCGAGGCTTGAATGGGAAAGAGGGAGTCCCCGCCGTGGTCCAGGGCCGAGACGATGAAGGCCCCGGGACGGCGATAGGTATGGGTCACGGTCAATCCCGAAGTCAGCGGCGGACTGCCGTCGCCGAAATTCCAGCGAACAAACTGCCCCAGAAAATTCATGGCCTGGAAGGTGACAGCCAGGCCGACGACCGGGTTGGCCGGGCTGAAGATTACCACCCGTCTTTCACTGACCGTGACTTGAGCCTGGCCGGTTCGCGGGATGAGCGTCGGTCCGCCCGAGGCCGGTCTGGCCATATAGGAAACGCGCACCGTAAGCGTCCCGCTACTGAGATAGGTATGAGTGGAGGTGACGGACAACCCGGTGAAAGTCAACCCGTCGCCGAAGTCCCAGTTCACCCCCTGGCTGGGTTCGATGGTCAGGCTGTCGGTGACGGTAAGGGTGACCAGCTGTTCCAGGTTAGGCTGGCTGGGCACGATAATGATGGACGCCCTGACAGCCACGGCGGCCGTCAAGAGGCCCCAGGCCAAGGCCACAAATTTTTTGATCCCATACCGCATGGTTTTATTCCTTTAGAACGAAAGGTCGCATTGGGCCAAAACCCTCCAATTGGTGGTCCGCACACCCAGGGCCTCATTAAAACCAAAATTGCCCTTGAGGGACAGGAGCAGACCTTCGACCTTGACCAGCCGGTTGAGATAAATGTTGAGGCCGCTGGTGAGGTCGAGCGTCTGGGAGGCCGCTCCGCCCGTTCCCGGCAAATTCGAAAGACTGTAGGAGCTGGAGAGGAACATCGAGCAGGCCTGGGGCAGGAAAAAAACCTCGCCCACGGCCATGGCGCTGAGCGTGTCCGAACGATGGCCGGTGAAGGTATCCTTCCGTGTCGAAACGCCCAAGGTCGGGCTGAGGCTCAGCCATTCTCCGGCCCTCAGGGCGCCGCCCAGGTTGAGGGTCAGGGTCGAGCCCGCCGTTTCGGGGCTGGCTTGGCTCTGGAGGCGCGACGAAATTACGGTCAGGTTGAACGAGGAAGACTGTCCCACCATGAGGTTGACCGACCCTGAATATTCATCGGTGACGCTGTCCTGGGGCAGGGCCGGGCTTGAGCCCGGCTCCGTCTTTTGGCGTCCCGCCCGGTAGCCAAGGACGATCTGGGCCTTGGGCGTGACGGCCAGCGACATATTGAGGTTGCCGTCGAAATTGCTGGTGGTGGCCGAAGCCGGATCGTCCCCGACGTTGTCGCGCTGGGTGACCAGGGAACCGGTCAGGCTGAAAATATCTCGGCTCAACCCAACCGTAGCCTCCAGTCCGCGGCGGTTGTTGGCCAAGTACTGAAGCCCGATGGAGTTGAAATCGCGGTCCACATAGCGGTAGGTCAGGCCGGCGGTCAAAACGCCCGAGGCAAAGCCGGTGCCGAGGGTGAAGGCGTTTCCCGAGACGGGGCCGGCTTGGTCGCTGAGGTCGGCATCATAGCGGCAGTGGGCGAACTCGCCTTTGAAGGTCAGAAGGTTTGACCACAGCCTCGTCTCTTCAGTGACCGCCAGGACCTGGCCTTGGCGTCCGCCCGAGCCCGGCACATTTGCCGGTATGACGGCATTTACCGCCTGCGAAGGGTTGTCCCGGCCGGTGATGAAGAGGGCCTTGAGATAAAGAGCTTCGCCCAGGATCCGGTAGCCGGCCGCGCCTCCCCAAATGGCGACCTCGGACCTGGGCAGGCCGAACCCCTTGAAGCCTTTCACTTCCTGCGAGTTGATCGTGAAAATATGAAAATAGGCCTTCTGGTCGTCGAAAGCGTATTCGAACCCCCGGCGGCCGATGCCCTGGGCCGAATAGTCCGACTCGTTGATGGAGATGTCCCCGGCCCGCAAGGTATGGCCGGAGATGAAAAAAGCGGCGTTCAGGTTGGAAAGGTCGACCGGCCCGTTCCCCGCCAGCGGCGTGTTGGTGTAGCTGAAGTTGGAATCAATATTGATGCTGAAGGCGCCCTGCGGCGGAGGCATGAGAAAAAAACGGATGTTGCCCGCGGCGGGAAATTTCTCCGCACCGGGCAGGGGTGCACTTTCCCCAAGAACGGCCAGGCCGCTTCCGCTGAGTTTGACCGGGAAGGGGAGGCCGGGCTCAGGGGGCGGGGCCGGGGCCGTTTCCTCCTGAGGCGGAGTGATGTCGCCGGGGATCTCGGGCCCGGGGCCGGCCGCACTGGCCTTGACCTGCAGCGGCCCGGCCGGCCCGGAGGAGGGGAAGGTCACGATACCGGCCGGCGTCCCCGCCGCCAAATAATATTCAAAGACGATATCCGGCAGGACCGACGTATCAAACTCCAAAACATAGGAGCCCTCATCAGATTGGGTCATGGGCCGGGCCTGGAATTCGTCGATGCCCTTAAACCTGAGAAAAACGCCCATCCAGTCCACCGGCGCGGAGACCCGGGCCCGGAACTCAAGAGCGGCCGAGGGGGTGAATATGGAGAGAGGAGTGTGCTCGATGAGCAGGGCCGGCGGGGGGGTGGCCTGAACCTGTCCCCGGAGGGAGGGGACCGTCCCAGCCCCGCCCCAGGCAATCAAGATCGAGAGAAAGACACGGCTTCCCCGCGATCCCCGCCAGCTGATCATGTCAGTCCGCCCTTTTTCCCTTACTATAAAAAAATTGATACATAGAGTCAAGGTTTCCGGGCCGGACTTCCCCCGATTTTCCATCGATCAGAGTTCAAAGTCAGAGCTGGGAGAAGGATTGAGGGCGGCGCGGCCTTGTTTAGCCTCGACAAAGCCCGCCTGCCGACCTTGCCAGAGAAGCCAGCCGGAGGGGGATTTCAAAACAATAGAAATAGTGTATCATTAATGTTCGGAAAATGGAGGCTCTTATGTCCGAGGACAAGCCGATGGCCAACCCTTCCGTCATTCTCAGGGAAGAATTCGACGACTGGGCCGTCCTTTTCGACCCGGACACAGCCGAAGGCTATGCCCTGAACCCTACCGGCGTCCTGGTCTGGAAGCAGCTTGACGGGAAACACACCCTGGAGGACATCGTCAAGGTCGTCCGGGAGAGCTGCGAAGACGTGCCCGAGGATGTCGGCCAGCATGCCCAAGATTTCGTGGCCGACCTGGTGAAACAGGGCCTGGCCGGCTACGAGGTGAAGGGATGACCACAGCCGCCCCCCAAGCGGAGAGGCAGCGGCCCAAGCTGCGCGTCATGCGTACGCCCAAGTCCGTAGACATCGACATCACCGACCGCTGCAACCTCCGCTGCCGGTATTGTTATTTCTATACCAGCCCGGCCGACGTCAAGCAGGACCTGCCCCGGGACGAATGGCTCCGCTTCTTCGAGGAGCTCAACCGCTGCGCCGTGACCGAGGTCTGCCTGGCCGGCGGTGAGCCCTTCATCCGGGAGGACCTTCCGGATATCATCCGGGGCATCGTCCGCAACCGGATGCGGTTCAGCATCCTGAGCAACGGCACCCTAATCACCGAGGAGCTGGCCGCTTTCCTGGCCTCCACCGGCCGATGCAATTTCGTCCAGGTTTCCATCGACGGTTCGATATCGATCACCCACGACTCCTTCAGGGGTCAGGGGAGTTTCTACAAGGCCGTGCAGGGGATCCGGACCCTGCAGAGAAACGGAGTCAGCGCCGCGGTGCGGGTGACCATCCATCGGCAGAACGTCCGGGACCTGGACAATATTGCCCGCCTGCTCCTGGAGGACATCGGCCTGCCCTCCTTCTCCACTAACTCGGCCGGCTACATGGGCCTTTGCCAGAAAAACACGGAACAGGTTCAGCTCACCAGCGAGGAGCGGTATCTGGCCATGACCACTCTCCTCAAGCTGGTGAAAAAATACGAAGGCCGGATCAGCGCTCAAGCCGGGCCGCTGGCCGAAGGCCGGGACTGGCTGAAGATGGAGAAAGCCCGCCGGGATGGCCTGGGTTCTCTGCCCGAGGGCGGCCGCCTGACCGGCTGCGGCTGCCCCTTCAGCAAGATCGCCGTCCGCAGCGACGGCGTCTACGTGCCCTGCAACATGCTCAGCCATATCGAGCTGGGCCGCATCAACCGCGACAGCCTCCAGGATATCTGGCAAAACCATCCCGAATTGTGGAAGATCAGGGAGCGCCGGTCGAAGGCCCTGGGCGATTTCGAGTTCTGCCGAGGCTGCCCTTACCTCAGCTATTGCACGGGGAATTGCCCGGCCCTGGCCTACGCGCTCCTGGGCCAAGTGGACCATCCCAGCCCGGACGCCTGTCTGCGCAAATACCTTGAGGAAGGCGGCCGGCTACCCGAGGAGTCGGCGGAATGACGGCTGGCTCCCGGAATCCGAAGAAGGGGCCGTCGCGGAGACCGAAGGATAGGGCCCGGCCCCGGGCTTCGAACCGGAAGCTCCCCGCCGTCAGAACGGGGACGAGATCCGCAAAGCCGGCCTCGGCTCCCCAGGAGCGCCGGATCATCCCCTTGAATTCCCTTTATTTTTATCTCACCGAAGGCTGCAACCTGGCCTGCCGCCATTGCTGGATCGCGCCCAAGTTCCAATCCGGCGAGGCCGTCTATCCCAGCCTGCCCTTCGACAGTATCCAGGACATCGTGGCCCAGGCCAAGCCGCTGGGGCTCTCCGGGATCAAGCTCACCGGCGGCGAGCCCCTCCTGCACCCCGACATCTTCCGCATACTCCAGTTGGCCCGCCGCGAGGAGGTCAGCTGCACCATCGAAACAAACGGCCTCCTCTGCACCAAGGAGCTGGCCGAGGAAATCGCCAAATGTCCGGGCCGCTTCGTCTCGGTCAGCCTGGACGGGTCGGACGCCGAGACGAATGAATGGGTGCGCGGAGTGCCCGGGAGTTTTGAGGCCGCCCTCCGGGGCATCAGGAACCTGGTTGAGGCAAACATCCAGCCTCAGATCATCCTGACCGTCATGCGACGCAATAGACATCAGGTTGAATCCATCGTCCGGCTGGCCGAGTCCGTGGGGGCCAGCTCGGTCAAGTACAATGTCATGATGCCCTGCGCCCGGGGCGAGGAAATGTTCAAGCGGGGCGAAGCCCTCTCCCTAGCCGAGTTGGTCGAGCTGGGCCGTTGGGTGGAAAACGAGCTCTCGGCCAAAACAAAGCTCAGGCTCATCTTCCATCATCCGGCCGCCTTCAAGCCGCTGGGCCGGATGTACGGCCAGGAGGGGGATGGATGCTCCCGCTGCGGCATTTTCGGTATCCTGGGCGTACTGGCCAATGGGTCTTACGCCCTGTGCGGGATCGGCGAGCAGGTCCCCGAGCTTATTTTCGGCCATGCTTCCAAAGACAGGCTGGCGGACGTCTGGCAGAACAATCCCATCCTCAATGAAATCCGCCAAGGCCTACCCGGCAAGCTGGAGGGGGTCTGCGGCCAGTGTCTGATGAAGGCCCTCTGCCTGGGAAGCTGCATCGCCCAGAACTATTACAGCCGGAAGAACCTCTTCGCTCCCTTCTGGTACTGCGATGAAGCGCTCCGGCTGGGGCTCTTCCCCGCCAGCCGGCTATTGAAAAATAGCTGATGACTTTGGACAAGCTCAGTCGAGTCGAGAAGGCGGGCTTCCGTCTGGATTTGGGCCGGACGACCTGGCACCTGATCGGGGCGGAAGGCACCGAAGATTGGCTGGCCAGATTCGCCCACATCCTGGAGCTCAAACCCTGGAAGGGGGAACAAGCCGGAAGGCAAGAAGCCCGAAGGCTCTTTTTTTTTAAGGGCCACGACCTGGCCGCGGATCCGGATGATGATTTTCAATCCTTCGCCGCGGCGGCCGGTCTTCCCCCAAAGAGATGGACATCGCAGGCCATAAATCCGGCCACAATTCGGACTCATCCCGACATCCCCGACGCCGTCCTGGAGGTCCGCTGGCTCAGCCATGAGGAAATGGCCGTGGAAAACATGGCCAAGTCCTGCTATGCCCTCTACGAGCCGGTCGTCATCGGGGAGGGTCTTGTCCTCCATGCCGCTCTCCTGGAAAAAAACGGCCTCGGTATTGCCCTGGCCGGTTCCGGCGGCACCGGAAAATCCACCTGCGCCCGCCGCCTCCCGGCGACCTGGAAGGCGCTGTGCGACGACACCTGCCTCATCCTGCCCAATGGCCGGGAAGGCTTCCAGGCCCACCCCTTCGCCACCTGGAGCGACTATCTCTGGAAACGGTCCGAAGGAACATGGAAGGTGGAAAGCCAGGTGCCCCTGGGGGCCGTCTTTTTCCTGAAAAAAGCCGAGGAGGACAAGGCCGAGCCCATCGGACAGGGCGAAGCGTCCATTTATCTCAGCCGTTCCAGCCATGAGATTCTCTCCGTTTTCCTGAGGTTCATGGACCAGGACCGAGCCAGATCTCTCCGCCAGAAAATCTTTGCCAACGCTTGTTCCTTGAGTCGAGCGGTCAGGGCCTACAGCCTGGAGGTCGAGCTGGAGGGCCGTTTCTGGACAAAGATCGAAAAAGCCCTGGATTCATAGTCATCCGCGGCGTCCAGGCGCCGCTTCGTCAAGAGGAGATCCGGCCGTCCCTCAAAGTGATGGTCCGCTGGGCGACCCGGGCCAGGGTCGGGTTGTGCGTCACCAGGAGGATGGTCAGGCCTTCCTTCTTGTTCAACATCTTGAGGACTTGGCCGATCTCTTCGCTCCGTTTGGTGTCGAGGTTTCCGGTGGGCTCGTCGGCCAGCAGGATCTCCGGCTTGTTGATCAGGGCCCGAGCGATGGCCACCCTCTGCATCTCCCCCCCGGATAGTTCCGCCGGACGGTGGCGGGTCCTCTTTTCCAGGCCGAGGAACCTCAGGATGTCCAGCGGGTCGTCCGGCGCCTCGGGCTTTTTGAAGAAAGCGAAGGGCAGGAGAACGTTCTCCATCACGGTCAGGGTGGGGACCAGATAAAATTTTTGGAAAATATAGCCGAAGACTTGGCGGCGGATGCGGGTCAGGGCAGTCTCGGACAGTCCTTTTTGGCCGTCGAAGACGGGCCGGCCGCAAACCCTCAAGCGGCCCGAAGTGGCGTTATCCAGGCAACCCAGGATGTTGATCAGAGTCGTCTTGCCCGAGCCGGAAGGGCCGACAAAAGAGAGGAATTCTCCCCGGTGGACTGTCAACGAAATGTCGTCCACGGCTACGATCTCCTCGCTGCCCCGCCGATAAATCTTTTTCAGGTTCTGCGCTTCAAGGGCCACAGCTTGCCGGTTCATGTCAATCTCCTTCGCTACGGATGGATTCCAGCGGCCGGACCCGGGAGGCCCGCCAGGCCGGATAGATGCCGCTCAGGAGCCCGATCCCCAGAATGACGGCCAGGGTCAGGAAAGTCAGGCCGCTGTTGACCGCGACCAGGCTGCCGGTGGGCGTGTAGGGCAGGAGCCGGCGGATCAGTATGTCCATGGCCTTGGACAGGGCCAACGAAAACCCGATGCCCACCGCTCCGCCCAGGAGACAGAGGATGACCGTCTCGGTCCAGATCATACGGAACACGTCCCAGGGCATGGCCCCCATGCTCTTGATGATGCCGATCTCCTGGTAGCGCTCGATGACCGACATGAGAATGGTGTTGACCACGCCCAGCATGGCGATGAGGATGGCGATCAGGGCGATGGACAGGACCATGACCTTGGCCGTGGAGACCAGGCTCATGATGGTCTGCTTGACCTGGGCCATGGACACCACCTGGACATCGGGCAGGTCATAGAGTTTGTTCTCCAGGGCGGTGAGGTTGGCCTGTTTTTGAACCTTGATACCCTCTGCGGTTATCCGTCCCTCCTGGCCGAACTCCTTCTGCAGCATGCGCAGGGGGACGAAGATCGTGCCGTCGTCCTGCGTCCCCGAGCGAGTCAGCACCCCCACCACCCGAAGCTCGATATTCTTCTCGGGGATGAGGAGCAGGTCGCCCACCTCGCGCTGCTCGAGCTCGGCCACCTCGTAGCCCAGCACGGCTTCATGGGCCCGGGGATCGGTGAACCAGGCGCCCTGCTTGAACTTGAGATAGGATTTCATAGCCGGAAAGGTGGCCGGGTCCACTCCCAGGTAGGCGTTGATGCCGCCGCTCTCGCCCTTATTCGGGTCGAAGACGGCCTGCATGAGCATGGGCGTGACCTTCTCCACTTCAGGGTGGCGGAGGATGTCCTGGAGGACCGACTCGTTCATGTAGCGCAACCCGGTTCCGCCCTTGAGCATAAGAGTGGCCGCCTCATAAGGGCAGCCTTTGGCCGTGAGCAGGACCTGGAAGCCCATGTTGTCGATATCCTTGTTGAGGGCCGTTTCGTAGCCGCGATTGAATCCAAGCAGGCTGAGCAGCACCCAGGCCGAAAGGCCGATGCCCAGGACGGTCAGCGCGCTGCGCGTCTTCTTGCGGAATAAATTCTTGGCCGCTACTTGATAGATATTGATCTTCATGGTCATGGTTTACCATGCTCCTTAAGACTTGGGTAAAAATTCCAAATATTTGTTCCCCAGGAAGAATTCATCCACCAGGATGAGGTTTTTCTTGACGGCCCGCAGAGAGGCCCGAAAATCGCTCTCGGCCTGGGGAGCCGGGTTGTGAAGGGCCGCCACCCGGCTTCCGCTCCGGGCCGTCCCGGCGGTCACGTCGTAGCCGTAGAAATCCTTCAGGTTCAGCCCTTCGAACTGCCGGCCGAAGGAAGGATCCCGGAGCAGCTTGGCATATTGGGAGGTCAATTTTTGGAAATAGAAGGAACGGATGTTGCCCTGGAGGTCGAGGGCCAGGAAGACCTGCAGGCCGCCGTACTGGCCCTTCTGGTTGACCCCGTGGATATAGCCGATGAGCTCTTTCCCTTTAAAAATCTGGTACATGGTGTAAGGCACGTCCGCGGTCTCGTACAGTCCTTTGAAGGTATCGCCCAGCCGCGCCTCGATGCGGTGGAGGAGCTGCGAACCTCCTTTTTCAGCCACCGAGACATAGACAGTCCGGTAGCCGGTCGACTCGGGAAAAAGCCGCTTCACATCCCGGTCGGGGTCGTTGAGGTCGCAGCCGACGGCGGGAAAGAGAGGGACAGCCACCAGCAGAGAAAGGAGAACGGTCCAGGCTCGACGCACCATTGGATTCCTCCGGCTCTTCAAAAACGTAAGCCTTTATAAAAATAGACCTGGAGAACGAAGAGGACCTCCTTCGACTCCCGGTCGTATTGGACCATCCCCCGCAGCGTCCAGTCCTCCGCAATCGGGAAGCTGGCCCCGGCAGAAAGCAGAACTCGGGTCAGGCCTTCCTTCCTGAAGACTATGGGCTGGACTTCGAGCTTGAGCCGGTTCTCCTCGAGAAATCCGGCCCCCACCCTCCAGAACAAGGCATAGGCCGGCTGGCCGGCCAGCCGGCCGGCCATGAACTCCAGCCGGCTTTCCAGGTTGTTCCAGAAACGGGTGAAATCGACCCCGGCCGCGGCTAACGGCCGCGGCCTCTCGGACAGCAAGTTGATGCCCATAACATCCAGCAGCTTTCCGAAACCCGCCGAAAATCCAAGGCTCAGGTTGTCCCGGGCCAGAATGCCCAAAGAGACTCGGGCGGCCATAAAATAATTGCCTTTGAGATAAAGGGCCATCCCGGAGCCGGAAGTTAAAGACAATCCGGCCTGGCCCCAGGCCAGGTCCTTTTCCAGGCCCACTCCCCAATCGCGGTCAAACCCGAACCCGTTCATGGACAGCGCCTGGAGGAGCAAGCCATGGTTGTCCATGTCGGCCGACAACCCGAACCTCGGCCGGTTGTGGCCGGCCCACAAATCAAGGAGGCCGAGTTTCAGCTTGAGAAAGCCGTTGTAGACCTGAGGCTCCAGGGTCGGCCCGCCCTCGATATTGGCGGTCAGCCGGAATTGAAGGGACAGAACTCCCGTATCGCCGTATTCATCCGAAAACCGCTGAACATAGTCGAACCCCAAGCTAGGTTTTTGCATGGCCTCTTCCGGGCTGGAGGAGTAAAAAACGGCCTTATGAGTAGCGCTCGAATACCCGGCTAGGCCTTGAGCTTCCAGATAGAAAAGATAGCTGGAAGCAGCCAGGGGCGAGGCGGCTAAGGCCAGGAGCAGAAAGCCGAGTCGAAGCGTTTTAGACACTGAAAGTCAGGCTGCCATAGTAAACCGGGTTGTCCCCTTTATAAAAGGTAAGACGGATCTCCCAATCCCCGGGCATGACAATGTTCACCGGCAGCAGGTAGTCGTTCCGCTTGTTGAGCTTGAAATCCTGGTCGCCGGAATCATGAGCCCCCCTCATGGCGGGCATGTCCGACCGGCCCTTAATGGCGAAGGGAACAATTTTATCGCCCTTTTTGTTGAAAACCCGGACCTTGAGGATGACCATTCCCATCTTCGGCTTTTCATTGAACTCATAAGTGAAATAGACGGCCTCGTCGATCCAGCATTTTTTTTGGGGGCCGGGCAAAGGCTTGTAAACGATAAGCTTCTCCTCGGGGGCCGCCATTCGGGCTCCCTCCTCGGCCACGGCCCGGGCCGGCCGGGACAAGGTGCTCCCCCATATCGACAGCGCCATCAGCATTCCCAGGGCCGCCGGTCGAAGCCAATATCGATCGTTCCTCATCCGACCTCTCTCTTTATATACTACAATTCCTATATAGATAATATAGTCAAAATCAATTCCATTGTCAACTGAGCCCGGGACAATGACCCCTCAGCCTCAGCCCAGATGCTCCCCGGCAAGGGGAAGCTTGCTCCATAGGCCCAAATTTTGTATAATATCGGCCAGTGCGGAAAACGGTTTCCACAATTCACTCTCCAGCAAGAACCGTGCTCCGGACCGGGAGACGGTCATCCTGAAAGGAGACAATATGGACCTTTTCGATAAGTGCGCGGGTTTTTATTCCGACCCTAAAGTCGCCCAAAAGTACGGATATCCGACCAATCCCCGGACAGTCCAGCAAATGGGCATGTTTCCCTATTTTATCCCCATCGAGCAGGCCGAGGGCCCAGAAGTCATCATCAACGGCAAGCGGCTGATCATGATCGGCTCGAATAACTACCTCGGCTTGACCACCCACCCCAAGGTCAAAGAAGCGGCCATCGAAGCCATCCGTAAGTACGGCACCAGCTGCACGGGATCGCGGTTCCTCAACGGGACGCTCCAGATGCATCTCGAACTCGAAAACAAACTGGCCAAGTTTGTGGGGCTGGAGGCCGCCCTCGTCTTCAGCACGGGATACCAGGTCAACCTGGGCAGCATCCCCGCCCTGATGGACCCGGAAGATTATCTCATCACCGACAAGGAAGTTCACGCCAGCATCGTAGACGGCGTGCGCATGGCCAAGGTCCAGAAGAAGGTTCACGTCCGGCATTTCAAACACAATGACCCGGCCGACCTGGAACAGATCCTCAAATCCCTGCCCCCGGAGCCGGGCAAGCTGGTGGTGGTGGACGGAGTGTTCAGCATGGGCGGCGACATCGCCCCCCTGCCGGACATCGCTCCTTTATGCCGAAAGTACGGGGCCAGGCTGATGGTGGACGACGCCCACTCTCTGGGTGTCCTGGGAGGCGGCCGGGGCACAGCCCACCACTTCAACCTGACCAAGGAGGTGGACCTGATCATGGGCACCTTCAGCAAATCGTTCGCCTCGATCGGCGGTTTCATCGCCGGCCGGAAGGACGTCATCCACTGGCTTCAGATCTTTGCCCGGCCCTTCATTTTCAGCGCCAGCCTGACACCCTCTTGTGTGGCCACCGTCCTGGCCTGCCTGGAAGTCATCGAACAGGAGCCGGAGCGCGTCACCCGTGTCAACGCCATAGGCGAACGGATGCGCCGGGAGCTGCGGACCATGGGCTACCAGATCGGCGAGTCCCAGACGCCCATCATCCCCATCATCATCGGCGATATGATGAAAACCCTGCAGGCCTGGAAGATCCTCATGGAGTCGGGTGTTTACACCAACGTGGCCCTGCCGCCGGCCGTCCCCACAAATATGTCCCTGCTGCGGACCAGCTATATGGCCAGCCACACAGACGCCCACATCGAGCAGGTCCTGGCGACGTTCGATAAGGTTAAGCACCTGCTGGAAGCCGGCAACTAACCGATTCGGCGGCAAGCCAGGGCCGATTGATAGACCGCCCTCAAGGCAGGTTCAAAACGTCTTCTTGCAGAACTTCCTCAAGTTTCCCCAGGAAAGTGTCCGCATTGTCTTTGGTATAAACCAGAGGCGGCTTGATCTTGATGACATTGCGGAAGATACCGTCGGTGCTCGCCAGAACCCTCTTGTCCCGCATCCGCTCGATAACATAGGACGCCTCTGCATCGGCCGGCTCGAGCGTCCGGCGGTCCCGGACGAGCTCGAGCCCGAGGAACAGGCCCAGGCCGCGGACATCGCCCAGGAGAGGATGCCGGCCCTTCAACCTCTCCAAGCCGGCCCGGAGATGGTTCCCTACGGCCAGAGCATTGGCCTGCAGGCCTTCGTCTCGGATGACATCCAGCACGGCCAGCCCCGCAGCGCAGGATACAGGATTTCCGCCGTAGGTGTTGAAGTATTCCATGCCGGTACGGAGGGAGGCGGCGATCTCGGGCGTGGTGATAACCGCGCCCAGCGGGTGGCCGTTGCCCATGGGCTTGCCCAGAGTGACGATATCGGGAACGACCCCCTGGGTCTCAAACCCCCAGAAGTGGGTGCCCACCCGGCCGAATCCGACCTGGACCTCATCAGCGATGCAGACGCCGCCGGCCGCCCGCACGGCCCGGTAAACGGACCGGAGATAGCCGTCCGGAAGGACAATCTGTCCGGCGCAGCTCATCAAGGATTCGGCGATGAAGGCAGCCGGCGAAAGGCCCCGGAGGCGCAAACCCTCGATGACCTCTTCCACGGACTGGGCGTATTTCCGTCCCGCCTCGGGGTCGGGCCGCCGGAAGGGCCCGCGAAAAACATCCGGCAGAAGGGCTTTTTTGACGTGAGGAGGCGCACCCCTGCCCCCCGGCCCGTCGAACTTGTAAGGGCTGATCTCGACGAGAGAGCTCAGGTTGCCGTGATAGGCACCGTCCACTACGATAACCTCACGGCGGCCGGTGTGGGCCCAGGCCAGACGCAGGGCCAGGTCGTTGGCCTCGCTCCCGCTGTTTACGAAGAAGAACACTCCAAGCGGCTGGGGCAGGGTCTGGCTTAAGCGGCGCGCATACTCGACGATGTTGTCGTGCAGGTAGCGGGTATTGGTGTTGAGCACGGCCGCCTGACTCTGGATGGCGCGAACAACCCGCGGATGGCTGTGCCCCACCTGGGGCACATTGTTCACGCTGTCGAGGTAGGCCTGCCCGTCCTGGTCATAGAGATATTGTTTATATCCGCGGACGATCTTCAAGGGCCGTCGGTAGGAGGCGCTGAGCGACGGCCCCAGCCGGGCCTGCCTCTGTCGAAGAATCTCTTCCCGGCTGGGTGAGGGGGCCGGGAATTCGCTCTCCGGGACCTTGAGGATGAGGTTTGGGTCAGGCGAGATTCCCAGCCAGAGCGATCTCCGGCTGGGAAGCGCCACGCCCGGGAATTCGCCCTTTCGATCAAGCAGGTCGGCCACGATCTGGAAATGAAGATGAGGAGGCCAGCCGCCATTCTCTGAGGTCTGTCCGATCTCGGCGATCTTGTCGCCCCGCCGAACCCGCGCCCCCTCCCGGAGGCCGTCCAGCGACTTACTGCTCAAATGCCCGTACAGAGTGAAAAAGGCCGGGCCGCCGGGGATATAATGTTCCAGGATGATGGTCGGGCCGTAGTCCTGGCCGGAGGCGTTGTCTTGGAAGCTATGGATGACGCCGTCCAGGGGCGCCAACACCGCTGATCCCGAAGGCAAAAAAAGATCAATGCCCAGGTGCACCGACCTCATCTCGGTTCCGTCGTTGACTTTGACCTCGAAGCTTTTCCCGGAGTAGGCGGTCCGAGCTTCATTATATTGTCCCACGGCTACTGGCTTCCCGGCGGCCTTCAGGCGAGAGGCGATAAGAGCATCGACGGCTTCCGGGTCGTCCGAATAGGACAGCGGTCCCAGCTCGAGGCT
>JBAVVA010000130.1:0-2319 GCA_049697055.1 Candidatus Aminicenantales bacterium
CACCAGGACCAGATGACCACATTCCGGTCCCCGCCCGCTCCCTTCAGGTAATTGCGGGTTAGGGAAGACCAGGTGACCCGGTCCGGGCTGCCCAGGTCGCCCTCCGGCTCGGTGTCGGCGATGGACAGCTTCCCGGCGGCCACAGAGCCGTCGGTGATGAAGTCATACAGCCCGGCATAGGACGCATTGTCCATTAAGACCTGCATCCCGGTGATGGGCTGGCTGCCGTGGGAGGTATGGCCGTAGCTCACTCGCAGCCGGTCCTTGGCCTGCTCGATCCATTCGGGCGGTATCGAAGCCAGGTCCGTGCAGGTGTGGTCGATGATGATGGCATCCTGGACGACGCTGGCCGCTCCGCCGCAGGCTGGCGAATAGGCCGGTCCGTTTTTGGAGGGGCCGACGGCCGTGGCCAGGGCGATCGCCCCTCCGGCAGCCAGCATTAACAACGGGACGATTATGAAAATTTTTCTGGTCGGCTGGATGATCATTGGGCCCCATCCTCCTTAGCCGGGAGGATAGTCCGGCCCGGCCGGGATGTCAAGAATTGAGCTGTGATTAGGCTATGATGGCTTGATAATTGGCAAGGGCAAGGCTAAGATGGAGCAGCGCCTGGAGAATGATATATTTTATGACCGTTCGAAGTTCAGTCGTGGAAAGACAATTAGTATAAAGGAGACATTATGATTAAAACTGTTTCATTGATCATCTGGTTTTTTGTTTTCGCTTTAATCGTCCCGGCCCTCTGCCAGGCGGCGGAGCTCCAGGAGATCAAGCTTCCCCAACCGCGCCTGGAGGGAGGCAAGCCCCTGATGCAGACCCTGGCCGCCCGCGCCTCCTCGCGCGAGTTCACCTCCGCAGAGCTCCCGCTCCAGGTCCTGGGGGATCTTCTCTGGGCGGCCGACGGCATCAACCGGACCGAGTCGGGGAAGCGGACAGCGCCCTCGGCCGTCAATTGGCAGAATATCGATATCTACGTTGCCCTCAAAAGCGGCCTCTATCTCTACGACGTCAAGGTGCACAGCCTGAAGCCCGTCCTCGACCAGGACGTCCGGGCCGCGACCGGGAAACAGGAATTCGTCAAAGATGTCCCCCTGGACCTGGTCTATGTCGCTGATTTTTCGAAGATCAACCGGGGGACGGACGAGGACAAAAATTTCTACTCGGCTGCCCACACCGGCTTCATCAGCCAGAATGTTTACCTCTATTGTGCCTCCGAGGGCCTGGCCACGGTGGTCCGGGGGATGCTGGACAGAGAGTCCCTGGCTAAAACCATGAACCTCCGGCCCGAGCAGAAGATCATTTTTGCCCAGTCAGTGGGTTACCCGAAGAAACCCTAGCCGCGTTTGTTCTTTACTCTTTGTTCTTTTATAATTATTAGTCTTTTTGGTCATGACCCTTCGTCCGCCGCTTTTTTAAGGAGGATTTAATGAACGGCACGGTGAAAATTCCCATTCCTTATAATGAGCCGGTCCTGAGCTACGCGCCGGGGACCTCCCAGAAGAAGGCCCTCAAGGACCAGCTTCAGAAGGTGCTGGCTGAAACCATCGACATTCCCCTGGTCATCGGCGGCCAGGAGGTCAGGACGGGCAGCCTGGCCGACTGTCGCTGCCCGCATGACCACGAGCATGTCCTGGCTCGCTATCACAAGGCCGGGGCCAAGGAAGTGGAGATGGCTGTCGAGGCGGCCAAAAAGGCTTGGCGGGACTGGTCGGAGATGGATTGGATCTCCCGGGCGGCGATCTTCCTCCGGGCGGCCGAGCTGCTGGCCGGCAAGTACCGTTTCATCCTGAACGCGGCCACCATGCTCGGCCAATCCAAAACCTGCCACCAGGCGGAGATCGACTCGGCCTGCGAGCTCATCGACTTCTATCGTTTCAACCCCTACTTCATGACTCAGATTTACGGCGAGCAGCCCAACTCCTCGGCCGGAATTTGGGATTACCTGGAGTACCGGCCCCTGGAGGGGTTCGTCTTTGCCGTGACTCCCTTCAACTTTACGGCCATCGCCGGCAACCTGCCCACTTCGCCGGCCATGATGGGCGATGTCGTCCTGTGGAAACCGGCCTCCTCGGCCGTCTTCTCGGCTTATTTCCTGACTAAGCTGTGGGCCGAGGCGGGGCTGCCGGCGGGCGTCATCAACTTCATTCCCGGCCCGGGCCGCTTCGTGGGCGACCCGGTGTTGGCTAAGGCGGACCTGGCCGGCGTCCATTTCACCGGCAGCACGGCCGTTTTCCACGATATGTGGAAGCTCATCGGCGGCAACATCAAGAACTACAAGAGCTATCCCCGCATCGTGGGCGAGACGGGCGGCAAGGACTT
>JBAVVA010000131.1:0-5704 GCA_049697055.1 Candidatus Aminicenantales bacterium
GGCATAGCCAAAGGTATTGAGCCTCTGTTCCGGGAAAACGCTGGACGTCTCGAAGCCGTACTTGGCCCACAGCCGGCCATGATCCATCCGCGACTGTCGTTGACATCTTTTCGAGCTATTCTCTATACTTCCCCACGATGGTTGAAAGGCAACATCGATACAATGGGGCTCGCTCGGCCACTACAGCCAAAAAGGATAATCTGTTTTTTTCCCCGAAAGGCCCGTTCTGCCGGATTGTATCGGCTCTCGAATCCGGAAGGAGCAAAATAAAATCGTGGCCTAGCGCGCGACCGAACATCTTATCTGTCTTCCTTTATATCACTTTCGTCTTCCTGTGGTTCAAGGACAATTTCGAGATATTCAGGGGCATCTCCATACCGCCATTCGTGCCCATCCTTCTGCTTGCCGGGATATTGATCATCAAGCTCCTTCCTCTTCTTGGTCCCAAAAGCAGGCCATTCGCTTTTCGCCTGCCGAGAGAATTCATAGGGCCGGCCGTGATTCTCCTCCTGGCTGGACTTGTCAGAATCCCTTTTTTCGTCCACGGCGCCGGGATGATGACCAGCGACGACGCGGTCATGGTCCTCATGGGTAAGCACATCGCTGAGGGACGAGTCCCGCCCATATGCTTGTATGGCCAGAACTACATAGGCTCCCTGTCGAGCCATTTTTATGCGCTGATGTTCTGGGTGTTCGGCTACTCGATATTTCTCGCCAACCTCTTGACCCTTATGTTCTACCTGGCCTTTATGGCCGTCCATTTCCTACTGATGAGAGCGATCTTTTCGCCCCGTTTCGCTCTGGCGACATCGGCTTTCTATGCGCTGCCTTTCACCCCCCTCATTGTCATGAGCTTTGACAAAGCCTCGGCCTTTCCTCTCATTCTTTTCCTGTGCACAGCCATGGTTTATACGGCTTACAAAATCGAGACCAAGGAAAAGACCATCCGGGCGGCCCAACTGGGGTTTCTAATGGGACTCGCCTTCTGGACGCATCCCATCTCAGCTTGTTTCATTCTGACATCTCTCCTGGTGGCCGCTGCCCGGGTCAAGATCCGGCTCTCGGGATATTTTAAGATCGGTCTCTACGCCCTGCTGGGTTTTTTGCCTCAGCTCCTCCTTGAAACGTTTACAAACTTCCGACTCTTGAGCTTCCTGACCTCCGGCGAGAAGGCCGTCAACGCGTTTAAGATCAAGAAGGCCGCCAGCCACCTGGGTTCTTTGTTGGCTGACCAGAGTGCATTCCCAATACTTCCGGTTCTCGTCCTCCTCCTGGCGGGCTTCGTGGTGCTCGCGGTCCGCGCGGCGGTGCGCAAGAAATATAGATTCCAGGGCCTTATCCCCCTTTTCGTTGTTTTGTTCTTCCTTTTTTATTTTGCATCGCCCCATAGCGGCAGAGACGTAGTCCGATATCTCTATCCTCTGTATTTTTGCCTGCCTGTTCTTCTCCTGACATTGTTCTTGTCGTTGAAACCCCGGGTCCAACTCATGGCCTCCGGATTTTTCCTTCTCGTTTTTTTCGGCGCCTACAGCCTGAAGGGTTTCCTGGCCTGTGTTCCGGACGTCCGGGATAGCCACCACTCCATGGAAGGAATTGTCTCGAGTCTCAAAGGGACCGGCCTGCGATACTGGCGGGCGGAATACTGGAGGGCTTATCTGTTGACCTGCCTGTCCAAGGAAGAGCTCATCGTTGATGCCTATACCTCCAACCGATATGCGCCCTACACACTGATGTGCGAGAATTTGAGTCCGAGCGACAACTTTATCTTTGTCAAAGAAGGGCCTCCACCAGTGGAAAATAACGAGGCGGCGCATCTGCAGATGTGCTTGGATACGCTGGGCGTGAAATACAAGATGAAAGAATGTGGCAACTGCTGGCTTATCACCGGAGTGGAAAGCCGCATACCTCCCCAGATCTTCCGGAGGGATCTGCCGCAATCCCCGCCTGCCGTTGTCCTGGACAAAGCCATCCCCCGATCCGGATATCTTGAGCTCGTTTTCAAGAGGAAAAGCCTGGGGCCGGTCAAACACTACCGCCTCCAGGCCCATATCCCCGGGTTCAGTTCGGCGATGATGAAAATTCCCGAGGAAGAGGGCTCCTGGTCGCTCAAGCTCCCGTATCCTGACGAGGCGTCCTTCCCCCTGGTCTTTTATCTCGATTACTACGGGATTGTCGTTCCCTCTTCACGCCAGAGGGAATCATTTTCGTTTTCTGGTAAAGAGATCCCCGCGCCTCGCACGAGGATCACCTGGCTCTCCGGTTTCAGCCAGGATGATTTCTTCTTTGACAGGACCTATCGGTTGTGCCAAAAGTCATGCACGATCGCGCTCGACCCGGGTGCCAGGGACAAGCCGATCCCCGTCCGGATTTTCTTGTTCAATCCTTTTCCCCAGGGGCCTCTGCAGTGGTATAACCGATCAAATCAGGAGCTCGAGGTCTTGATCGACGGAAAGGCGCTTCTTCATCGAACCCTCCGGAGCGGGGCCAGCACGATTGACCTAACCTTGGAGCCACAGAAGCCCAAGGCACGCAGAATCCAACTCAGCCTGAATTTTAAATACCAGCAAAGATTCAGTTTCGCCATCTACTGGAACACGGCCGCTCTTGTAGATAGGATCGTCATGAAATAAAATGGATATTAATTTCCTTTTTGAAGCGCTGGCCGAGTAAGCGTCGTTGGTTCGACTTTCCCATCAATCATCGAGGGGAAGCGCAAATTAAAACTCAAAAAGAGGTCAAGGGCGGCTGGAGAGAGAGGAGAGACGGCTGGGAAGCCGGCAGCAGTGCCCAAGGATTGGCAGGGGGGCCGGCTTTAGATCTTCCGGTCGGCCACCCAGAGATCATTTCAAGAATATCAAGCAGAGATGTCAAAAAGAGCCAGGCGAGAGACCGCGGGAAAAAGTTATTTTTTTCCCGCCACCCGGGACCTCTTTGTCCGGCCGCGCTTCCGGCTCCGCTTGGCGGCCCAGCCGGGCCGCTCAATCTGACGGCTGCGCGACACAGCCAGGGCGCCGGGCGAGACGTCCTTGGTGATGACCGAGCCGGCGCCGATATAGGCGCCCCGGCCCACCTTGACCGGCGCCACAAGCTCCGTGCCCGAGCCGATGAAGGCGCCCGCGCCGATGTGGGTCGGGTTCTTGGTCAGTCCGTCGAAGTTGCAGGTGATGGTCCCGGCCCCGACGTTGACCTCTTCCTCGACCGTGCTGTCCCCCAGGTAGGAGAGGTGCATGGCTTTCGAGCCGCGGCCGAAGACGGTGTTCTTCATCTCTACGAAGTTCCCCACCTTGGACCCCGGCCTCAGGATGGTCTTGGCCCGCAGGTGGGCGAAGGGCCCGACCTGGACGCCAGACTCGAGCCGGCAGTCACGGATGACCGAGGAGCCCAAAATCCTGACGCCGTTGCTCACCTCGGAGTCGACAATCTGGACAAAGGGATGGAGGATGCAGCCGGCGCCGATCCGGGTGCGGCCTTCCAGGCTGACTGAGGGATGGACGACCGTATCCGGACCGACCCGCACTTCGAGGTCGATCCAGGCTGTCCGCGGGTCGAGAAGGGTGACCCCTGCTTCGGCCAGCTCCCGGGCTTTCCGCTCCCTCAGGACCTCGGCCGCCTTGGCCTGCTCATAGCGGGTATTCACCCCCACGATCTCCTCTGGGTTGGGGGTCGAAAAAGGCTCTACCTTTTTGCCCGCGGCCGATATGATTTCCACGATATCAGTCAGGTAAAATTCTTTTTTCTTGTTCCGGTTGGAAATACGGGGCAGGCCGGCCAGCAGGTCCCGGACCCGGAAAACATAAACGCCGACATTGACCCGCTGGATTTTTCTCTGTTCGGGACTCGCGTCTTTCTGCTCCACGACTCGGGTTCGGCCGCTTTCCTCAATGATGCGGCCGAATCCCGAGGGATCATCGAGGTCGGCGGTCATGAAGGTCAGGGCGTTCCGGGCCCGCCGGTGGCGGGCGACCATCTGCCGGAGCGGCTCCGGCGTGACGAGGGGGAGGTCGCCGTGGATGACCAGGACATCGGCTTCCGGATGGGCCTGAAGCCGGGAGCGGGCGGCCAGCACCGCGTGGCCTGTTCCGCGCTGCGTCCTCTGCCAGACGAACTCAACCCGGGGTCCGGCCACTTCAGAGGCGACATCCTCTTTTTGGTGGCCGACCACGACCAGGAGCTTCCTGGGCCTCAGGGCTTGGAGGCTGTCGGTCGTCAGCCGGATCATGGTCCGGCCCAGTATCGTGTGCAGGACTTTGGCCTTGGAAGATTTAAACCTGGTTCCCTGGCCGGCGGCCAGGACAAGGGCGAGAAGATCGCGGCTCATGAGGCGCGGGTAATGGCTTTGAACCGCTTATCCTCCCGGATGGGGTCGAACTCTTCCTCGTTCTGGGCCAGGATGCCGTAGAACTTGTCCATCTGGACGGCCTTCTTGAGATGCTCCAGGCAGGTTTCTTGGTCGTTGGTGAGACAGGCGAGCTCGGCCAGCAGATAGAAGACCCGGGCATCCTTGGGCTTGGCCTCCCTGGCTTTCTCCAGCATTTTCAGCGCGCCCTCATAATCGCCCATGTTCATCTTGTAAACGCCGAACAGATAATAATCTTCATCTGATTTGGCGGTCAGCCTTTCCTGCGGTTTTCCCACCCGCTCTTTCAGGATCTTCAGATAAGTTCTGGCCCGGTCCACCAGCTCCCGCTCGTTGCCGTGCTTTTCCATAAAGGAGGCGAATTGCTCCTCCGCCTTGTCGAACTTGCTCTGGCGGAAGGCCTTGACAGCTTCACCGTAGGAGGCCAGCGCCTTCTGGTATTCGTCTTTCTTATCGTCTTTCATCGCCACTCTCCCGCTTGGAGTTCACACATATTAACCCAGCTCAAGTGGTTTGGCAAGTTGGCGAGGCAGCCCTTTTTAGCGCGGCCTGGTCGTCCCCTTGCCGAACAATCGGCCCAGGTCCAATTCCATTAGAAAAATGTTGTAAGGCGTCCACAGGGACAGAGTGAAGTACACAGTCCGGCCGGCGTCCCGGTTCAACTCACGGAGCAGGTACCCTCCATAAGGCCCTCCCCAGGCAGGCTCATACCAATCGTGCTTGGTTGTCCCGTCAAAAACGAGCTTTCCCTCCGGCCAAGGCCCCCAGGGCTTGGCCGCGGCGCGCAGGGTGAGGCCGTAAGGCTGGGCTCCGAAATCAAAATAGGCCAGCAGATATTTCTGGAGGTATTCGTTCCAGACAACGGAGAGTTCGCCGACTTTGACTCCCCTGACCAGCGGAACGGCCTCATTTTGAGAATAGGTCCACTGCGGCAGGTTATCCTGAAGGCCCTTAAAATAGAGATAGCTATTCGGAGACTCGATGTCTCCGGGTTCGGCGTAGGCCAGGTAGACGGGCGCCTCCCGGTATTTTCCTGAACCGAAAAGGTAGACAACCTGATGGCCGGGAAGGGTGGGATGGTCCCCCAGGACCGGGGCGATATTGATGAATTTGTCATCTTCCGTGCCCAGCCAGACCTGCGAAAATGATTCGCCGTTGTTGGACGATTTGATGAGCAGCGGGCGGGCGCGAGTCTCCGGGTCGGGAATGTCTTTCCAGTGAGTGACGTCCATCATGAAGACATACAAAACGCCGTTCAGGCTTATAGCCCCGGCCGGGACGGTGGAATCGGGTTCAATCCGGGGAAAGAACATTTTGGGGTTTCCATCGAGCAGGGTGCTCCACTGG